>JAHLFE010000133.1 GCA_018884035.1 Candidatus Anaerobiospirillum pullicola
GCCCGTAGTGATCCGCAATCTACATCAGAAGATCAGATAGCGGCTCGCTACTAGAAAAAAGCAGTGTTAACACTGTGTAAAAGCAGAGTTAGCACTGTGAAACCGCAGACGTAAGTCTGCGGTAGTTCATCGCCTGGTACCACCCACAGGGTGTGCCGAAAGATGTCACGAAACTGTGGCGTGGAGAACGGGTAATTGCGCGCACTGCTCTTGGTTAACAAGTCCAAAAAGGCTTGCACATCCTTTTCATGCACCAGTCGCCCCGTTGCTGCATCAACCTTAAAGAACTCGTTAAAGTTAAAGGCCAGCTCACTGTTTGCGTATTGCGCAAAGAGCTTACCTAAGTTGTAGGTGTACAGGTTCAGCTGCGGCAGCATGGCGTAAGGATTGAAATCACCTTGGTGAATCTCATCCCATTCGTGCTTCGCCTTTTGCTCCGCGACATAATCCCAAGTAAAGACTTCGTCTTGCTTGAAACCCTCGAGCAAGTTAAACGGGGTGCCCGAAAGGTAGAGCACCTTAGTGTGCTCATGGAGCAGCTCCTTGAGCACTGATTGCCCTAAGCTGGTTTGCGTGCCCTCATGCGCCTCATCGATGATGACCATATCCCAGTTGAGCGCAAACACGTCCTCGTTCTTGACAAAGTCACCACCGACCTTGCTGGAGCCACGCAGGTCTTGGAGTGAGGCAAAGTACACATAGTGCTGTTCTTGGCCCTTGCTCTCCAAGACGGCTAAGCTCTCACCACGATCTTTAGAGCTGTAGGCAAACTGCGGGCTGTCCCAAAAGATCTTGTGAAAGTCGTCAAACCAGCCCTCATTGACCACCGGACGATGGGTAATGATGATAGTGCGGCTTAAGTTCAGCTCCTTAACCACCTCTAAGGCGCTTAAGGTCTTGCCAAAACGCATCTTGGCATTCCACAGCATCTGTCCCTTGCCCTTACGAAACTGCTTAATGGTAAGGGCAATGGCCTCTTGCTGCTCCGGACGGAATTGAATGGAGACAGGCTCAGGGTTGCTCTCGACGGCATCGAGAGCGGTGCGGCCAGCTTTAACAGCGGCAATGGCCTGTTTGACGATAGCTAGATTGCAGACGAACCACTCATTGGCGTGGTGCTTAAGATCAAACTCCTTGCGCTTGATGCCAGAGCGAAGCAACACGTTGTGCACATCACGGTCACTGAAGGCGCGCACTTGATAGTTCAGCTGCTGCTTGTGCTGAGGATCTGCTACTTGGGTAAAACTTTGCGCCAGCTCCGTGTGCACGAGCTCATAAGCGATGGCTGCTGCTTGTGTGTATTGGGCAATGCGCTTGTGGGCGGCCGCATTGAGCTCAGGACAATTAGGTGGCAGGGCATTAAAATCTTGGCAGACACAGCTGGTCTCACCAATTTTCAGGCAGCCATCATGCGCCGCATCATTAATGCGAAACACGTAAATGACCTTAGCGTTGAACGCCGCAGCAAATGCTGGTGTTTCTGTAGCCATGCCCGTCCTGCCTCAGAAAGTCAGAAAGTTGCTTTTACTGCTCAGCTTAACAAACTGAGCAATAAATACTCAGAACAAGTCCACAAAGCGCACAATTTTGCCTAAGCACCCTCTAGACTTCTGAGTCCAGTCCTTGATCAGGCAGTAAGTGCCGTTGTGCTGCGTATTCAGTAGTCCCTCTTTGTGGCAGCCAGCACACTGCTCGGCCACAGTTTCTAGGCCAAAGAGCGTGTTGTCATACGTAATCTTCTCCTTACAGGAGTTAGGGATAACGCCTCTCATGCCATCCATTTGCCACAGATTCCATGAGATGATCTCGGCAAAAGACAGCAGAGCATCAATCTCAAGAGGTGCCTGCTCACCCCAGCGATCCTCATAGAACTCGCCTAAGGTAAAGAGCAAGTTCTCACGCGCAAGGAGCAGGCTATCGCCCTGCCACTCAAAGCCATAGACACTGCAAAAGGCCACACGTGCCCACTCCAGCCACTCCTCAGGGCTGTGCGTGTTTTCACCTATCACGCGCAACTTGCGATCCAGCAAACCAATGCGCTCAGCTACAGGGATGTAGTTGCCTGTCGTCATATCGTAACGACTGACTAAGTACGGCGCCTCACCACAGGTAATCTCAAGGCGCACATCCCCTACGTAATCTTGCCAACTCTTACCTTGGGGAAAGGCGATAGGCTCAGGATTGTCTTGCCAGCCCATATAGGTAGTTTGATTGAAGACATTAGTGCGGCCAAACCACTGCTCATCCACCAAGTTGTTTTGCTCGTTACACAGCCATGATGGGGTGTACACCTCTGCCATGTTGCGGCTACGATTGCTTTGCTCGCTTTGGTCTTTGAGAACACGCGGCCTAATCACTAAGCCATTATCCCCAGTAATGAGCTCTGGAGTGATAGGCTCATCATAGGCAAACTGAGGCCCGAGCGCCTCATAGTCAGAGGTAGCCCAAAAGATGTGCTGCGTGGTACCGCTGTTCTTGGTCTTAGTCTGATCGATCAGCAAGAGTTCCAGCAGCTTAGGCGCAAGGCGCTGCAAGCGATTTTCAAGCACATCAATATCTTTCATATCCAGTGTCCCGTGAACGTTGCCTGCTACGCTTAGCCGTACCAGCTACCGCTGCAAGTGACCTGACAAAGCACAGCTCTCGTCCTCCATGCTAAACAAAAGCCAGCAACAAAGCAAAGCACAGCACAGCGATCACTAACACTAAGGAACGACTGACTTAATAGATGACGAGCCTTAGGGTAATCATGGTGCACCGTCCTAAGGTAGGATTAGACTCACCTGCACCATTCATCTCGAGGTGTGTGACTAGCCATCACTCATTCCTTACCTCATTACAACACCCGCCCCTGAAGCGTGCGCCCCAGCTGCGTCCTCCCCTGCGCTCTTTTTGAGACGCGCCCTGCTCTGCTCTTTGCGGCCTCTTGTAACTCTTCATCAGTCAAGGCACCATTCTCTTCCCATGCCCGTTGCGCTTGCTCAAGGCGCATCTGCAGCAGCGGCACAAAACGCGGCTCACACTCGGCCACATATGCCTCGCGCCCTAAGAGTACTGAGGCTACCGCTGCTGTCGCCAGTCCCCCAAAAGGCTCCCAGACTACGGCGCCCTCATTGGTGGTGGCGTACACCTGCTGCAGCAGCAACTTCAGGGGCTTTTGTCGCAGTACTTTGTCTTCGTCTGGGGTGGGGACATAAACCTGCGGCGCCTGCTGCTGCAAGCTGCCCTGTAAGCGCTCATCACTACTGAGTGGTGCTTGTGTCCACACATTAGTAAGAGCTGATAGTGGATGCCACACCGCCTTGAGGTTTTGCCACTTAGCTGCTGTCAGAGGTGCTCTGCCATCTAAGGAGAAGTAGAACCACGCACTCGGATCGCCCCGTTGGGAGCAATAGCGGGCCAGCGTCTCGACCTCATCCCCGCGCGGCCAGCTCCACTTACCCTCACCACATAAGAACCTTGCAAGAGCACTGCTTTCCCCCAGAGCCCACTGCACCTCACTGAGAGGGCGCCCACTGCGCAGCCACTCCGCACGTAACCACTCTGGTACCGGTAGGCTCTGCCCTGTAGGGGTACGTAAACGTAATTGGCGGCGGTAAAGCGCAGCGACCTCGGTTACCACAGGTGCAGGACTACGGTAACTACCACTACGGCGGCTGTGACTTAAGTGAGCGGTGGCGGAGGTGCCCTTATTCCACACAAGCAGTTGTACAAACTCCCATCCAGCCGCTTGCAGCTGAGGATGCAGGCTAGCCCAGCCAATCTCGGTATTCCACAGCCACAGTGAGGTTGAGGGCTTGGCTGCTTTTGCCCATGCCGCAATATGCGGCTGATACCACGCGCAAAAGTCACTCAAAGGCGCACAGCTACCACTACCAATACCACTGTCACAGCCACCAGCAGGCGCTACAGCAGCGTGAGGCTCAGGAGTAGGAGCAGAGTCAGAAAGAGGTGCAGCATTGAGAGCAGCAGAGAGGCTCGTAGCCGAGAGCGCCGCGCCATCAGCAACAATGAGATCAGGAGCAGGCCACTTAGCGTAGACGTCTTGAACCTTACCTGCGTAGAGGTGGTATTGGGGTTTATAGGTCTGTAAGCGCGCTGGCACTGTGGTAGACACTGAAGACGCCGCAGACGCTGCTGATGCCGAGAACGTGGCAGCAGTAGCTGCAATAGCAATCGAGGAGGGATTGGAGAAAGAAGGTGAGGAGAGGTCGGTCTCTGCTGAGGACACGACAAGAGATGGGGACTGTGGCTGTGCCAGTTCCTGTGCAGGTGCAGGTGCAGGTGCCTTTGCCGCTACCTGCGATCGCTGCCATGCGCGCGGCCGTTTGTTGGCCACCGGCGGAGCAATATGGGGCGCAGCAGGCGCAATGCCTCCTGTTGGCGCACTGTCAGCAGCATCTGCTGTGGTCGCAGCAATGTGCGCATGCGTCTTTAAGCCTGTGTCGCTCACAGTAGTAGTAGTAGTAGTAGCCTCAGCGCTACTACCGCCGCTTGGTAAGCCCTTCCCTACTCTACGCATAGCCGCCTCCGCTATCCACCAAAAGATAACCTGTATGAATATTATAGGTGATCTTGATTGATAGTCGCAAGAAATATAATGAAGCTAAAGCGTGACTTAGAGCAAGTTTTGGCTTAAATAAGGCAATCTACAGCGTTTATGGCGTACTGAGAGTGATTATCAGTTACGCATGAATTTCTTTTGGGCACAAAAAAACGCCTTAACGGCGCTTCTTAGTGTTCACGTGGTGGAGGTAAACGGGATCGAACCGATGACCTACTGAATGCGATTCAGTCGCTCTCCCAACTGAGCTATACCCCCATCGCTGGAACGGGCTACATTGTAGCACAAGTTTTTGCAGAGAACAGGGGGCAGTAAGAAAATTTTTGTTTTCCTGCTGCGCCCTCTTCTCTGACCACCAATATTACTTGGCGGCCTCGACCACTAAGTGAATAGAGGTCTTAACATCAGCGTGCAGCTGTAAAGCGATCTCGTACTCACCGATGGAGCGGATCACGCCCTCTGGCATACGCACTTCGCTCTTGTGCACTTCGATACCCTGAGCAGTTAAGGCATCGGAGATATCGCGGGTACCGATAGAACCGAACAGCTTACCCTCATCACCGGCGTTAGAAGCGATGACGATGGTGCCGAGCTCTTCGATCTTAGAGGCACGCTGACGAGCTAACTCTAACTCAGCGGCGATCTTAGCAGCATACTTTAAGCGGTCAGCCTCGAACTTCTTTAAGTTCTCTTCGGTAGCTAACACAGCCTTCTTTTGTGGTAACAGGTAGTTACGGGCATAGCCATTACGCACCTTAACCTTGTCACCCAGACCGCCTAAGTGAGCGATCTTATCGAGCAGAATGATTTCCATGACGAATTCCTAGAATGTCGTGGGAGCCGTCCCCAGAGCTGAGTTAGCACTTGCTTAAGGCGCTAACTCTGCAAGCCGTGTCTAAGCCCCTCTAGGCAGCGTTGCTGTTTGGAGCGTTGCGGTGCTAAAGAGGGCTTATTAGGGGGCGGGTTAGATCTGAGCAGAATTAACGGCTGTGCAGATCGGTGTATGGTAACAGGGCTAAGTAGCGGGCACGCTTGATAGCGGTGGAGAGCTGACGCTGATACTTAGCGCTTGTGCCAGTGACGCGGCTTGGCACAATCTTGCCGGACTCGGCGATGTAATTGCGCAGTAAAGCCACATCCTTGTAATCGATTTCGGTAATGCCTTCAGCGGTGAAACGGCAGTACTTACGGCGGTGGAAATAACGAGCCATGATTAGAACTCTCCCTTAGTGTTAGTCTTGGTTCTCGTCGAAGCCACGATCGTTACGACGATCGTTGCGATCACCGCGATCGGTACGACGCTCTTGACGCTCCTGGCGCTCTTGCTGTTGCTTGAGCATAGGAGACTGTTCGGTGACAGGGCCGCTGGTGCGGATGACTAAGGTACGGATGATGGCATCGTTAAAACGGAAGTTGTTCTCGATGCTCTCGATAGCCTCACGCTCAGCTTGGACGTTCATTAAGACGTAGTGAGCCTTGTGGAGCTTCATGATTGGGTAAGCCAGCTGACGGCGGCCCCAATCCTCGAGGCGATCAATCTTACCACCGGTCTTCTCGATCTCGCCCTTATAGCGCTCGATCATACCTGGAACCTGGTCAGACTGATCAGGGTGCACCATGAAAACAATTTCGTAGCAACGCAGCATTGAAATGCCCCTTACGGTAAAAGCCTAAAAGCGAAAAGTCAGTCAAGTTTTAGGCAAGGAAGCTAACGGCAGGCGCGCACGTTTCGCGGGAGCCGTGACTGAAACGCGAGTATTCTACTCTTATGCGGGGTATTTGCAAGGGGGGTCACAGAATTTTTGGCTAAGGATGGGGAAGAGCTGTTGTTGGCGTGTGGGAAGCACAGGAGGCTGGCTAGCGCTGGCAGTCTGCTACTACCTACTCTCAAGCAGTGAGGCTGCAGCACCGCAGAGGGTGAGCACTCTTAGCGGTGTTACTGTGTGTAGAGCCCCCTCTTAAGAAGTAGCGCAGGCGCTGAGGTAAGGAATGACTGACTTAAGCGATGACTGCATTTATGGCCATAATGCGCACCTACCTCTCAAGGTAACATCAGAGGCTAAGCGGCATCAGTTAGCTCGAGGTGTAGCTTGAGGTATAGGTCGTTGCCAGCTTCACCCCAGCAGCCGTCACAGATGAGATCACTCCTTTCTTACAGCCGCACTGCTGACCATAGCCCCACCCTTGCCACCGCAGGCGCGAGTAAGCTCCTTTCCTCAAAGCACTGGAGATTATCCCCAAAAGCAAATCCCAAAGGCGGTAACTGCCTACAATCAGGTGTTTTATCCTGAGATGAGGTGTTTACTGAGGTACTACCCTCAAGATAAGACACCGTCAGGTGCTTTTTAGGTTACCTACAAGCCCAGACACTTCCATGGCGCGCACAACCTGATCCTACCTCCTACCTACCTTACCTACTTACGATAGGTTCTGACGCTGACGTACCGCCTCAAACAGCACCACACCAGCCGCTACGGAGACGTTTAAGCTCTCCACACCTGCCGCCATAGGAATCTTAGTGATATCAGTGCACTTTTCACGGGTTAAGCGGCGCATACCAGACTCCTCCGAGCCCATCACAATCGCTAACGGCCCCTTTAAGTCCGTGCTGTAGATATCATGCTCCGCCGCGCCATCCATACCAATGATCTTGATATCGCGCTCAGCAAAGTCATCTAACACACGTGCTAAGTTCGTCACCACAAATAGCGGTAACTCACTGGCAGCACCCGAGGCCGTCTTACGCGCCGCTGGGCTAAATGGCGCCGACTTGTCCTTTGGTACCACCACACCATGCGCACCAGCCGCCCATGCCGAGCGCATAGCCGCACCTAAGTTGCGTGGGTCAGTCACACCATCTAACACCAATAAGAATGGGGCTTCCTTCTGCTCTTGTAAGGAGTCTAAGAGCTCGTCTAAGTCGTGCTCGTTCTTTGGTGGGGTAGCTTTCATCTCAAGGACAATACCCTGATGCACACCACCCTCGCACTTCTCATCTAAGAAGTGGCGCATGGCCACTTGAGTCACCACACCATAAGAGGCTAAGCGCTGTACCAGCTTGGAGATACGCTTGTCATCCTCACGGCCCTTTGCGATCCATGCCGAGAGGATCTTCTCAGGGCTAGTCTCAATCGCTTGCTCGACGGCATTGATGCCGTAAACGAGTTCACGGTTGCGGCTTTTCTTTTGTACTTGCATTGACAATAACCTTGCACTTGGGTGTGGGCTTGGCCTTAATCGCTGAAAGACCGACGACACGCCATAATTTGGCGCAAACACCCAAAAAGAAAGGGGAAAAGTTGCCTTATCCCCTTTGAGCATTCAAAAGCGCCACAGAGCACTGGCTATCTTAGAGCCAGCGCCCTTCATGTGGCAGTAATCTGTGGGATAGTAGCAGAGCGCGCGTGAACGTGCTCTTGCTCATTACCCTATTCGGCCTTGGTGGCCTTTTTCGCAGCAGGCTTCTTGACTGCGGACTTCTTAGCGGCAGTCTTTGGGGCCTCAGCCTTAGCTGCAGCCGTCTTCTTCGCAGCAGCCTTCTTAGCAGGAGCCTTGGCGGCGCTAGCCTTCTTCGCAGTGGCCTTTGGAGCCTCGGCCTTAGCCTCTGCCTCTGGAGCCTTAGCTTCAGCGGTCTTCTTCGCAGCCGCCTTCTTGGCAGGTGCCTTGGCGGCGCTAGCCTTCTTCGCAGCGGCCTTTGGAGCCTCGGCCTTAGCCTTGGCCTCTGGAGCCTTGGCTTCAGTGGTCTTCTTGGCTGCAGCCTTCTTGGCTGGTGCCTTGGCGGCGCTAGCCTTCTTGGTGATGGCCTTTGGAGCTTCGGCCTTAGCCTCTGCCTCTGGGGCCTTAGCCTCAGCGGTCTTCTTGGCTGCAGCCTTCTTAGCAGGAGCCTTAGCGGCGCTAGCCTTCTTGGTGGTGGCCTTTGGAGCCTCGGCCTTAGCCTCTGCCTCTGGAGCTTTGGCCTCAGCAGTCTTCTTCGCAGCGGTCTTCTTCGCGGCAGCCTTCTTAGCTGGAGCCTTGGCGGCGCTAGCCTTCTTGGCAGTAGCCTTTGGAGCTTCAGCCTTAGCCTCTGCCTCTGGAGCCTTAGCTTCAGCAGTCTTCTTGGCAGCAGCCTTCTTAGCAGGGGCTTTCTTCTCCGCCGCCTTTGGCTCCTCAGCCTTGGCCTCAGGAGCCTTAGCCGCAGCAGTGGTCTTCTTTACCGCAGTCTTCTTGGCTGGAGCTTTAGCGGCGCTAGTCTTCTTCGCCTCAGCCTCGGTAGCAGGAGCCGCAGCGGCTTTCTTGGTGGTAGCTTTCTTGGCAGTGGTCTTAACCGCAGTCTTCTTGGCTGAGGCTTTCTTGGCCTCAGCTGGAGCTGACTCTGGCACTTGATCCTTACTCACAGCAGCAGCCTCAGGCACAGCCTCTGCTGGAGCTGCCGCCTTTTTGCTCTTAGCAGCACTCTTGTTCATAGGAACTGTACTCTCCTCTTCATCCTGAGCGGCTGCCGGTACGGCTTTTACTGCTCCCGGAGCCTGTTGCAGGGTCTCTTTTGTGGAGTTGCGCTCCTCAGTTGGAGCACTTGTAGCAGAAGTGGCAGCAGCGGCCTCGCTTGGAGCTTGAGCCCCTGCTGATGTAGTTGCACTGGTCGCTACCGCTGCACGCTTAGTGCTGCGCGTCCTGACCGTAGCTTTGGTGCCCTCGCTAATATGCACTTGGGTCACCGCTTCTTGATTCTCTAAGGCCGCCTCTTTCTCAAGGCTCACGCCCGCAGCTTGTGTCTTAGTTGCCTCAGGAGTGGTAGGAGTGGTAGGCGTAGTAGGCGTAGTAAGAGTGGCGGTGCTCACAGCAGCCTTTTTCTTCTTGCTCTTGCCGCTCTCTGGGTACTTACCACCATTGAGATCAGCCTCAATACGCGTGGCCGTCTCTTCTAACAGCGGGTCATGCCGCTCCTTTGGGCCTGGCCCCTTGGCCTTTTTGGCCTTGGGAGTAGCAGGAGTAGCTGCAGCCTCTTTTAGAACTGCTGCAGCCTCTTTTAGTGCTGCTGCAGCCTCTTTTAGTGCTGCTGCTGATGCTGATGCAGTAATTTCTTTGCTGGCGCCCTGACCCGCAACCTGAGCAGCGGCTTCTACTTGAGCAGCAGTCACAACCGGCTCGGGAACAGACTCTGGAGCCTCCTGCGAACCAGCCTCTAGTGCGTCCTCTGAGTCGTGCTCATGCTCGGCACGGGTGAGGCCCGCTGCCGTTAAAGCACTAGCCATGGCCGTTGGGGTCTGATGCATCGCTGTGCTCAGATTAAGCTCACGAGAGATGCTGTAATCCATATGCGGACGCGTGATATTGTCCGCATTCGAGGCCTTATGGCCTTGAGAGAAATCAGCGATGCTCTTAAAGAAAAGATCCTTATCGTCGTTGTTTGGCTCTAAGTCAGCCACCGCCGTATTACGCAGCTGCTCTAAACGGCGTTGCAGATTGAACTCGAGGTCGCCCTTGCTCTTTTTAGAGACTGGGCACAAGTCGATAAAGCGATGCAGGCTATTGACCTTAACAATACGTACCGCAATCTGGTCACCAACATGGTAGGTCTTACCACTTGCAGTAACAAAGGTCTGCTGCTGGGAGTTGATCGACACCAGATCTTCTACAGGAATACGCCCGTCAATGAAGAAATCATTTAAGGTGACAAAGACGCCAAAGCGATCCACCGTCGAGACCGTACCATTAACGATCTCACTTAAGAAGTTGCACACAAACTCGCACTTTAAGGAGTTGTCGACATCAAACTCCGCATCGGCGGCACGCACCTCATACTCAGAGCACACCTGCCCTAACTTCAAGAGGGCCTCATGGGAGTAGTGCTGAGCACCAATATTGCCCCACTCACGCTTTTGCTGGCGCTCCAGAATGTACTTAATCACACGGTGAATCTGTAAATCTGGGTAACGACGAATTGGCGAGGTAAAGTGCGCGTAATTCTCTAAGGCCAGACCAAAGTGACCGACGTTGTCAGGGCTATAGCAGGCCTTCATCATCGAGCGCAGCATCTGCAGGGCAATGACCTGATGCACGCCCTCAGGCAGCTTGGCTACCTGATCGGAGGCAAACTTAAAGTCCTGTGGCGATGGTGTGTCTTTGCCAGGAAGGTCGATACCGTAGCGCGAGAGGATAGCGCGCAGCTTCTCTAAGCGCTCTGGAGCTGGACGCTCGTGGATACGATAGAGCGTTTCGTACTTGTTTTCTTTGACAAAGGTTGCCGCGCAAATATTAGCGGCGATCATGCACTCCTCAATGAGCTCATGTGAGGCATTGTGCTCAGTAGGCTCCATGCCTCTGATACGCCAATTGCGATCAAAGAGGAAGTACACCTCGGTGCTCTCAAACTCAAAGGTGCCGCGACGCTCACGGGCAGCACGTAAGGCCTTATAAACACCAAAGAGGTTCTTCACCCATGGGACGCACTGTGTGTGCTCGCTCTTAATAGCCTTACCGTTATCCAGCATGTACTGGGCTTCGGTGTAGGTTAAGCGGGCATGAGAATTCATCACCGCTGGGTAGAACTCGTAAGTTTCGATCTTGCCCTTGGCGTTGATGATCATGTCACAGACCATGCACAGGCGATCGACGTTTGGATTTAAAGAGCAGATACCGTTAGAGAGCTCTACCGGCAGCATTGGGATGACGTAGTAAGGGAAATACACGCTGGTGCAGCGGTTTAAAGCCTCACTATCAATGGCGCTGCCCGTGCGCACATAATAGGACACATCAGCAATGGCAACATAGAGATGGTACTTACCATCCTCTTGCACTTCGCAGTACACCGCATCGTCAAAGTCACGGGCATCCTCACCATCAATGGTGACTAATGGCAGCTCTCGTAAATCGACGCGGCCGTGAGTTTCACTGGCAGCAACATGATCAGGGATTTTCTTCACCTGATTTTGTACTGCTGGTGGCCACGTATTAGGGATGCCGTGCTCTAATACGGCCGAGAAGATAAAGGCGTTTAAAGCACCGGTGTCTTGCACCACCTCACGAGCGCGCACGATTAAGACGTTAGAGCCCTTACGCGACACAATCTCGGTGATGACCATATCACCGTTTTTGAAAGGCACGCCGTCGCGGGTGATACGCACATCAAAAGCACTGAGGGCTTTGTCGCGGAAGCGAATCTCGTCATGGGAGGCAGCTTCACCAATTACCATGGTGCGCTTCGTGATGATTTCACGGACGTAAGCGCAACCTAAGAAGGTGTTAATCACCACCTTAACGGTATCGCCAGGGATGACCAGAAACTTACTAAAGAGAGGGTACTCGCCGGTGCTGTCTAAAAAGCGCAGCTCATTTGTTTTGAAATCACGGTCATGGTAGACGAGTGAGCAGCCTACTTTGCCCACGCTCTCGGCTTTATAGTCATGAGCGACGAAACCGGCACCAGAGCCAATGTACTCTAAAGCGCCCTCGTCTAAGAGCTCTTGTAAGACTTTAAGGACATAATCGGCGCTTAAGTTTTTGGTATCACCTTGATAACCGACCGAGGCGAGGAGCATTCCCAGCATCATCATGCGGCGGTCGGCAATGGTCTCTTCAAAGGTGTAGTGCTGGGTGGCAGCACAGACAAACAGCGCACTCTTAAAATCCGACTCCAGCGGGCCATGCGGGGCATGCTCACCTTGCAAGAGCTCAGCAAAGACATCCTTGCTTTGAGGGCGGGGGCTCTGCGTGGTGTCCGTGTGCGGATCTACTGTGTTATTTGCCATATCAATCTCTTGGAAACCAGTGATAGCCAATAAGTCGAGAGCAAGAAACCTAAATGAAAACAAGCAAACTTTGGGAAAGGCTGCGGCGCACTGAGACCAAAGTAGAGCTTACTTACCGCCAGCCCACTGTGCTAAGGCAGCAACAATAAATTTTAAGCAGCGTTTGAGGCAGTAAACAGCAAGCATGCATCAGCGCCACAGGATCCAAAGTACGCAGCAACAGCATCGCAGCAAGCTCGTTTATCTGCCTGTATGCAGAGGTAAAGCAGCCATGCTGCTCTGTGAAAAAGCTTGGCAGCACCATTCATGCGACCTAATTGGCCGGTGCTACTTTATCCCCAGCACTCTGTGGCGATACGTTCTTGTGAACATCACACAGCACCTGTTGGCTAAAGTAGCAACGATAGCCTTATTTTAGCGGCTTTTTATGCTGGTGCAGCGTGAAAAGTGCTGCTTTTGTGGCAAAAACCACAGAAACAGGCCAATGAGCGTGGAAAAGCACACTACTTTATAGTGGCAAAAAGCTGATATTTATGCTCTTTGCTCCGCTACTGGATCCTCTTTTTTGCAAGTGGCAGCAGCGAGCACTTTTTTGCAGAAAAATCACGCACGCAGCGCCGTCAGTGCGGTTTTTGCCCTGCACTTGGGACTCTGCGGGCCATTTTTTCACAAAAATTCGCAAATAGCATCATTAGCCATTAACTTTCCTGTGTCGGTGAGGGCAAAGGAGAGATCGCGGTGCAGGCTAATGAGTCCCTTTGCTTGTAAGTTATGCAGACGCTTCTGCTGTGAGAGCAGAGAGAGACCGGTGTGCGTGAGGTAGTCAGCGGCAGTAATCTCACCGTGGTAGAGGCGCAAGCGATTGAGCATGTACTCAAAAGGCAGCTCATCAGCGGCAATCATACTGACAGTAAGATCGTAAGTGTTACTGCCGGTGGTAGCGGTGCTATTCGCGATAGCAAAGTTGGCAGCAGTGGGGGCAGTGGTAGCGGCAGCTGGAGCAGAGACAGCGCCCTGTTCCATGGAGCTTTGCGCATTAGGAGGACTTGCCAACTGCGCCACCGGAATGGCCCCTAAAGGCGCTGCTGACGCAGTGGCTGTGAGCACAAAAGAGTCACCGGCGCAGGCACTTGCCAGCATCGGTGTAAAGCAGTTCTCCGGTAAGTTTTGCCAGAAGCCGTAGTAGGACGCTAAGTCCTCACTATTGGCCATACGAGTGACCACCAGTGGACTGTGCTTTTCAAAGTTTATCCACAGCGGATGGGTGGCGATATTGTCAGGGGTAATGGCACTGCTCTCTGCCCATGCTTCACTCACGTCGCTGACATCGCTCTTAGAGGTAGCTGCTAAGGCAGTGGTACGTTGGGCACACTGCTGCTGAAGCCAGCGGGCACAAGCAGCTAGCATTTCGTGGGGATGATCCAACAATGCTGCTACTGACTTGGTTGCAGGTGATGCTTTTGCGCTAAGAGCGTCACTCTCTGGGGTAGTCTGAGGCGCGAGAGTAGTAGTAGTAGTAGTAGTAGTAGTGGCTGCAGCTGTTGCAGATGATGCAAATGCAGGCGAAACTGTAGTAAATGACGCGTTTTGTGGTGGTTGTAGTGACCTTTGTGGCTGAGGCTGCTCTTGCCAGAGGGTAAGTTTCTGGTGCGCACCCGCCCCTAACCCTAGGTAGTCATTAAAACGCCAATAATTGAGGTTATGCCGACAGCGATAGCGCTCCTCACGGGCGTAAGCTGAGACCTCATAATGATCAAAACCAACATCCTGTAACAGCTGCCAGCCCTGCTCCTCAATAGCTAAGAGCGTCTTTTCCTTTGGCAATACAGGTGGGTGATCCCCAAAGTAGGTGCCCTCTTCTAAGGTCAGCTCATACCACGACAGATGGGTGCAATCTAAGGCCAGTGCTTGCTGTAAGTCATAAAGAGCTCCTGCCACATCCTGCTGTGGCAGGCCGTGCATCAGGTCGATATTGAAATTGGTAAAGCCCGCTTGCTGTGCTAAGCGGCATGCTTCTTTGGCCTCATGAGAGTTATGGATACGGCCTAAGCGCTTGAGCATGCGATCGTTAAAGCTCTGCACGCCAATGCTGATACGGTTAAAACCGACTGCACGTAAATCCCGCAATTTGCTGGCGGTAACGGTGCCAGGATTGGCTTCTAAAGATATCTCGGCATCAGCACTTACATAAGGGCTGATAGCGGCAAAAAAGTGCTCCCACTGGCGCACATCACAGAGGCTGGGAGTACCACCACCAATGTAGACGGTGCTGATCTCACGTCCGCTTGCTTGCCACAGCTCTTTTTTTAGCTGCCACTCACGTAAGAGGGTCTGCATATAGACCTCATCGCGGGAGGTATCGGCACCTAAGGGCAGAGAAGCAAAGTCACAATATGGACACTTATGGACACAGAAGGGATAGTGCACATAGAGGCTCAGCTCAAGTGGTGAGGGCGCAGGTGATGTCAACATGAGAGGCAAGGCGGTGAATTTCTCGAGATTACTGAGGAATGGTTAGGTGGTATGGAGCTGTTAAGGAATGACTGACTTAATAGATGATGGACTTTAGGGTAAGCATGGTGCGCCGTCTCAAGATAGGCTTAGACTCTCCTGCACCATTCATCTCGAGATGTGTATTTGCCCTTACGGATCCCATCTTCCGTCACTACTTATTAGATCACTCATTCCTAAGCACAAAAAGGTCACAGAGTGCGCAGCTCACGCCATAACCACAGCCCACGCAGGGCACGCACTTCACTTGAAGTGGCTGGAGCTGGAGCGTGGCGTAATGGCCGCAGCTGCTGCGCTCTCTGGGTATGATCATTATCACGCGGCGGCTGCGGCAATAGCAGCAGTAGCAACAGCTAAAGCAGCAGGGAATGACTGACTTAACAGATGACGGACTTGAGGGTAATCATGGTGCACTGTCTGAAGATAGGATTAGACTCATCTGCCCATTCATCTCGAGGTGGGTGACGTTGCCTTCACTCCACCCTTTCTCCGGCATTTACTCGATCACTCATTCCCTGCTACCACTGATGCCAGCCTCTACCAGCACACGCCAGCACTCTCAGGGTAGGTATGGACGTGCTGTGGAGTGGAGTGGAGTGGAGTGGAGAGGAGAGGAGAGTAGTAATGGCTGAGGCCGCTGCCATATCTTGATGTGGGCTTCTATCAAGGGTAGCCCCAGCCCGCAACTGCGGCAACCAAACGGCTGCTCAGATCACTTTGAGTGGTGGTATCGATGGTAATGGTACTGACAGTGTGCTACTGAGAGTACGCCCGCAGAGCGGGCAGAGAGCTTGACCACCGAGGTGGTGCCTTGCGGCTTGAGCTTGGAGCTGGTGCTTACACCTCATGCAGGCGCTTCATCTCCGCAATCAGCAGCGATAAAGCTCGCGCGCGATGCGAAATCACGTTTTTTACCTGTGGTGGTAACTGCGCTGCCGTCATATTACGTCCCGTCACATAAAAGAGCGGGTCATAGCCAAAGCCATTGCTGCCATGTGGCACCTTGCCAATCGAGCCCTCCCATGAGCCCGTGACCACAATCGGAGCGGGGTCATCAGCCGTGCGCACATAGGCTAAAGCTGCATAATAATGGGCAGTGCGCTTATCATCAGGGACATTGCGCAGCTCCTCTAAGAGCTTATCGTTATTGGCCTGATCATTACCCCAGACACCGCAATAGCGGGCCGAGTAAATGCCTGGCGCACCGTTTAAGGCATCCACACATAAGCCTGAGTCGTCTGCTAAAGCAGGCATGTTGGCATACTTGGCCGCGTGGCGTGCCTTGATGAGGGCGTTTTCAATAAAGCTTAGGCCGTTTTCCTCTACATCTGGCACCGCAAACTCTTTTTGCAGGTGAAGGTGCAGTCCCAGCGGCTCTAAGATCGCCGCAAACTCAGCGGCTTTTCCTTGGTTATTTGAGGCTAAAACGATATCAGTGGCCATGCCATGTTCTCTCATTACGGCGCCAGAGGCACCAACCAACCTAAAAGCAGTCTCTGCCACAACCATCAGCACTAACAGCACTAAAAGTGCTAACGCAGCTGCAATCTTTAATGCTCTGCCACCCTCATAGTGGTTATGGTCTTAGTTGTACAGGCCCTGTCCCCTGCGGGCTAAGTTCTTAATGGCAATGGCGCAAGCCTTCTGCACCACTTCCTCATAAGCAGGGCTAAAGAAGGTCGTAGCAGCGACCTGCTCAATCGTGAGCTTCTGCATAATAGCCAAACCGAGATAATGCGCAATATGACTCGCGCCATACATGCACATCTCCGCCCCCAAAATGAGGTGCGTCGCCTCATCACAATACAAGCGTAAGGTGCCACCGTCATTACGGCAAATGCGGTATAAGCCCTCACTGATACGCACTTCGCTCGACACAAAAGGCGAGCCGCTTTTAGCACGCATCTTCACCTCATCGTAGGAGAGGCCCACCTGCGCTAGCTCTGGATCGGTAAGCAGGATGTTGATATTAAAATCCGGCTCCACACTGCGTGGTGGCTGAGGATAAAGCACCGCGTTTTCACCGGCTAACTTACCATCATGGCGCGCACGGGCAATGGTCATACCCAAGGACGTAACCTCACCTGCGGCAAAGATATGAGAAATGGAGGTCTGCATCGTTTGCGCATTTACGCTAATGCAGCCTTGTCTATCCAAGCGCAGACCTAATGAGCGCACATTGAGGCCATCAAGCTTAGGGTAACGCACACTAGAGGCTAAGATGGTATCGACACTGAGCACATTCTCGTAGTTGCTGGCATCGAGATAGTAAATACCAAAGCCGTGATCGTACTTTTCAATGGCCGTAGTGTAGCTGTCTAACACCAGCTCAAAGCGCTGCTGATAGGCGTGGATAGCCGCATCAATCACGGAGTCGTCTGTAAGCTCCCAGATGCGATGATTACCAAAGACCACTACCTTAACGCCCAGATAAGACAGCGCCTGTCCTAAGAGTAAGCCCTCGCGATTGGAGCCAAAGATCGCCATTGAGGCTGGTAAGTGGTCGAGGTCAAAGAACTCATTAGAGGTATAGACACCGCCTGTGACCCCATACTGACTGAGCTCGTAAGGCACGATGGGAGCAGAGCCGGTAGCTATTACTGCCGAGCGAAACTTTACGACGATGCTCTCATTGACCACAATGGAGTGCTCATCGACAAAGCGGGCTTTACCAATGAGGCGGTTCAGTTCTGGAATCTGGTAGATAAATGACAGGATGTCGCTGGTATCTTTGGCGCGCACCGCACGCACGTGGTTTAAGACATTATCGATATCAAACGAGAACTCGCGGTTGGTCTTAATGCCGTAACGCTCTAAGTCCACCAGCGCATGGCACTTTTTGGCAGCTTCCATTAAGGCCAGCACAGGGGTATCACCAGTGCGCTTCGCGCTGGTACCTAAAGGGCCAGACTCCACTAAGATGCAGTGGGCACCTGAAGCAACCGCAGCTTTATAGGCTTCCAAACCGGCGGTACCCGCACCAATGACCACGGTATCGCACGATAAAACTTTTTTATCCATTACCCCGCCTTTGAGTGCGTTGCCATGTGCGGCCACCACTAAGAACAGACCAACAAAACAGCACACATCTTAGCACTCAATAGGGGCTTCCTGTGAAAAAGCTGAGGCTGCGCCAATCTTAGGCAGCACGGTCAGGCTAAGAGCGGCACAGTACAGCACAGCCCAGCAAACCAGCAAAGCACAGCTGGTAGCGCAATAGCGGGCATATTTTCCTTTTTGGGGGAAAGTGTCGCAGCTCACAATGCCTTTGCGTACAAGCGGCTATACTACTCATGGCTTGTCTCTGTGCCCACCATGGTCGCCGGTGGCCAGAATCTAAGCCGCATGCAGCAGAACTCTTCCTCTCTCATCTTGTGGCGCCACCCTTTTGTTTCTATGACTGTGACTGTTGATTTCTCTCGCTATAAGGGATTTGTCTTTGACCTTGATGGCACCCTCATCGACTCCATGCCTTTCCATATTCGCGCTTGGCAGCAAGTAGCAAACGAGCATGGCTTTGCGATCACGCCAGACTTTATCTACGATCGCGGTGGCTTCTCCTCACGCAACATTGTCCGCGACATGGCCAAAGAAGGACACGATGTGGGCTCGGTAGAAGACTTTGTTGCGCGTAAGGTGCAACTCTATCGCGACCACATCCAAGAGGTGCCACTGTTTCCTGAGGTATTTCAGATCCTCAAAGAGGCTCATGAGCGTGGTGCCAAGACGGCTATTGGCTCAGGAACCCAGCGCAAGAATGTGGTCGACATCTTAGCGATTCACCACATTGAGCACTTGGTTGATGTCATTGTCAGTGCTGATGATGTGACCGAGCATAAGCCACGACCAGAGACCTTTTTGCAGGCGATGCGCTTAATGGGAGTGACGCCAGAGCAAACGCTGGTAGTTGAGGATGGCAAGCCAGGCATTCAGGCAGCGGCAGCAGCGCATGCTGACTGTCTCATTGTTGATCGCGGCAGCTTTGTGGAGCTGGTGAAAGCGTAAGCGCAGGGCGCAGCAAACTCTCTGGGGGTAGCAGTAGCAGCAGTGTTATCCCCTAATTTGCTCTCTCCTCTGGTAGTGGTAGATACCACAAAAGCAGCATGCCCCTGCGCTCCTGCATGGAGCCACATGTACTGGCGTGTTGAGCAACAAACTTGGGAGTAATATTGCTGCCCTATTCTCCAACGTAGAAGAGCGTCTCAAACCTTACCAAACATTGGTAGCACAACGCTCGCTGCTGCTTTGCAGCTACCTTTTTCACGTGCAACTTAAGACAAAGCACAGCAACGCGGGGCAAAACATCGCGCGCACCTGCCTCCCCAACGCCCACAAGGTGTAGTAAGTATCAGCACAGACTAAGTATAAGCACAGACAATGAGTCTCATGGACGCAACAACGGCAAAAGACAACAGCGGTGTTTGCAAAAGAAGAAGAAGAAGAAGAAAGGGAAAGGAGGAAAGGAAGAGGCGAAGAAGAGGAATGGTGCTCAGACCTGGAATCGAACCAGGGACACAAGGATTTCAATC
>JAHLFE010000134.1 GCA_018884035.1 Candidatus Anaerobiospirillum pullicola
GCCCGTAGTGATCCGCAATCTACATCAGAAGATCAGATAGCGGCTCGCTACTAGAAAAAAGCAGTGTTAACACTGTGTAAAAGCAGAGTTAGCACTGTGAAACCGCAGACGTAAGTCTGCGGTAGTTCATCACAGTTGTAACACTGCTATGAGGCAGCTTGGGGTTATGCCGTAAGGAGCAAGATCCTACATGTGGGCCACAATGGCATCACCAAACTCAGCAGAAGAAATGGCGGTAGCACCCTCCATTTGCTGGGCAAAATCAGAGGTGACCTGGCCTGCGCTAATGGCGCCTTCCATACCCTTAATGATGAGATCAGCAGCCTCGTTCCAGCCTAAGTGACGCAGCATCAGCTCAGCCGAGAGGATGATCGAGCCAGGGTTAGCGATACCCTTACCAGCGATGGTTGGGGCGGTACCGTGGGTAGCCTCAAAGATTGCGGCCTCGGTACCAATGTTGGCACCTGGTGCGATACCAATACCACCGACAATAGCGGCTAAGGCATCAGAGATATAGTCACCATTTAAGTTCATGGCAGCGACGACATCGTAATCCTGTGGGTAGAGCAGGATATTTTGTAAGAAAGCGTCGGCGATAACGTCCTTAATGACGATAGTGCGGCCGGTGTTTGGATTCTTAAAGGAGACCACGCCCTTGTCATCGGTGGTAGCACCAAATTCCTTTTGCGCCAGCTCGTAACCCCACTTCTTAAAGGCGCCCTCGGTAAACTTCATGATATTGCCCTTGTGGACAATGGTCACCGACTTGCGGTCGTGGTCAATGGCGTAGTTGATAGCAGCACGAATAAGGCGCTCGGTGCCAGGCTTACTCATTGGCTTGACGCCAATACCGCAGTGCTCGGTAAAGCGCAGCTTCTTCACACCCATGTCGTTTTGCAGGAAGGAGATGACCTTTTGCGCCTCAGCGCTGTCAGCTTCCCACTCGATACCGGCGTAGATATCTTCAGCATTCTCACGGAAGATAATGGAATCAGTGAGCTCTGGGTGCTTCACTGGGCTTGGGGTGCCCTTAAAGTAGCGTACTGGACGCAGGCAGATATAGAGGTCTAAGCCTTGGCGCATAGCCACATTTAAAGAGCGGATACCACCACCGACTGGGGTGGTTAAAGGGCCCTTAATGGCGACGTGGTACTTCTTAATGAGTTCCATGGTCTCATCAGGGAGGTAGACGTTTTCGCCGTAGACTTCGCACGATCTGCCACCGGCGTAGATTTCCATCCACGAGATTTTCTTAGCGCCAGAGTATGCTTTTTCTACAGCAGTGTCGACGACCTTGTGCATAACAGGGGTGATATCGACACCGATACCATCACCGCGAATGAAAGGGATGATAGGGTTGTTAGGCACCTGTAACTTACCGGCGGCGTCTAAGGTAATGGCCTCACCTGCAGGCACGACGACTTTACTGACGAAATCCATGTGATCAATAAACCTCGAAAAAGGGGCGCGGAGGGTAGGCAAAGCGGAGGTGCTTTGTTCTGTCTCCACACAGCGCAATGCTGTTTAGCAGCATACTTTAGCCTATTTTGCTTGTGGATGCCATGATTTCCCTGTGACAGCGCATGTCAGGGGCAAAGCTCAGAAGCATGGTCTTAGCGCAGAGGTTACAAGTAGAGCAGTAAGTGCGCTTGAGAGAGGAGAATACTTGAGGCAGGGCAAGTGGGAAGATCAGGTGGGGAAACACGCCCGCTAGTGAGCAAGCAAGGTGACCGCAAGGCTCCTTGCGGTAAGTGGCGGCAGCGCCGTGTTTAGCTCTGTAGAGACTAAGAGCACAGAAAAAGAACTCTCAGGGCCTAACTAAACCTTTGGTAGAGGCCCTGTCATTGGGTGAGGTGTGCGGAGATAGTGCTGGCAACCAAGAGGAAGCTTAAGACGTGCGCTACTAAAGTAGGGGGCACGCCTCCAAAGGTAGGAGCGCACTCCTCTTTCTTAGGCAGACCGTAACAGCAGCTCACAAGGCGTATGCGCAGTCGCCTGTTGCAGGCTCTGTCGTTTGCGCTTGCGCCTGAGAGTCACCATGAGAGTGCTGTGCTTAGGAGGTACTAAGGCGTAGTGGTTGTGGTAGTACCAGTCGTACCCGTGGTGTTGCTGTTGCCAACATTCTGCTCAATAAAGCTGTCTGTTTGCTGAGGCAGGGACAGCTGCTCGCTAGGTGAGTTTTGCACGCGATAGCGCTCCATAATATCGCTACGCAGCATTCGTTCCTCGCGCGTGAGTGCATTTTCGGAGCTCACCATTGGTTGCGCCTCAAACTCAGAGTTAGACAGCTCATTTTGCAACGAGCCCACAGCACTTTGTTTGCTTGGGTTATTCTCTGTATCGCTGTTTTGCAGTTGGTTGTGCAAAATAGCGCTTTCACGGGCCTGATACTGCGGAAGAGTGCTGCTGGCCGTCTGCTGCGCCTGCTCTAAGCGTTGCTGTAATTGTCGTTGCTGCTGTTGCATCTGTAAATCCTGCCGCAGTGCTGGTACCGGATGACCGGCAAGCTCTGCTGGGATCAGATTGCGGTGATCATCAAGGTTATTTCCCTCTGGCATCGTCAATGGCATTGGCGAGGTATCTGTGCGCAGCGGAATTGGCATCAGGTCAAAATCCACATCGCTCTGATGGGACATTGGATTTTGCTGGTTAGGGGTAGTGTTAACAGCATTTACACCAGTATTTGCTGGACTGCTTGGTTCCTGTGGCTGTTGGGCGCTTTCAGCTATCAGTCTCTCTGGCGTGTTGGCATTGCCCACATCACCTTGGTAGAGCATGTTCTCTTGAGCAGGGGTGTTGCCCTGTGGCGTAATAGTGCTTTGCACAGGAGAGGTAGCTTGCCCCGCAGTGGTAGGATCCTGCGGTACACCCTTGACGTTAATGTTGATCGAATCAGCGATCATTGGCTGCAGCTGCTGTTGCTCTTGCCGCTCCAGATTGGCAATGGCCACATCTAAGAAGTTCTTTACGGGGCGCGCATTGTGGTGGTCAGCAAGGCGTAGTAACAGCTCCTTGATGTAAGGATGGTCTGGGGTAATGTTCTGCTGTAGATTGCAAATCTGCTTGCACTTCATCTTGGTGCAGACTGGATTTTGGTAGGAATCCACGCAGATCACATTGAGGTAGGCATCTACCACCACTAAGGCCTCGATCACGTTCTTTATGGTGTTTTCGATGTTGACCTCTACGGCCTCGTTAATATTGACCACGTGTTGCAGCTCCTCAAGCGGGATGCTGATAGCGGAGCTGTTACCAGTGTTGTTGGTAAAGTGGCCGCTAATGAGGCCCGAGCGCTTGCCGGTGAAGCTGTAACCTAAGGTGCGATTACGGGAGTTATCGACCAGCTTATAGGCCATCGACAGGCTGCGGTAGGGGGAGTTATTGAGGTCGTAGATGTAGTGCGTGTGGTTACCAAAGTCCTCAATGTTGAGCACGTAAGGGTAGTTACGGGAGGTCTCTTTTTGGTAGGTGATGAAGTTGACCTTATCGATGCTCTGTAAGGCGACGATGAGGTCGTTATCAATCTTACGCTCGGTAATGGTGATGCCGCTTGAATGATAGCGCGTGGACTTGCCATAAAAGGATATGGTCTGCGCATCGATGGCGGTGTTCTTGGTGTAGTAGGTGGTCGTAAACTGCGGCTCAGTGGAGTGAATGTTGGTGAGCATCTCAAAGGCTTTACGGCCGTTGGTGATCACATAGACGCGACCAAAGCCCTCGGCTAAGCCGTTTTCGCAGAAGCCTTCCCAGAAGATAAAGGAGTTGTCGGTTAAGATGCCGTCCATCATCTCCGAAGAGAGCAGGCACTTTTCCGTCTTATTGGCTGGTTGCTTTACCAGCTGCATGTTCTCGTAATTGTTGGTGTAGCGCTCGACCAACAATTGGTGCTGCTTTAAGAGCTCGTGCTCGTAGTTAAAGTTAGGGACAATGGAGAGGGAGAGGTTGCTGGCATGGGCTTCATAGGCACTAAGCTGTAAGCCCAGAGTCAATAAGAAAACGCTGGCACCGAGGCTAAAGATGTGGTGCCAGATGTGGCCCCAATTCTCAAGGTGCACGCGGCTGTGATGCGCAAACAAGCGCAGCTGTTGCTTTACGCGGGGCAGGAGCTGAGCGAGCAAACCAAGCTTTAGGTGCTGAGATGAAGTAGGGGCAGGAGCAGAGACAGTTGTTGCTGGCTCTTTTAAGCTTGAGGAAGAAGAACCAGATGAGGTCGAGACAGAGGCGGTTTCAGGTTCTGTCTGCGCTGCTGCGTGCAGGGGGCGGTGCTGTAAGTGAAAGGCCGTTACTAAGGTTGCAGCGTCATGATCGGTGTAAGAGAACGCAGTCGGAGATGACAGGGTATTAGCAGTATCAGCCGCGCCCAAGGACGCATTATCACTGTCATTAGGCAACGCTACAGCGAGGGTTGCTGCGGCCGTGCTCATGGCGCTGACAGCAGCAGCGCTGTGCTCGGGTGGTAACAGGTTTTCTCTAGACATGTGCCAAGAGTCCAGAGAAGAGACACTCTTCTCGGAGCCTAAAGTAAGCTCACTGACAGCACGCTGGGGGCTGTTAGTGTCACTTGTAGTGGCAGTGAAAACCTGTGCAGAACGATTCATTACATTAGCAACAGCTGGTCTGGCATGCGCCCCAAAAAGGCGTAAAAGACGGCTTGCAAGCAATATGCCCTGTAAGGACTGATGTGGCGCACTGTCAGGGGGAGGCAGAGGTGAGGTTACCTGCTGCTCTTGCAGTTCTTGTTGCTCCAGAGCAGACCGCAAGCTAAAGAGGATATGTTGGTGCGTTAATTTGCTGTATTGGCGTTCATCGTGAGCAAGCTGTTTAAGCTGGCGCTCATGGCAGAGTGCGACATTGCTCAGGTGCATCTCCCCACGAAAGTAAGCTGCGCGCGTAAAGACCTCGATGCGCTGTTGCGGCTTAAAGTCGTGGGCGTAGTCGCTTGAGTAGGCTGCACAGAGGTGAATTACCCCTTTAGCATCTAAAAGTGGCTTAAAGTGCTGCGGTGCCGTGTGTGCAGACGCAGTGCTTTCATAAGAGAGGTCACTGAGAGTCGGGGCGTGCAGGAAAAAGCTGGATGCAGAGCGCGTAGCTGAAGCTGGCGTCGTTGTGGACGCTGACGCGGACGCTAACGCTGATGCTGTATTTTGTGGCGCTGGCGCTAAGGCTAAGGCTGAGGCGGGAGAGGTGCTGTCTTTGGTGGAGGAAATAAGAGCTGAGGTAATAGTGTTTGGATCGGCCTTAGCTTGTGGGGCTGGGGCTTGAATAAGAGCGCGGCGGCGATGGTGTGGTGCGAATTCTGTGGCAAGAGCCGCAGAAGCAGGCGCAGCGGACTGCTTGTGGTTTTGCCAAGTCGACCACCACAGGAAAAGGAATCGCAGCATGTATGATCCGAATACAGTCGTGCCTCAGAGAGGACAGGCGTAGTGAATGAAATGGTCGTAAGAGCAGGCTAGATTAGACTAGACTAGACTAGACTCAGCATGCACGGCAGCTTAGCGACAGCAGGCGCTAAGCTCATCTAAGATGCCACGAGCAAAAGTGCTCGCTAGCGCTAGAGTGTGACCTCTAGGTGGCAGTGGAGGAGAATGGACTATATGCAGACTACAACGGACATAGTCTAAGGCAGGGGAGAAACACAGCAGGCTTTTGCAGCAAGCTTTAGATCTAAGCTGGCGTGGAGCCTAAAGCGCGCTTGTTTAGAACGATAAGCGCAATCGTTACTGGTAACAGTGGTAGGCAGCGCTGGAGGCAGCGTTCTTTGTGAGGCTTAAGCCCAATTAGGCCGAGATGATTTGCTCGGTCTCGCTGTCAGTGTTAGTAGAGGTTTGCTCTTCGTTGCTGACGGTGCCGGTGCTGTCATCACTAGCTTCAATGCCATCACTTTCATTGCTGCTGTCGGTTACGCTATTTGAGGTAATGGTAGCGTGAGCTGCGGCTTCTTCCTCTTGTTCTTGCTGTTGCAGCATGAGGATGTGGGAATCCGCAATGGTAAAGGAAGCTGCACACAGGAAAGTGAGCGTACAAATGAATCCAGTGACGACTTTGTACATAATTGCGTAATTAGCTGTGTTTGTGAGCGTGCAGATAAGAGCTAGGGACTCTTATTGTTAGGGGCCTTGGGCTTAAAGCTGGGTGCACCTAACAGCGATAGCAGGTGAAAAACCTTAAAGCTGCGCGCATCGAAGTCTAAAGCATGTGCCGATACAGTGTTGCCCTGCGAGGACAGTCACGCCTGCATTCACCCAGTATGTCATCAGGAAGCGCTAGGCTGAAGCAGCTTAGCACAAGGGTGAATCCTTTGGGGCGTCGCACAATATAGCACTGCTCTTTTGCCGTGCTGTATTTATTGCGCAAAAAGTCGCAAGTGCACAAAGGCAGCGCACAGACGATGGTGCTCGCGTTGCTGTTGTTGTCAGCAGCGGCTAGTGCCAGAGCTTGAGCGCAGAGCGTTTGCGCTGAATTGACAACACAAAATCAGCAAAGCGAGGGAGAAAAAGCTAAGCTCTAAGAGAGCAATTTTGCGTAAGTAGGTGTCAACAACGGTTGTAAGGGCTTGACTGTGACCATGGCTCTACACCGTGATTCTAGCTGCAACAGCAACCAGCTCTAAAAGTGCTTGCTTTGCAAGTATAACGGGTGAGCAGAGAGGTGCAGTACCGTTGCATAGTGCAGGGCGTAATGTAACTAAAATCAGGCGTAGATGCAAGAGTGTGACAGGTCAAAACTGGCACTGGGGGGCGTTATGATGGCACAGGTAAAGAGCATAAATAAAAGCGTTTACAGGACAAAAGATGGCCAAAATGCTGCAACTGGTATGGTAGTTAACATGTATGATGATTTGATAGATAAAGAGAAAATTACGCAGGAAAAAAGCATGGGTCTAATGGCTCCACGTAGTAATGGATTTTCATCTCTAAGCAGAGGATGAGCTGAGGAGTCTGGTGAGATCAGTGGTGATTGCTGCTGGTGCAAGGTGGGCTGAAGAAAGTAGCGTGAGTGAAGCCTGGTAGGCTCCATGAGTTGCAGAGGGGGTTATAAGCAGATTGCTTCTTGGGGCTGGCCACCTACGGGTAAGAGCGTACAGTGATTTGGGAGAGATAGAGGTGGTGACGATACCTTGAGCAATCTCGGGGACGCCGCATGGTGGTTATATCTTTAGGAGCGATAGCTGCAGACTGGGGGAGCGGGTAAGAGCAAGTGGGGGCGCGTTTTCCCAATTGTTAGTGCAAAGTGAGGTCTTTCTCCTATGTTATGGGCTTAAAATCGGCCTTTGAGGTGGGGTTAAGCCCATTGATGCAGAAACCTGATATTGAGCTGCGAGAGTAGCTACGACGACGTATCTTGAGGTAGGTAGGTTAAGAGCAAGTAGCTGTGCTCGCACAAGGGAAAAATGCCCTCGCAGGTTGAGTCATTACGCGCCTGAGGCGGATGCAGGCAACAGCAGCAGCTGCTGCTACAAGCTCAGGTGCTCAGGTAGGGGGTGCTGTGAGAGGAAAAATAAGGGGGAAAAAGAGGAAG
>JAHLFE010000135.1 GCA_018884035.1 Candidatus Anaerobiospirillum pullicola
AGCCGTGCGAATCTGCTCAGAGGTGTCTGGGCTGTGCAGAAGGCTGTGGATAAGCTCTTCTTGGCGGGCGCAGATCTCTCCTGCGTTTTTGCCCCATTGATTCCAGCCAGCGGTGCTTTTGCTGTCAGCAGCCTGCTTGTTTGCAGGTTTGCGCCGTGGTTTGGCCTTGCTCTCTGGGGCGGGGCCGGTTGCGGAGTTGTGGTCAGCAGTCATGCTTAAGCTTCCTGTCCTAAAACGCAGTGCGCAGAAACGAAAAAGCCCCCAAAAGAGGGGGGCTTGTGTCTAAGGCTTATTGGCCTTGCTCTTGGCTTTTTCTTTGGCTTCGTCTAGTCTTCTTGCAATGCCCAAAAAGACGTCGCTCTTGCACACGAACTCGTTAGGATGCTTGGGGTCAACAAAGGCATACTCAGGCCATCCTAGGAGAGGTGGACACTCAGCTTTCTCGTAAAGTGGGTAAAGTGGGTCATTAGCATCCTTGTCAACAGGAACATGACGATGAAGAGCGAAGACGTCACATCCGTCGAGTTGACCTACCCATACAGGGGTCACTGTGATATACCCATCATCATAAGCGTCAGCAATCATTTTCTGAGCAGCTTTCATAGCCTCGGGGGTCATTTTGAACCTCCTTTCTGGTTAGAGCGCTAATGGAATTGCTTCTATTTTACGGCCTTTTGTGGCTGTGCTCGTGCCTTACTCTGCACTTGGTTGAAGTGTTTTGGGCTTACGTCACAATTGTCACCTTGAAAACCTGTAAGGAGCTGCTTTGGGGAACATATAGCAGAGCGCAGCGCTTATTTGGGAGCAGCCTTGTGATTATGCTCAACATTATTGAGCGCCAAGGCTTGTGCTCGCAACGGCTTTGCATACAATAGAGCAGCGGACAGTCGTTGTCATACACGCTGTTCTCATGGTTCTTTGCCCTGTCCCAAACAACCTGTGTTAAGGAGCCTATCCATGGCAATGCAAAATTTCCACTATTGCAATCCTTGCGATATTTATCTGGGGACTGATGCCCTTGCGCGCTTGCCTGATCTGTTATCCGGCCGCAAGGTGTTAATTGTTTCAGGCGGTTTGGGTACCAAAGCCTCGGGTATCGTCGATGACATCACCGGCATCCTCTCGGACAACAACATCGACTGGATCGAATTAGGTGGCAGCAGCGTCCCTTCTTATGATCGCGTGCAGGCTGGTATTGAGATCTGCCACGAAGCTGGTGTGGAGTGTGTCTTAGGCGTGGGCGGTTGCTCGTGTATGGACATCGCAAAGATCATCGCTTTTGGTGCTTGCCACGACAACCTCTGGGAGTACTTAAGCGGCGAAAAGGAGATCGAGGGTGATGAGGATCACCTCCTCATTGGCACCATTCCATCGTACCCATCAGGTGGTTCTGAGGCTGATAGCGCTGCAGAGGTTGATGACCTTGAAAACGGTGTGCACGGCTCGCTCTATGGCATCTTCCCTGACTTTGCGTTGCTCAATCCAGAGTACACCTTTAGCCTCAATGCTGAGCACACGGCGTATGCAGCGGCGGTGACCTTTGTGCAGGCCAGTATCAATTACTTAGGTGAGTACAGCCCAATTGCCGAAAAGTTTACAAAGGCGGTGCTTGAGGGCGTGCGTGATAGCGTCAAGATCAGCTTGCAAGACCCTCGCAACTACGAGGCACGTGCAACACAGATGTGGGGATCGGCACTGTCGACCATGGGGATTCTCTCCTGTGGTAAGGGCGATTCGTGGTCGTGGGCTATCTACACCGAGATGGATGTAATCACGGAGTGCATGGACTTAAGCTATCGCCAAGCGCTTACGGTGCTTTTCCCACAGTGGTTAGCTGCTCATGCTAAGTACCATGGTGATGATGTCCGCCGCTACATGGTCGATATCATGGGAGTGGATGGCTTACTGCCAATTGAAGTGGCAGTAGCTGAGGGCGTAGCGAAGATCACGGAGTTCTTTACCTCGCTGGGCTTACCAATGCACTATCGCGAGATGGGAGCGCTGCCTGATGAGGAGTCCTTAATGGAAGCCATTAATGACTTCTTAGGTGCGGAGAGCGAGAGCATTCCTGTTGATGACGAAGAGGAGGAGACCTCGGAGTTAACGGCAGAGGATATGGCGGCGATGTATATGCGCTGCTACTAAGGGCAAGCGCTTTAGAGAACCTTTAACTTGGATTAGGGGCTTAAGACGAAAAGGCCGTGACCTGTAATGAGGACACGGCTTTTTTCATGGGCGGTGTTGGTGGGGTGAAAAGCAGAGGTGTGCGTGAGCGACATTACTTGCTGCGCCACTCAGAGGCGCTCTTCAGTAAGTCCCCTGTGAGGAATAGCAGAAGCGCGCTTACAAGCTGCAGCAACGAGCTCAGCATTGTGATCAGCGTGAGCAGGATCTTGGCTAAAGCTGCGCGCTCTTTTGGCCTCTAAAGATGGGCTCTGCCAAAGGTAGGGGCTTGAGTGAGCTCCAATATGACTACACTGGAGGATAGCTCCAAACGTAAGTGCCAATGCTGCTTTGGGGTAGTAAAAAGAGGGGCTTACCTGAGCAGGGCGAGGCTAAATGGCTCTTCCCGCATGTACGTGAAGGTGACTGCGCAGATGTTACCCTACTCTTGGTAGTGTTTGGCTGTTAACAGCAGCTTAAGACAGAGCTGGCGTATACTGAAAGTTAGCTTGCGTTTGCTGCAATGCAGCGCGCCGCGCGCATAAATTTTGCTCAAGGCTACGCTTCACAGCCGGTTTGTTGTAAGCTTGTGCTCAATTCCCTGTACCAGAGCCTGTCTTTGGCTCATCCGTCTTCTCCTTAACTGCTGCTTTGTAGCTCGCGCTACGACCAGAGAAAAATCAACATGAATCAGCCTAAAGCTCCTTTGAGTTCTCTTTTGGTCGCTCTCGCTAACGGTGACGAAAAAGCACAGCAGCAAGTCAAAGCTAAGCAGAAAACTACCAGCAACTCTAATCAAGGCTCAGCTGCTACTCAAAAGCCTGCCGATCCATGGGATCGTGTCGGTGTGGCCCCGAGCTCCATGCCAGCCTCGCCTTTAGCTCCATCCTCGCCTGTGATCAATACGGGCCCCGCTGGAGCTCCCGCCTACGCTGCTGCCCTCTTTGGTAATTACACGCCACGCTCTGCCGATCGCTTAAGTGTGCCCATCAAAGCGCAGAATGTAGTCATGGATCATCCTGAGGCCTTTGCCCCTTTACCCAAGTGGCAAGACAACGCGGCCGCAGCAACAGAGAGCAGCTCTCCAGATGAGATGAAGCGTGGTAATAGCGCGCAGGTCTTAGGTGCGCGCGTGGTTAATACTCAGCCTATTAACACCGCGCAAGGTGGTAACGTCGATACGGGCATGGACGACAGCAAGCTCATGTCGATGCTGTTGCCAAACCGCCTCATTACGCAAATCAATACCTACGAGAACAGCCACACCTACGAAAAGAGCAGCCGTAATCAGCGTGAGCACGAATTAGTCACTAACATGGAAGAGGCCAAAAAGGCCCAAGCCGCTGGTGAAGCTTACTTAGGACAGAGCGCACGTGCTCTCTTACATGCCCAGAGCACCCCACGTATGGTGCCAGACATGGAAGTAGAGGTGACCGAGGTGCAGGCTATTCCTGCCTTTGGTGTGTCGCAGGTCATTTTAGGCGCCTCCTCCCGTAAGAAGCAGGAAGAAAAAGAGCGTAAGCAGGCTATCCCACCGCATGAGCGGCTCTTAAGCGGTAGTGCGCGTTTGCTGCTTGATTACTTTACGCCTTTCTTACAGCCACAGGACGTAGCAGTAACTGATGTCCGTGTGCAACTGGAGCGCATTCCCTTTATGGCGGTTAACCCTAACGGGGGCATCATCATAGCTGTGCTTTGTGAGGCTGGCTATAACGAGCTTGCGGAGTATCCACGCCTGCTCTTAAGCTATGTTGAGCAGTTGCAGCGCTTCCGCCAGCGCTTAACGGAGATCATCACCCAGTACTTACATCTACATTTGTACCAGGCAATGACCCTGTATGATGGCATTACGGGCTTTATCTGCCTTGAGCGCCTCAATGCCGAGCAAGTACGTAAGCTGGTGCAAAACTGCCGCTATCACCGCATTGTCAAAGAGCGGCGCGAGCTCATGGCGCTCTTTACTGAGCAGATTGAGCAAATTAGAGTGATGTGCCCAGTAGAGGGCATGTATCAGTACTGCCATAACTTCTTAAGGCAAAACTTCCACTTTCAGCCTTATGTTCCTGAGCAGGATCCAACCAAGGATGACAAGACTGTTGCCACCTCGCAAGTGGCTGGACTGCTGGCTTCTGCTTATACCGGCAGTGGTGCCGAGACCTTAGCGGCACAGGATTTAGCTGCTGCTTTTAGTACCTTTCTCCAAGAGCAGCTTGATGAGCCCCAGAGTAAGTATGGGCGCGATCCGCACGAGGCTTTAGCTAAGCTGCAAGAGTACTTGCAAGAGTCAGATTTAGTGGGCGCTAAGCAGCAGGTGCAGACACCAGAGGTTAATTCAGGTGAAGTGTGGTTAGGCAATTGCCAGCAATTGCGCACGCTGCAAGAGCGTGGTTTTGCTCCGCACATCTTTTTGCGTACCAAGCAAGTAGCCTCTGCGCAGCAGCAAGCTAACGCACAACAGCCAGCACGCAATACCTTAAATCCAACGCAGGCACTGGAGTGGGACAAGATCGTGACCTTAAGTCGCTATCTCAATCACTCCTATCAGCCAACGCGAGCTTCGATTCGCTTATTTGTGCCTAACCCGTCGCTGTTGCAGCACCATTCTATGGTGCCAGTGGCAGCAGCTCAAGCTGCTAATGGGGCGGCTACTGCTCCAAATGCAGCGGTAGGGGCATCGCCAGCGGCGGCTTTGGCCGCAGCCGCGTCTGCGCCACAGCCAAACAGGGCACAACCACAGCAAGGTTCAGCAGCGCCAATAGCAGTACGCAATGCAGCACAAGTGCAAAGTGTGGCACCGACCAAGCCACTACCACAGCGGCAACAGCGCTATATGCAGCAGTTACGGCCGCAGGGACAGCAGCACGCAGCAGGCTCGGGTGCATCTCGACCACAGCAGCATGTACAGCATGGTGTACCGCATGGGGCGCAGCCACTACGTGCTCAAAGACCAGTGCAAGCAGGCGGTCGAGGTGCTTTTGCCTCCCCGCAAGCTCAGCTGAAAGCGCATGGTGTTCATGGTAACCCAGCAGTGGCTGCAGCACAGGGTAGACGCGCTCCAACTGTTAGTGTGCCAATGCAGAATGCAGCTGTGGGAAATGCTACGGCTGGTGCCGCTCGGCAGGGTAGGGTATTACCACCATCAGCATCGGCTACGGCTCTGATACGCGCGGGGCAGCGCGGTGCACCAGCACCATCACAAGCTATGCTGGCTACCCAGCAACATCGGGCTAATGTACCAGCAACTGGCTATCCAGACATAGCTCGGGGTAATGGCGCACCAGCCGCTGTGTCTAATGCTGCCAGCAACATGGTAGCTCAGGCTTTTGGTGCCAGTGGTCAGAGCTTGCAGCAACAAAAGGCACGCTACCAAGAAGCAGCAATGTTAGGGCAGCAAGTAGCAGCACCCCTCATGGCTCCGCTGGCCGCCAATCAAGCAGGTGATGTCAGTATGAACTTTAGTCTGCGTGGTGGTAGGGGGAATGATTTTGGTAGCGCTGGCCAGCAGGCGGCTCCTATGAAGTCCGTCACTGTTGCTAACGTCAATGTGCAGCAAGATGTTACCAGCAATAACGCTCAGATGCAGTGGCAAGGATCCTTACCTTTAGCCGTCTCTACCATGAATATGCAGGGGCAGAGTCTGATGCTAAGTAGCTTTCAGCAGCAGACAAAAGCGGCAGCACCGAGTGCTGCTCAGACCAAGCAGGTAGAGGAGTCGGTAGACGATCTGGTTGCAGCGGCGATGCAAGCTGATCCTGAGTATGTTGCAGCTTTAGCTAAGCAGCAGGCGGAGAAAGAAGCAAAGGCTAAAGCTGAGGCAGCTGCCAAGGCTGCTGCACGAGCGGCTGCTTTAGCGGCACAGGCGGAAGCGGCCCAAAAGGAGGCCCAAGCGGCAGCTGCTGCGGCTAATCCGCAAAGAGTTGTACATCCACAACAGAGAGCGGCCGTATCTCAGCAAAGCCAAGCAAGAGCTAAGCAGGTTCCCGCAGCAGAGGCACAGGCACAGGCGCAGGCTACAGCCAATGCACAGCAACCAGCAAAGGAACCTGAGACGAAGACCTCTGGTATGTCTCTTAAGGCACCTGTAAGACGGCGCCGCCGCTAAAGAAGAAAGGCAAAAAGCTAAGAACAAGTAACTTCAAGCCCCCTCTTTATGGGGGTTTTTCATTGTTGCGCGCTGCGTTGCGCGCTGCTTTTTAAAGGAGCTAAGACAGAAGGGATAACCGTGCCAATTAGGGGTATAGCTGTGCAGTGGCGGAAAAGGTGGTAACAGCACTCTGTAGAGATAGGATAGGGAAGCGGCACGGCAGATCGTAGGGAAGAAGTGGCTTCAGAGGCTGCTTAATGTGTATTGCTGAGCGTGGGTGTGAGCAGACGCAATAGGGCATGGTAGTGATGATGGTTATGGCTTAGAAGTCGGACGTGATGAGCTTCCAGAAACGTGTTTTCACAAGATGATAAAGCTGGGCAGCAAAATCAGGGGATAGGGGCAGAGCTGAGACTTTAGGTTAGAAGCTCAGAGTAGAGTTTGATGGTGCTTGTACTGTAGGCATAGTAGGGTAGTAGCTGACGGAGTGATCCCTGCGACACAGAGTAGGGAGTAGTGGCGCGCTCTGATAAGAGGTGCAGTGGGGGACGAATATAAGAAGCGCTATGGCGTCGCAACTGAGCAGAGAAGAAGAAGAAGTAACGCCTGCACGCTCGATCGTGTAATCGACCAAGCTTTGCTTGGTGGTAGTGGTTTGTGTCCTGACGTGTAGGGCAGAGGGCAAAGGGGAGTGGTAGTGGTGCTCAAAGACTCTAGAAAGGCATAAAGCCCACATATATCAGGTTTTAGCGCAGATACGCCTTTAGGAGGGTGACCAGTCTAGAGTAGATGGATATTATGCGTCACAAAGACGATAAATAAGCCGTTTTCTTTGAGTATATCCCTATGTTTTTCATAAAAATTTAAGTATTACGTTAAATAATTTTAGAAAAATAATTGCGTAATTACTGTACAAAAGAATTTTTCCTTTCAAAATCTCACAAAAGAAATACAACAAATCCAAAACACCAAACAATCTCAAGAAAACACAAAAGGGAACCTCAGTTGCAGAAAACAGAGCAAACCAAAGCCGCAAAGCGGTGTGGTAAAAGGCACCAGCACTGCTCCTGCAAAGGTCGTGGCGCGCCTTTAGGCATAAGAAGCCACGGCGCGCCGCTTTACCCTCAACTCTTGCACTCAGCACATACAGCAAACCAGAGTGATCTCAATCCACAAGGGCGAGTAAGGCGCTGTAAGATGTTGGTTGTATGGCGAACAGAGCTGCCTCTAAACTCGCGACTTATCGAGCCGGTCTGGCACAATCGCCGTGCGCCATAGGTGGACGCTACAACATAACATCCTGCCTGCTAACGTGACCCCGTCACTATAGTCAGTCATACACTGCGGCGTTATGAGCCTTTGCCATGCCGCTACTTCTCACCGTTAATAAGCTCGGTGCTAAAAAGATGCAACAGAACAGGGAAAATATGTGCACGTGCACGTGCACGCTTTATAGCGTACAGCTCTTTGCAATGGATAGAGTTCAGCGTACACACGGCACCACGCTCGATTGTGGCTACCAATATAAAGTGCAGCTGCTTTCAGCAGGGCAGAAGTGAAGTGGGGCAGAAGTGAAGTGGGGCAGAAGTGAAGTGGGGCGGGCGTTGCCATCGTCACTGTTTCTAAGAGCGAACGCCGCAGCAATCGGTATATGAGCTGCTATTACAAACCATGGGCATTAAGTTAAGCAAAAGCGCTTAAATATCAGCATTGTAGCCACTTACTAAGGCTCTTACGCCGGTCGATTGGCATTTTAACCCGCAAAAACGGTACAATGAGACCAGATCTTGGTTTATA
>JAHLFE010000136.1 GCA_018884035.1 Candidatus Anaerobiospirillum pullicola
AAAAAAAAAAAAAACAGCTTGTTTAAGCTGTTTGTTGTCCGTTAAATTGCTGCCTAATTGCTTTGAGAAGTCGCTGGTTCACCGAAGTAAGCTGACGGTCGCACCGCAGAAGGGGCGCCTGCGCTGATTTCTGCGCAGTCTCTGAGCCACTCTGGCCTCCTTCTGATTATTACAGTGCCCCCTCATGCCACAGAACCAACTTAGCTCTGGCTCTCTTGCAACTTGCGATAAGTCTCACTTTCACGCCACAGCTCTTTGAGCGCATTGCGATCAACCTTGCCTACTCTGTTCTTCGGCAGAGTGGTCAGCTCAAGGTAAATCTTAGGCCGATGCGCCCGATCAAGCTTTGACCGTAGCGCCTGCTTTAACGCTCGCTCATCAAGCTGTGTCCCGTGCTTTTTGCTGTAGTACAGCACCGGTATCATGCCAAAAATAGCATCACTACCACCAATACAGCAGCACTCCTCAATACCCTCCACTGAGAGCACCGCATCTTCGATTTCCTGTGGGCTGATCTTCTCGCCGCCCATATTGATGACATCATCAATGCGCCCCAAGATGTGGATAAATCCCTCGTCATCCATATACCCACAGTCACTTGAGTAGTAGCGCTTCGGCCCAATAGTTTTAGCCGTGAGCTCAGGCTGATTGAGGTACCCCTGCATCACCATGTCGCCCGCAAAGACCAAGCGGCCCGCAGTCCCCATTGGTACTTCGCTACCTCTATCATCTATTACCACCGCCTGACATACCGCCACTGGGCGGCCTAAAGCACTAAGCTGCTGCCGCCGCGCAAAGCACTGCCCTTTATGCTGCGCACCATAAACCACCCCCTCGGGTGCCTCGCTATTATTGCGGTCTAAATAGTCGCCACAGACCAAGTTGAAGACAGTACGCGAGCACTCCGTAGCGCCATAATTGTAGAGAAACCACGTGTGCGGCATGAGCTTACTATAGCGACTTTTGCTGGCAGGATCAGTCGGCGCTGTTCCTACTTCAATTAAGCGCAAAGGCGCTAACAGCTCACAAAACTTGCTCTCCCCCAAGCTCTCTAACAGCAGCTTCAGTGCCGCTGGTACCAAGTTAATGGCATTACACTGATAACGTGCAATGAGATCAGCTAACTCTTCCGGCCGGTAAAAGCTTGGGTACAAGACACTACCAGCCCCCAAGATGAGATTGGCGCGAAACGAACTGGCCGCCTGCGCATGGAAAATAGGAGTAGTCAGAATCTCGATGTCATCAGCGAACTTGGCACAGGTACTAACAGAGTTGTAGCCGCCTTGTAAGGCATTGGCATGTGTCAACAGAACTGCCTTGCTCTTACCTGTGGTGCCCGAAGTAAAGTAGATGCTCTCATACTCTTCAGGCTGTGGCAGCGCAGCCGCCATAGCCGCTACCGCCTCTTGCAGGTTAGCTGTACTGAGCTCACGGTCAACTTGAGTCAGCAGTGGCGTAACCTCAAAGACGGTCAACTCCGTATGGCTAAGCTCTGTCAGCGTGGTGGCCGCTGTGCTTGGCACGTCAGAGCCATAATGTAAGACGATCTGCGCCTTAGTTTGTGCTGCAAAGTAGCTAAAAGTTGCAGCGGTGCTGTTCTTATCGCATGGTACCACCATGACATGGCACAAACATAAAGCGTAGTACAGGCACAGGTAGTCAACGCTAGGCTCCGCCGTCAATAACACCGCAACATTAGGCGGTAGCGTTAAATCCTGCACTTCGGTCGCACGTTGCACTCCCTGCTTTGTAAGCTGCGGGCCTAACACCTGTGCTAATAACCAGACCCGAGCAGCCCATTGCGCAAAGGTCAGTGACCGCTCGTTATCAGCAAGGCCCAAGCGCTGAGGGCGCTGTTGTGCCTGATAAACCAAGGCATGCAGCAAGGTGGTAAAGGTAGGACACTGACCAAAAGCTGAACTTGGGTCGTGGATGTCAAAGGAGATCATATCAGTCATGTCACTTCACTGCTGCTTGCTATGACTTTCAGAGGTAAGTCGCTTGGGTTGGAGGTGCCCTTTGCGTCTCTGTGCAGAGTTTGGTATGTGACCGCCCCCTACATCACCATCACCTGTAAATCACCAGATAGCCCCATACTCAGCGCTGGGGCTCATGTTACTTTGCCTCAGCGCTAAGTTGATGTGCGGAGCGGTGCGGAGCCACAACACACCTTATTGCATCAGTGAGAGCACGTCCTGCACAGTGGTGCATTGGCGCAGCTCACTTGATTGCACGCGGCGAGCGTAATGCTCCCAAATGTAGTAAGAGAGCATCACCACCGACATGGAGTCCCAGCCAGAAATAGCCTCTAATGGCGTATCTGGAGTAATGCCATCGCTATCGATGTCTAAAATGTCGCAAAAGGCGTTGAGCGTATCTTCGGAAGTTGCCATGAGGGTTCTATTCTCTGATCGTGATTTAACTTTGCAGCGGCGGTCATCTAAACCTGCTACAGATTGCTACAGATTAAGCCTGCAACACCGGCATAAACTCCTAGGCTGCGGCCGGTGTTAAGAGGCTTATTGGTCGAGCATGGCTGACAGCTGATTCCACACTTCACTAAAGCCAGGCGTGCTTGGCTTTACCGGTCGTGGCAAGCTATTAGGCTCGTTAAAGACCACTTGCCCGCCCTGCGCTAACACCAAGAGGCGATCGCCTAAAGTGAGAGCCTCTTGGATATTGTGGGTAACAAAGAGCACAGTGGTGCCCGTCTGCGCCGTTAAGCTGATAAGCTCCTGTTGCAGGTGCTTACGTGTAATGGCATCAAGGCTGGCAAAGGGCTCATCCATGAGCATGATCTTTGGCCGTAAAGCCAAGGCGCGGGCAATCGCAGCGCGCTGCTTCATACCACCGCTCAACTGATGCGGGTAGTAGTCGAGGTAAGACTCAAGCCCCACCATTTTTAAGAGCTGGTAGCCCAAAGCCACGCTTTCTTCTTTGTTGGTAACCCGATCGTTGTACTTAATGGCACACAACATGTTCTGCCGCACGGTCTTCCACGCAAAGAGTTGGTTAAAGTCTTGGAAGACCATAATGATGTCGGGATTGGGCTTGCTTTGTACCTTGCCCTCAAGACTGATTTGCCCCGTAAAGGGCTCAAAGCCAGCAATACAGCGCAGCAGAGTACTTTTGCCACAGCCGGATTTGCCTAAAATGCAGCAAAACTCGCCTTGGCCAATCTCCAGCGAAACATCCTGTAACACTGGACTTACGGCATTGGAGTATTGCTTGTGCACATGGGACAACACCAGCCACGGCTTAGTCCCAGTAGACGCTGCGGTGTCTGCTGCTTGAGGCAGCACAGGCTGGGAGGTGCTTGGAGATCGCATGGGCGAGGAGGCGTTATTGGTGGCGTTGGTGTCGCTGTTAGCGCCGGTGGCGTTAGTGTCGCTGATGGTCTCTTTTTGCCGAGACGGCTTGATGTTGTCGCTAATCATGAGCGCACCATGCCCCACTTTTGAATCGTTTTGCGCTCCAAGGTCTGTAAGAGACCATACTCCACCACCAGTCCAATGATGACGATGATCAGTAAGGTCGCAAAGACACCATCGGTCTCAAGCTGATAGCGCTTTTTGAAAATGAACCAACCCAAACCACCAATGGCGCCTGTAGCGCCAAAGATCATCTCCGCACTAATCAGCGTGCGCCACGCACGCGCCCAACCTACCTTGATGCCAGAGATCAAATAAGGCATAGCCGCAGGCAGGTAGATCTCCTTAAACATGCGATATGGCTTAAAGCCGAAATTGTGGCCAATCTCGACGTAGATCTTTGGTACAGCACTAAAACCATCGATAAAGTTGCGTGACACCGGCCAGATCACCGAGTGGATGATAATGACCACAATGGTCTCCAGTCCCGTACCAAACCACAAAATTGCCAAGGGCAAGATGGCGATGCTGGGAATGGGATCCATTACCGTCAAGATGAGGTTGTAGATATCACGGATACTTGGACTTAAGATGGCCAGCATCGAACACATAAGCGCTAAGACAAAGCCCAGCAACATAGCGACGGTGATTAAGGACAGCGAGTAGCTTAAGACCTCCACCATCTGCTCTTGGGAAAAAGCTTGGTACAGAGCTCCCAGGACGTCTACTGGCGATGGCAGCAAGACCTTAGACACCGCTCCTAAAGAGCAGCTTAACTGCCACGCGATTAAGACCGCCAGCGCGAAGATGCCCTTACGCCACAGGGAAATCGAGGTTGCAGGATGGGTCATGATTAGTTGGACTTATCCAGATTGGCAGTGGCAAAGTCAGCAAAGTTCTGCGGCGCATTGGAGATGAAGCCAGCCTTAGCCATAAACTGCGCTAAGGCAAAGATGCCTTGGGTTTGCTCGGTAAATTTCAAGGTAGGGTATTGCAAATACTCACTCATTTGCTCAGGAGTGGTGCCTTCGATTTTGGCCAAGATGGCCGCCGCCTCTTCAGGATGCTCGCGTAAGAAGACGCGCCCTTTTTCTAAGGCAGTACGCATGGCCTCTAAATACTCAGGATGATCTTCTAAGGTCTCAGTGCTAATGGCTCCTAACAGCAAGGTAGGCTCAGCCATAAACACTTGATCCAGAGGCATAATGTCGTGATAGCCATACTCGATGAGACGCATGTAGTAGTGCACCGAGGCTAATTGGGCTTTTACCTCAGATTTGCCCGCCAGTAAGGTCGCAAAACCCTCAGGATTGGACATGCTGATAATGTTGTTGTCTAACGCATGCGGATCGCCTAAGTACTTATCAGCTCCCATAGCCAGCAAGATGTGCTGAATAGAGCCATAGGACACAACCGCAATACGATCCTCTGCCGTAAAGTCGCTAAGCTTAGTAATCTTAGGATCGGAGCAGACAAGGCCCGTAGGCATGTACGTCGACATACCGGTAAAGAGCTTGTAAGGGACGCCCTTGTCGATGCCAATTAAGAAGGGCGCAGTACCCATTAAGGCAAAGTCAATGTCGCCAGCGATCGTTGCCGCATTAATGGTAGAACCTGAGTTCATCAGCTGCCACGTAATTTCCACATTAGGCAGCAGCTGCTCTAAATAGCCTTGCTCTTTGGCGATCATGGCAGGAGCGTAGCCAATGCCGTACTGATAGGCAATGTGCATACTGCCTTGGGTTGCAGGGGCAGCGTCAGCACTGGTCTTAGCATCACCCTCACCACAACCTGTGAGCATGATGCTGACTGTAAGCATCATGACGATGGTAAACACGGAGGAGGTAAGCGAGCTTATTTGGCGCAAGCCACCCGCGACCAGCTCATAGCCGGTCTTAAAACCGCTCTTAGAGCGCCCCCACATGGCGCCACCATTGGTACCACCAGCGCGGTGAAGCTGAGGAAAAATGTGCATAACAAACCTTGTAATGAAGAGCAGGACTGGTAAGTTGGAGCGGGAGCAGGAGTGGGTGACTTATAGTTTGATGGCATGCTCGCAGACAGGGACGAGGTCGCTCATTGGGCAGACCTGATCTTGGGCACGCAGCGCCTCAAGCTCAGCATCGCTTAAAACCGGCCCTTTGAGGGAATACCATGGATCGGCACAGATCTGCTCTCTAAAGGTGTCCATCTCACCGCGCAGGGAATTGCAGTAAATGCCCCCCTCGCCTAATGGGACATTGAGAGGAATGATCTCATCGTTGGCAGGTTCGGTGTTGGTAACCATGATGCGACAGAAGTAGTAACTGTCGGTATTTTTGACCTCTCCATGCAGCAGGCTTTGGCCACTAAACTTTTTCATAAAGCGGGTGCGACGTTGTACCGCCTGCTCAACATAATGGCGACAGGTAAAAGGATTTGGCTCCTGCTCTGTGCGCACGCTCAGCAATAAGGGCTCATCACTCAGCTCAAAAGCAAGGCCCACCATGCTGTGATCCATAGAAAAGGAGACATTAGAGAAGGTGTAGGCAGCGATTTTGGCCGCAACTTGCTCTGAGCCTGGAATAAAGACGTAGCTGAAGTTAGGATCGGGAGAGCGATAGCCCATCTTATAGAGGATGGCGTAGTTGGCTAACATGCTGACGCAACCTAAGCTCTTGTGGGGATCAAAGAGCTTATGTTTGCAGTAGGAATAGCTAAAAGCAGGCAAAATAAGAGCGCCGCTAGCGCCGACTTGCTCTTGCAAGACCTCAAGCCACGCCTGAGGCAAATCATCAGGGTCGTCAAGCTGCCCTATGCTCCATAACGAGGTATGCACAAGGCAAACGCTACCCGTGGTCACACCAACTGCGCTTAAAGCTGATTTGAGCTCGTTTCTGCTATAGGACTTCATCCACAAACCGGCGCGGTTCCCCACGTTTACTAGGGGCTGGAAGCGCCGCCTCCTTGTCTAATTTCCGTTAAGAGGAAAGATGGTTGGGCTTTAATCAGGCTCAGGTGTAGGTGTCTGGCAGCACACATACACACAAGCAACAGCAAGCTCACTTACCAGTAAGCTCGCTGTTTAGCGTTGCTCTGGTCTTTGCAGGTAAGTACTGGCGCTTGGGGTGAGGGAGTATGAGGGGGAGTGGGATGGGAGTGCTAACCACCAAATGCTCAAATGCTGCTCCGAGGCTGCTATTGCACCAAACCGTGTTGTTGCAGTTGCTCAATCAACGCCGAGAGCTCAAATGGTGAACAGCCCAAAATCTGTCGCAGCTCGTCGAAAGTAAACGAGCCATCGCTCATGCTCAGCACTGTCAGCAAGTGCTTCAGCTTGCGGTAATTGCGTTGCTGCTGCTCTTTGTTACCGACATCACTGTGCAAGTCCGGATATAAGCCTCTTTTGCCCAATTGCGGCTCACCTGTAACCTGACAGATGAGGTTGTGCTCACGTTGCTCGTAAATCTGCAGACAACGCCACAGGATCAGCACGCTATCGAGAACACTGTCGAGAGAAAAGAGCTCTTGGTTATCCCCAGAGGAGTGGTACTCAGGGAAAGTTCCAAATTGCACGCGTGTGACCTGCACGGCTGGCACATTGGCGCGAGGGGAGTTGTATTGGCGTTCATCTGAGCCCATGAGGGAAAAGCGCCGAATGCTGATGCAGTCACTTTGGTTGTGGGCCAACTTACTTAAGAGCCGGTCAATCGGGCGGCTATAGTGAAATTGGTAGGCTTGGCTTAACGGCAGCACCGGATCGAGCATTTCACTGGCAATGCCCTGCATGGTGTTGTAATCATCACGCTGTCTGAGGTAAATGGCTAAACGCAGTTCATCACTCAACTGCTTGGTAGAGTCGTAAACACCATGGTTATAGTGAATATCATGGCTTAATAGCAGTTGCTGCCACTGCTGCGCCGTGGTTATACCTGCAAGACACGCCATCTTTTGCGCTGTCAGCGCATCAATGCTGTTGGAGCCGACGCCATTGGTGGTACTGCTATCTGCACTGTTGGTGCTGGCAGTTGCGGCGCTGCTGATTTCGGAGAGGTTCGCAGGGACGGCAGCATTGAAACAGTTATCTGTAGCCGCAGTCTGTGGGCATTGTGGAGACAGTGGCTTTTGCTCTGCTCTGAGCAAGTGGTGCAGCTCGTCCACTAAGCTCTGCCGCGTGCGCTGAAAGCTCAGCGGCACGGGTAAAAAGTTAGGATTGATGCTCTCTTGCAGCTGTTGCAGCAGTTGCTGGCGCAGCTTGAAGAACTGCAAGCGTGCTGTCAACGTGAGATGACGGTGCCGAGGATTACCATCACCATTCCCATCAGCATTACCGACACCACCACTACCAGCAGCAGAAGCCGTGACAGCTGTAGACGCAGTAGACGCAGTTTGGGGCTCGTAGAAGGTATGAGGATAGAGATGTGCTTGCTGCTCTAAGTTGTTGAGCGGGCGCAAATCCAAGGGGCTAATAGGCTCTTTGCTGCCACCGTTTTTGTAGTAGCTGCACATACACGAGAGCACCAAACCGTATTCAAGATGCTCTTGCAGCTCTGGTAGATGGCTAGAGAGATAGCACAACGAGCCAATGGTCTCGGGATTGATGACAAAGCGGTAGGTGTAGTAGCGCTCTGGCTGGGATCGTAAAAGATGATAGAGATAGACTAGAGCGATGGGGCCGGAGAGCTCATTATTGAGCATGTTTGGGTGACACAAATAGGTCGACAGCTGCACAATGCGGTCGCTTTGGCCTTTAAGATCGCACACTCCGACTTTAATGGTGCCTGCTACTTTGCGGGTGACGATATCCACCTCATAGAAATCGTCAGTGAGGCTTTGGCGTTGTTCGTGGCTTAGACAAAATCCCCAGCGGTCTTTGTAGTAGCTCATGACATAAGGAATGAGCTGAGGACGGGTGGGATCAGAGTAAAGGTGGGACTCAAGCTCGGCACGTGAGATTTTGCCCTGAAAGGGCATAGAGTAATTGAGCACGTGTAAGTAGTTTTGCGCAGCGTCGAGGATGACGTTGCCATGGCTGTCTTTAAGGACAGCATGCTCTAATTCCCAACGCGGTGGTACAGTCCAGTCAAAGACCTTGCTGCCGCTGGCGTATTCTTCGATATTAAAAGGGATATAACGCGAAAGTATATCTAAGGATTGGTCATAGCCATAACCACTTAAGGAACGACACAGGGGATAGAGCTCATCAAGCAAAGCCTGCGGATCGAGGCTATCAGGAGTTGACTGGAACATGGGCTAAATATGGGAAAACAGAGTGTTGCAGGCAGAAACAAGTAAACGTGACATGGTATTGAGTGCGTCAAGACACTCTGTCGGCTGCGCGTATGGTCTGCGTATGTGCCAGTGCTGTCCTGCTGTGATTGTTACTACTTAAGCGAAGAAAAGATGATCCATCTCAAGGGCGCAGCCCAGCGCAAACGACGCTGGTGCGTAGTGCAGGGAGAGGATGTATAAGAGCGCTTTATGCTTTAGATCTTGCGCAGACGTGTAAGGTCAGGTAGCGAGTAATACGTCAAAACAAAGTGAGGAGCTCACCTTGCGGTGAACTCCTCGCGTACTACTAGAATCTGTAAAACCTGTGGGTGGTATGAGGCAAGCGCCAACTTTGGTGTCCACTTGGCACCTCGTTAGCACTTGCCTTAGTACTACCACATAGGTGGCCTAACAGCTCTCTAGAAGCTACTGACTATTAGCCGATCAGGCTTAAGCCTAACTGTGGACGAGTGTTAGCTTGCATCAGCATGGAAGCAGCGGCCTGCTGAATGATGCTCTGTTGCGACAGGTTGGCAGACTCCTCAGCGAAGTCAGCATCTTGGATACGCGAACGAGCGTCAGACTCGTTAACAGCAACGTTGGACTGATTACGAATCGTAGACTCGAGACGGTTTTGGATAGCACCTAAAGCCGAGCGCTGGGTATCAACCTGCTTAATAGCACGATCCATCGATTCAATCACAGCCATAGCACTGTCTGCCGTGGAGAAGCCGACACCCATAGCCGCTGTACCATCAGCCAATTTTGCATTAGTTGCATTCATGCCAGCTGTAGCAGTAGCAGCACTTTGGGCATTCATAATGTGGCTGAACTTGAAGGAGGACACATCGAAGCTGATCTTATCGCCAGAATTAGCACCAACCTGTAAGACTAATTGGCCTACACTATCAGCTGCGGTGTAGATGGAGGTAACAGCACCGTCACCACCATCAAGGATGGTCTTACCGCCATAAGTGGTCTGTTGGGCAATACGATTGATTTCCGAGATCAGCGCATTAGCCTCATCCTCTAAAGCTTGGCGATCTTCAGCAGTATTGGTACCGTTAGAAGCCTGCACTGCCAGAGTACGAATGCTCTGCAGCATGGTGTGGATTTCATCCATACCGCCTTCAATGGTCTGGGCTAAAGCAATACCATCGTTGGTGTTACGATTACCTTGGTTTAAGCCATTGATTTGAGCAGTCAGACGATCAGCGATCTGTAAGCCAGCAGCGTCATCCTTAGCGGAGTTAATACGCAGGCCAGAGGATAAGCGCTGGTAGGTGGTGTTCAGCGCATTGTTGGCGTTGGTAAGGAAACGTTGACCGTTTAAACTGGAAACGTTGGTATTGACATAAATAGCCATATGCCAAAAGCCTCACGACGTATGTTTTATTGAGTTTGTATGAGGCCATGTATTAAGTCGCTTTCCTTGGCAAAGCGGCCTTAATACAGCCTCTGTTCAGACCACATCGCAATAAGGCATAGCTTTAGCTGTTGCCTTATTGATGCGGCTGAAACAACCACCCTTGACCTTGGGAGAGAAAGAGTTAGTTCGCCAAGCCTCTAGGTGGTTGGACGACTGGTAAAGGGGCAATGTCCGACACTACCAAAAGTTGGCACAGTTATTGTAAAAAAAAAAAACCGCTTATTTATGCGGTTTATTGCATGTTGTATTGCATATAAAGTTGAAATTGATAACTATATTATTGGTTAGTTACAACACTTTACTTACAACACGAAAACCACGCGAGTCCCTGCCCAGACGCCACCTAACCTCTCGCGCTAAGCATTCATGCTCTTGTCAAGCACATCACCTTACCCAGCCTGACACTCGTTTTTATTACCGCACCAGCTCCTGAGCTACACAGACTTCCCAGCCCACAGAGGCGGCTCTCCTCACATTTTGGTAGCAACCAAAGCGCAGCAGTACCACGGCAATCACAGAGGTGCACCAAGGTAATGGCCTTTTAGGTGACGCCTTGATGGTGAGGGTGGAGTGCGCTCCATTAAACTCTGCACAAACCAAAGAACCCCTCGCAACTGGCCACAGTGTGCGCTTATCCCACCAGTCATTACCACCTATTTCACGTGAAAACTCACACTCTACCAGCACGCCCCTGCGTGCTGCCTCGACTCTAAAACCAACAACCTCAGCCCTACTGCGTATTTCTCCGGTCTAAAGCAGGCGAGCGATTGGCAGGCATCGGACGGCCTTGTCGTGGTGGTTGTGGGAGCTGCCGCGCATTGTTGGTTGGCAGAGCCTCACGTGTGGCATTAGGGCCCCAGCCACTGGTCTTTTTCGTCGCTAAAAAGACCGCGTCTTGTGCCCCCTGCAGCGGAGCACTGCTCGCAGCAGCTGCCATAATGGGCAGCATACTGCTCTCATGGGAATACCACTCACTGCTTTGAGCAGGCAGTGCCAGCACGGCGCTTAGTACCACAGTGGAAAGCAGTAGCATTTTGCCCATCATGATCTTCTCCTCAGAGCCTACGCCCTACTCTATCTGCCCTTAGTTAACGTGGCTATGGCCGCGACGAATTGGCAGGTGGCAGCACAATCACTCCATGGTTGGGCCCTTGGTGTGGTGGCGTATACACCGGCCGCTGTGATGGTGGTGGCGGACGTTGTCCCCAGTGCTGCGGTGGCATTGCTCCTTGAGGCGGAAGCTGTCCCCAATTATGTTGCGGCGGCATGGCTCCCTGTGGAGGTCTTACACCTTGCGGTGGCACTGCCCCTTGTGGTGGCAATGGCGGGCGACTAAAGCCTGGATCGACTACAGTACCGGCTGGTGGTATCGCACCCTGCCCGCTTTGAGGCGGCACTGTGCCTTGTGGTGGCAGTGGCGGACGACTAAAGCCAGGATCGACTACAGTACCAGCTGGTGGTATCGCCCCCTGTCCACCTTGAGGAGGCACTATGCCTTGTGGTGGATATGGTCTATGTGGCCGAGGTGGATGTGGTGGCCGATGCTCTGGACGATGATCCGGCCGATAGTACTGGTCATAGCCATAAGTCGGCACATAATAGTTATTAGTGATTCCGGTGTAGGGATCATAGCCCGATGTGGTCGTAATGACGTTACCGTACTGATCCACATATACCGTGGTACCACTGTTGGTCGTAACGCTGGTGCCTTGAGCTTGCTGTTGTTGCAGATAGGCTTGCACCGCCGCCATTACCTGTGATTGCGGCCCCTCAAAAGTAGGGATATTGGTGCCATACACCCGCACTATGGGCTCGTTTGTACCAGCCATGTTACCCACAGTAGTAACCGTGCCCACTGGCGTGGTGGTAATCGTACCATTGCTATTAATGGTCGTAACCGTGGTGCCTTGAGAGTTAGTAGTCGTGGTGGTAGCACCATTAGGCCCCACTCGCGTCACACTTACTCCTTGCGGAATGTTCGAGGTCGAAATGGTCTTCACCTGAGTAGGTGTGGCTGGCTCTCGTGGTGTATATGACGGCACCGACGGCTCCGCTGCCGTCGCTAATAGCGGTGTGGTGAGCAGTACAGAGAGGCTCAGAGCAAGTAGTGATTTACGCATGGGCCCTCCCAAGAAAAACAGATAACAGAGCGTGACCTTACGGCGCCGCTAAAAAGAGCGCCCTTTTTCGCAAGCAGCAAAAGCCCTGCTCTTTGTTGCTGCAGCAGTATTAGGCCAAACGTTCAATCTCACTGGTAACTGATAACGGCGGCAAATGCGCACTTTGTAAGGCAGGCACGTCCAAATCAGCGTCACTATCAGCAGCTGGTTGAGAGCTGTGGTGGTCACTATCACGTACAGGACGCAATAATGGTGTGACCTGCTCTGGAGCACTGGTGTTTTGCAGTGGTAGAGACTCAGATGGCAGCGTGACTGTTCTGCTGGCACCTTCAGAGCCGACTCTACTCACAGGAGCGGTACTGCTACCCTGCGCAGCTGTAGCCGCCGTGGCCGTAGCTATCTCGGCCTCCTTAGTCGTTACAGCCTCAGTGCTATTGGTGTTGGTGGTCTTAGCAGCTAATGCAGTAGTGGCAACGGTAGCGTCGGTAGCACTTGGTGCTGTGGCTTCAGTTTCAGCTGCGGCTTCAGTGGTCGTGGTCTCTGCCGAGGTGTCCCCAGTGGTCGTATTTGCCGCCACAGCGGTATTAGCCCCTGCCGTTACACTCTCTTGAGTGTTCTGCGGATACTCTAAGATGCGATAGCCCTTAGCCTCGACCTTAACACGAAACATGTTGCGGTCGATCTCACCGTAGATCTCAATGAGCTGATCCTTGTACACCGGAGTCCAATCGATGTCATCATCGAGCTCTACAGCAATAGAGTTCCCCATTTCGTCGGTAAACTCATAGCTATTTTCGTAGAGATAGTTGGTCAGACGGCCACGCATCCACACGTCTTCTTCGTCTTTGCCATGGCTCTGGATCGCCATGACGTTATTAAAGTAGTTCTCAAAGCCACGTGGCTTATTAAAGTGGTTAGCACAGACATCAGGGCTCACTAACCACGAGCTACCACAAAAGAGCGCTACGCAGGCCGTGCCAGTGACAATCTTCTTCAGACGCCGATAGCTCTCACTAGAGGTAACGGCTGCACTGACGTTCTTAGCGGTACGGGTTGCTGCCGCACGAGCATTTTGCCCGTGATTTACCGCCGAATTGGCAAGCTGCTCCGCAGCAGTGCTGGCCTTATCCTTAACCACAGCTGCAGAGTCTTTGGCTTTATCCGCTACAGTCGCAGCTGAGTCTTTAGCTTGAGCAAAAAGCGTTTCTGCTTTTTGTGCAGAGGCCGCTGCGGCAACAGAAACCTGCGCAGAGACTTTGGCAGCAGTGGTGCTGCTCACTTGACGCACAGAGTTTACCGCTGAGGTCGTAGCGTTACAGGCAGCAGTTGCGGCACGGGAGGCAGCGTCGGCAGCTGTGCTAGCGGCAGTGTGTACAGTGCTGTTAATGGATTTAACAGCAGAGCTGGCAGATGACGCCGAGAGTTTGTCTGCTGCGGCAGCCGCAGCTTTAGAGGCTGCTGAAGTAGCTTCTTGCGTAGCTTTGTGGGCATTAGTAGTGACACTGTCCCATGCAGCACTGGTCTTAGTGGCAGTATGGGCGTAAAGATCACGAGCGTGTGCAGAAGCGGTATTAGCCGCTTGTTGCACCCGTGAGGCAAGCTTAGACCAAGGCGAGTGATAGTGATGCTTATTACGTGGCATGAACTTACCTCGACATAGCCCATAGGGACAGTGACAAAGAAATTTACGATGCAGTGGAGCAGCAAAGAGCAGTCAGCATGAGCACGTGGTAACAAGTGGCTGCAAGTGTTTAGGGGAGTGGTTTGAGGAGTGGTTTTAAGTGATTGGGCGTGCTTAGCACGCGCCGGAATTGTGCTCCAGCAGCAAGGCACGTAATGGTGACCCAAACGCGTAAAAAGCTCTTATTTAAGCCGTTTTGAGGGTAAGATGCTCTGACCTTCTTCCTAAGTTGCGATAATATGAAACTAAAATTAGCGCTTGCTTAGGCTGCACTGCCAAAAGTCACAGCTTTGTAAGTAAAACAGGGGAAAAGTGACCGCAGCAGAGCAGCGCCCTTCCTCTCAAAGACGCGCGAGGCACAGCACGTTTCAGCCTTATGCGCTCCAGCACGCCACCAGAGATAAAGCATGCTTTCTCTACGCTGGGTAAACTCGCTTGAGTCTACGACTGCGTTACTGCCTATCCTGCTAACCACACCTCGGAGTAAAGCTTTTGGCAAAGCACAGAGAAAACCACCCCAGAGGGGCCTACACACTGATCTACGTTACGATGCACTGAACAGCAATGCGCACCACCACCACTACCACTTGCAGCAGAATCACCAAAAGTACTACCCCATTACAGGATCAATCTCGGCTCAACATAAGGCCTCGGAGATAACAGCAGGAACGCTTTGTCAGCGCATCTGCTCTTGAGTGGCGTATGTGGCAAGCACGTCTCTCTTGATGGCGGCATTTAGGGTGATAACACTTATGGTAATTCGCACTGTGCTTTCTTTGGTGGCTCACCTTGATCCGCACTACCTGTAAGGTGCAAGCTCTTTAACCACTTAGCTTTTCCTTGCTCTGCCCCATCCTGTTGCCTCCTTTTGCTTGTTGCTTTTTCTTCTCAATCTCCACTGCACACCATGAGGGTAGAAAGCAGCAACCACTGAAGCTTGCTTGTATAATGAGCCACGCAATATCCAGGGCCAAGCAATAGCGAGAGCTGTGGCTTTGTCCGTAGAAAAAACGTAAGTTTGCTTCAGCGGCAGTCACTACCACTGTGGGTAAGCTTCGCTGTTCCTGATAAGCAGCGTTGCTGCTCCAATGGGGACAGCAACACCGCGCACCAGAGGCAAAGCTGCGTAGCAGCTACCAGCGCACCTCTCCTGTGAGTGATGAAGGAACGCAATAACTTACGGCAAGACACAAGGATGGGCGCTAACTTTCACCGCCCCCAGCAGGAGTGCAGATGGCAATTACCACTACAGACCGCATCACTTTAAGTCCCAACCTCAAAATCCAGCAAGGCACCTTCCATGTCGCTGTCTGGGGTTGCCAGATGAATGTCTACGATGCCGACCGCATTCGTGACCTCATGAGTGCTGCAGGCTATGTAGAGCAAGCTGAGCCTAATGGGGCCGATATCATCATTCTTGTCACCTGTGCTGTACGTGCCAAAGCCGAAGACAAGGTCTTTAACCAATTAGGCGCATGGCGCCATCAGGGTGTGACTGACGACCACACCATTATTGCCTTAGGTGGCTGCGTCGGTGCGGAGTTAGCCGAGCAAATTCTCAAGCTAGACCCAACCATTGCCATTGTCTTTGGCCCTCGTACCGCCCATCGCTTACCACACATGGTCTCCTCCTATAAGGCCACTGGTGATAAGGTCGTGGACGTGCAAGCTGAGGCCTTAGAAAAGTTTGATGCCCTGCCTGAGCAAGGTCAGCGTGGCCCTAGCGCCTTTGTCACCATTATGGAAGGCTGCTCTAACAAGTGCTCCTACTGCATTGTGCCTTACACCCGTGGTGAAGAGGATAGCCGCCCAGAGCAAGACATCTTAGATGAGATCGTCACGCACATCGACCATGGCGTAAAAGAAATCAACCTCTTAGGCCAAAATGTGAACTCCTATCGTGGCCTTACTCCTGATGGTCAAGTCAGCAGCTTTGCTAACCTCCTTTATGAGGTAGCAGCCATCCCAGGCTTAGAGCGCTTACGCTTTACCACCTCCAATCCAATGGAGTTTACGGACGACATCATTGCCGCCATTCACGACCTACCAGTGATTGCGGACTATATCCACATTCCAGTGCAATCGGGCTCGGATCGCATCTTAAAGCTGATGCGCCGTAACTACACCGCTGACTCTTACCGTGAGTTAGTCGCTAAGCTGCGCCAAGCGCGCCCCAACATCTATATCTCCACCGATATCATTGTGGGCTTTCCAGGCGAAACGGACGAGGACTTTGCCGAGACCATGCGTCTTGTGAACGACGTAAAGTTCGACTCTGGCTTTAGCTTTATCTACTCCAAGCGTCCTGGCACTCCAGCGGCGGAACTTGACGACCCAGTACCTTTAGAGCACAAGAAGCAAAACCTCTATGTGCTGCAAGAGACACTTGAGAAGTATGCACAGCAATACTCGCAAGGAATGCTGGGCACCACCCAACGCGTGCTAGTCGAGGGGGTGAGCCGCAAAAACGCCCATGAGCTTAAGGCCCGTACCTCCAATAACCGCGTGGTGATCTTAGAAGGAGACCGTGACCTGATTGGCCAAATGGTGACCGTTAATATCACCGAGGTGATGACTCACACCTTACGTGGCGTGCGCTGCTAAAGCGCAAGGTGCTTCTCTCAAAGAGATCCTTAAGGAATGAGTGATCGAATAAATGACGGAAAAGGGGATGAGTGATGGCAACGTCACCCACCTCGAGATGAATGGTGCAGGTGAGTCTAATCCTATCTTAAGACGGTACACCATGATTACCCTAAAGTCCGTCATCTATTAAGTCAGTCATTCCTAAGTCCATCCTTATCGCAGAGGTACCAAAGAGGTGCCTCTGCCATGGTTAAACTGCTACTATCTGACACTTACTAAAGTCAGTCCTGACCTCTAGCGCCCCTCACCACCAACCTAACTGTATTTCACTTCCTCTTCCCTTTGGGGATGCCCTACCCTTTTGGGATGCCCTAATGGGGCAAAAACTAATTGCTCAAGGAGCTGCAATTGACAACTGCGAGTCCAGACCACGATCAGGACATCCGTCGCTTTAGCTTAGAGCCGGTTGACCGCAACCGCCTCGCCAACTTAGTTGGCCCTGAAGACGAGAACATCAAGCAAATAGCTAAACGTCTCGGGGTAGAAATCCTCAATGCCGGTGCCAACTTTAGTATTAACGGTAAGGGCAAAAAGGCCATTGCCGCTGAGCGCATCATTAAGCAGCTATACTTAGAGACCGCCCCTGTGGGTAAACACCGCAAGGCCGAGTTTATTACCCCAGATAAGGTCAATCTGGCCATTATCGAGAACACCCACTTAGAAGCTGACGATGCCGCTAGCCCCAATCCGCTCGACTTCTATGACCAGAACCAAGCGCTCGAGCAGGCCGAAAACGCCCGTGCCTTTATCAAAAAGGAAGTGGCTGCCGGTAAGGAGCGCTCTGAGGGAGAGCATGGAGGACGGGGCACCATTGGTGAGCTCTACCACAAAGCCTCAACCTTAAAGACCCAACGTGGCGTCATTAAGGCCCGTACCCCAACGCAAGCTGACTACATTAGCCAGATCATTAGCCATGATGTCAGCTTTGGTATTGGCCCTGCCGGTACGGGTAAGACCTTTTTAGCAGTAGCTGCAGCGGTAGATGCGCTCACACGCAATGAAGTACGCCGTATCATCCTCACCCGTCCTGCGGTCGAGGCAGGTGAGAAGCTGGGCTTCTTACCAGGCGATCTCACGCAAAAGGTCGATCCGTACTTACGTCCGCTCTATGATGCTCTTTTTGAGATGCTGGGCTTTGAAAAGGTCGAAAAGCTCATTGAGCGTCAGGTGATTGAGATTGCTCCACTTGCTTACATGCGTGGTCGTACCTTAAACGACAGCTTTATCATCTTAGATGAGGCACAGAACACCACCATTGAGCAGATGAAGATGTTCCTCACCCGTATTGGCTTTAACTCCAAGGCGGTGATTACGGGCGACCCCAGCCAAGTGGATCTGCCACGCAATGTGCGCTCGGGCTTACGCCATGCGATGGAAGTGTTAGGTAGTGTTAAAGAGATTGCCTTTACCTACTTCCATGCTGAGGACGTGGTACGCCACCCTGTGGTGGCGGCTATTGTTAACGCTTACGATGCCTTTGAGCAAAAGGAACGCGAGCGGGAGGAGCAAGAGGGCGGATCACTGCGCGAGCGTCGTGGCTACTTTGGACGCCAGCGTTTTGCTCACAATTACGGTAACAATGCTGCCATGGATGCGGCTGCGGTGATCAGCTCAGCAACTCCAGAGGCAGCTTCCTCTGAAGCCGCTGCAGCGTCTGATGCCATCACAGACGAAGCTGCCACCGGTGCGACTACCAGCGCAACTCCACATCAAGACAGCACCGCTACCACTGATTAAGCTCACGGTGGCAGAGAGCGCGGCTGTAGCTGACGCTACCACCGCAGATGCGACCACTACAGCGCCTCACGGCTTACTTTAAAGTGGGTAAATGGCCACATAGCCGCTACCACTTTAAGTAACGACAGCTGCTCTTTGTAGAGCAACGGTGACCGGAGTTGGCACTCCCTCACCGCCAAGCGCCTCACGGCGCTAACTTATAGGTGGCTAATGGCAGCTGGCTGCTGCTACGGCTTGGATTAATCCCCCTACCAGCTCTGGCTGTGACTACTCTGAGTACAGCTGACTGCCTCAGCTCCACACTGCGCGCAAGAAAAAGGTATTACCATGCACATCAACCTTGAAAGCCAAGTGGTCTTATCTAACGAAGAAGAGATGCTAGGCATTCCTTCGGTGGCTGACATGATCACATGGGCCCAAGCGGCCTTTAATGCCGCAGGCTATAACAAAGACTGTGCACTCACCGCTCGCTTTGTCGATAACGACGAAATCCAAGAGCTCAACCGCACCTACCGCCACAAAGACAGCCCTACCAATATCCTCTCTTTTCCTTACGAGCAGGACGAAAACCTCCCCGAGGAGCTGCTTGCAGAGGAAGCTGCCGATGGTGAGTACTTAGGTGACTTAGTCATTGCTATAGCCGTAGTGCGTAAAGAAGCACACGAGCAAGAAAAGACTCTCACCGAGCACTGTGCCCACCTCATTGTCCACGGCTGCCTGCACCTCTTAGGTTATGACCACATCACCGACGATGAAGCCCAAGAAATGGAAGGCCTCGAGATTAAGGTGCTAGAGGAGTTAGGCTACCCTAATCCGTATGAGGAGTAGATCTAAGCACGGGTAAGGATGGCGCTGTAACCTGCGTTCAGGGGCTGTGCTTGCTGTCTACGTAGCACTTTCTTTGAGCTTCCTCACGCTCATAGGGCTTTTCCCGTGTATACGGCAAGGGCTCAGGTATAATGGCTCTTATCTTTAGCCATTGCGGAGTTTCGTTAATTTTTATGGGATCTGATAATCCTGCTACCCCCTCATTTTTAAGCAAAGCACGTGAGCGTCTGATGCGCAGCATTTTTCGGGGGCAACCGTCCAATGAGAAAGAGCTTGCCAAGGTCATTGAGCAAGCCAGTCAGGATGATATTATCAATGAAGACACCGAGGACATGATTCGCGGCGTCTTTGCTATCACCAAAAGACGCATTACGGACATTATGATCCCACGCTCGCAGATCGTGGCCATTGATATGGACTGCACGATTGCGGCGGCGATTAAGACCATTAGTGAATCCGGCCACTCACGCTACCCTGTGTCCTTAGAGGACAAAGACCACATCCAAGGCATTCTCATGGCTAAGGACTTACTGCCTATAGCCTCCGAGAGCGACAAAAGAATTGCCGACTACCAGCACCTGTTGCGTAAACCTGTGGTGGTACCAGAGTCCAAGCGCGTCGATGCGATGCTCAAGGACTTCCAAAAGAACCGCTTTCACATGGCCATTGTGATTGACGAGTACGGCGGAGTCTGCGGCTTAGTCACCATTGAAGACATCCTCGAGCTCATTGTAGGGGAGATTAACGACGAGTACGAGCAAGAGGAATCCAGCAAGGACATCGTCAAGACGGGTGAAAACACCTACACCGTCGATGGCAGCACATCCATTGAGGACTTTACGCAGTACTTCCACACGCAATTGCCATCAATTGATGTCGATACTATTGCGGGCTTAGTCATTCACAGCTTAGGTCACATCCCGCACAAGGATGAGAGCACCACCATTAATGAGTTTACCTTTAAGGTGTTAAGCTCTAATCACCATCAGGTGCACCAACTCTTAGTAACGGTCAATCCGCCTACAGCTGAGTCCTAAAAAGCGCTCTTTTCCTGCTTTCTCCAACGGTATCATGCCACTTGTCTAAGCGCAGGAGCCTGCTCATACCGCTTAGGCGCTAAGCTGTGTCCTCTTTTGGGGTCACGGCTTTGTTGTTTTTGCGATCGCCCCAGAGCTCCTGCACCGCCGCTCAGCAAGAGCAACTCTAACAGCTGGCAATTGGCTCGCATTTATTTTTCCTGATAAATAAGCTGTTTCTGCTGTACAAGCCTAAATGATAGCCACCACATTGAAGCTTGAGATGGGGCATCCCCTGCTTTAAGGCTATCGCCTTACCCTTGAGTGTTAGGTAGCTGAACTGATCATAGCAAGATGTGGCTTATCACCAGCCATTTGGCAAAACATGCGTTGAGGCAAATTCCGGCTCTCCTCATAATCTGTGGGTATAGGCTCAAGCCACAGTCTTAGGTGGTTGGGATAAAGGCCTGTGTTAATCAGCAATTAGCCGTACCATTACCTCCTAAGCGCCCCACAAATTCTGAGTAGAGCCCAAATTCCACCACGGATCTTGGTACCGCAGATGGATTAATAGCCTTCAAGCTGATAGTCATGGCTACCAAAGTAACTTTAGGACACCTTAGAGCAGACGTTATTCACATCCTACGTGTTGCTAGGATCCGTTCAGCTCCCCAATCCCTATCGCTGGCTCTACTGTGACAGGGGTGCTGTCTTCAGGCTGAGGAGCTGGTACTGGTGCTGGCGCAGGTTGTGCGGTGGTATCTGCATCAACATCGGGATCTAAGATCTGCGAACGCTGGGGGTGCAGTGGATCATGGGTGGGCTGTACAGTGGCGTCTGTAGAGGTTGGAACCTTTACGCCCTGTCCTAAAGCGCAGTGGTAAGCACGTCCTGTAACGTAAAAGGTCTCCGAGTCCATATACGGCGCGTAGTAAGGCCGCCCAAAGATAGGATCAGGCCACAAGTACATAGGCAGATCCTGCGTAACAATAACATGGGTCTCTACCACCGTATTCGCCCCTAACTCCGCCGCTGCTAAGCGCATGTAATTGCGTGCCGACTTTAGGGTAAAAGTATGAGAGCCGCTATCGACCTCACCTAAAAAGGTACAGCCTGCGACCTCGGTGGGCAAGGCCGTAATGACGCTGTTTATCTTGGCCTCATCCTCAGCAGAGGTCGAACAACCACTAAGCAGCAGTGCGCTGCACACCATACAGGCAACACTGCTTAGCCACGCGCGTAACGATCTCATCTTGTCCCCCTCTTTTCCTTTGTTCCCTCTACACTAAAGCGCGCGTAAACTCGGCTCTGAGTCATGTCGCACGCCTTAGCGCCGCTTGCGTCCCCGCGTGGTGCTGACCGCAAGATCAAGCGGAGAGCCAATCAGCTCCGCACAGAGACGCTGCAAGTAAGGCGCAAAGGCCTGATATTGGTGATTGGCGCGTACCGAAGTAATGAGCTTGTTCTTGTTGTAGTAGACACCAATCTTAAGCTCAAGACCACGGTTATTGCTCACCGTAAACTGCTCTTGATAGCGCAGGTGCTCTTGCTTACTAATGACAAAGTCAGGTTGCACACAAGTTTTCACTCGCTCTAGTAAGGAGATGATCTTGGCTTTACCGGCGCGCACTAAGCCCTCAGGGGTAACCTTACCGTATGAGACGATTTGCTGCGCCTCTGCAGCTGAGACCAGCTCGACTTGCTGATTGCGCTTTTTCAGTGGGCTAACGACTAAGCGCTCACCTGTCTCCGTAACCACCACGTTGCTGGCATGATCCTTACGGCTCCGGAGAGTGCTGGTACTACGCCGTGTAGTGCCTGTATTCGCAGCAGTGCTGATGTGGCTTGTAGAAGCAGCACCATAAGGCGCGACCGGAGCGGCATCATAACCAACAGCAGCAGAAGAAGAAGAAGAAGAAGAAAAAGAATCCTCTGCGCTTGCCT
>JAHLFE010000137.1 GCA_018884035.1 Candidatus Anaerobiospirillum pullicola
ACGCAAGCACACCGCATCAGTAATGAATCGCTGGGCAGCAACAGCCTCATCTTATTGATAACGCCGATAAACATCAGGTTTTTGCGGCTGCACTGAGCAGCACTGAGCGCATGATCGGTGCTGGGATTCAATATAAGGCGTTTTACGGCGTATTTGCTCGCATTGGCCGCGGGCAGCCTCGTGCCAGTTGGCCTGCCTGTGGCTATTGCACCTTAACCGTGCCTGCTAAGCCAAACTTCATCTCCTGTGGCACCTTTTCGCCCATGTAACCATCAGGATAGAGCTCAAAGTAGCGATCCATTAGCTTACGCACCAGTGGCGCCGCCTTAGCCGAGCCACCACCCTCATTTTCTAGGATGACGCCCACTAAGATACGCGGCCGGTGGTAGGGGGCAAAAGCCACAAAGAGCGCATTGTCACGGTGCTCCGCGCGCAGAGCGTTAGCATCATACTTTTCGCCTTGCTTAATGGACACCAATTGGGCCGTACCTGACTTGCCTGCAGCTTTGTACTTGGTGCCCGCAAAAGCACGACGTCCCGTACCCTCAGGGCCATTGACCACCAAGTACATACCAGCACGAGCCACATCAAAGTAGCTCTTGTCCTTGATCTCCAAGCGCGTGCCCTCTAGTGGATCATTAAACAGGTGCACGATGTTAGTGGTCTTAGGGTCGATAACCTCTTTCATGAGGTGTGGTGTCACAAAACGACCATGATTGGCCAGCATGGCATGCGCTTTAATCAGTTGAATTAAGGTCGTAGTCCAATAGCCCTGACCAATGCCAATAGGAATGGTGTCACCTACGTGCCATGGCTGCTTAAAGCGCCGTCTCTTCCAATCAGGTGAGGGGTTAATACCTAAGGATTCTTCGTGGATGTCGATACCCGAGGCGCGACCAAAACCGTAGAGATCGAGGTACTTGTGAATGGTGTCGATGCCCGCTTGATAGGCCAGATCATAAAAATAGGTATCAGCCGAAAGCTCGATAGCACGATAGACATCAAGCCAGCCGTGCCCCCACGAGCGCCAATCACGGAAGCGGTGGGTGGAGTTAGGCAGCATAAAAGCAGGGCCGCCATAAAAGGGCTTGGTAGGGGTAATGAGTCCCTCATTTAAGCCCATGATGGCTAAAAGTGGTTTTACCGTCGAAGCAGGCGCATAACCACCTTGGGTCGCACGGTTAATGAGAGGACGCCCTGGGTGCTTTAAGAGGGAGCTGTACTCATTAGAGCGGATACCACGGACAAAGAGGTTAGGGTCGTAGGACGGGTTGGAGTAAAAGGCCAGAATGCCACCCGTGCTCGGCTCGATGGCCACCAGTGCGCCCTTCATGGTACTTAAGAGCTCTTGAGCGTAGTACTGGAGGCGAATATCAAGCGTCAGGGTGATGTCCTTGCCGTGGGTTGGCTGGTTGTACTTTAAGGTACGCAGAATCTGGCCATGGCTATTAACCTCGACCTCACGTGAGCCTGTTTGCCCGTGGAGCTCGTCCTCGTAAAACTTTTCGATGCCCAGCTTGCCAATGGCAGAGGTGCCCTCGTAATTGTCAATTTTGCCTTGCTCGGTGAGCGTCTCAATGTCGGACTCATTGATGCGCGACACGTAGCCAATGGCATGAGTGGTGATGCTGGCAAAAGGGTAGAAGCGCTTGAGGTCAGAGGAGATCTGCACATTAGGGAAGTGATGGCGATTGACCGAGAAGGTGGCAATCTGCTCATCAGTGAGCAGGTCATAGACCTCAATACCAGAGAAGCGCTGGCGGGTGCGGGAGAGCTTGAGGATTTGCTGGATATCCTCTTCCGTGAGCTTGAGTTCAAGGAGCTCATTTAAGCGGTCAATAGTGTCCTTGGTGTCGATTTCCTTATTTGGGTAGACCACCAAGTGGAAGACTGGACGGTTTTCTGCAAGGACAACGTGGTTGCGGTCGTAGATCATGCCGCGCTGTGGCACGACTGGCAGCACGCGAATGCGGTTCTCGTTGGAGCGAGTCTGATAGTCCTCATGCGAGATCACCTGCAGATAGTAGAGGTTGGCAAAGAGCAGGGAAAAGCAAATGAATACCACAATGCAGCCAATAATGACGCGCAGGCGAAAGATCTTCTGCTCCTGCTCGCTGTTCTTGACTTCGATGCCATTGGCTTTTTTCGTCTTGTGCTTTTTCTGCTTTTTGTTGAAAAGCACTCTTTCCTTTGGCTTGCGTTTGTGGATTAACACGACCGGACTTACCTGACTAGGCTAAATTGGGTATGACCGCAACACGGGAGCGTATAGCGGGACTTTAGGTGTAGCTGGCAGCATGGTGGCTGCGCAGGCCACAATAGCCTCCTTGCAAAATAGAAACGAAAATAGTGAGCCGTGCCTGCGCTCATAGGGAGGTGACAGCGCACTAGGGCGTACTATGCGGTGACTTCATCATTACAGGCTATGATGGCGTCACAGCGGTAAAGCAGGGGAAAATTGCCGTGCTCTCCCCTAAGCTCCAGCAGCGCGGAGATAAAGCAGCGAGGAATGAGTTAGCTCATAACTGACGGATGCAGTGGGGAGTGCGGGCAACAGCCTACACCTTAAGATAAAAGGTGTTCTAGCTTGAGCCTAACTGCAGGTGCGGCAATCATGATGGCCATAAATCTCGTCATCTCTTAAGTAAGTTGTTTCCTAGTGAGTACAACCAAAAGTTTGCCACCAAGGCAACTCAGAGTATCTGGCAGATACCGACTTAGGCACATGGGCTGCCGTCTCAGCGCCTAACGGCGCCTATCTCGATGGTAGGTAGTAAGAGTCACAATCAATCGCATTAGGTCACAGCTGCCACTTTGTGTCTTTCAAGCGGTTGCCCCATAGGAACGTAACAACTATTAACTACAAAAATTTTTTCTCTGATCTGCTCAGAGTGTGGTGGGTAAAGCACCAACACTAACACAAGGATGGTCACACCAAACGCCATAACACTTAGCACCAGCTTGATTGCATTGGTACTACTGCG
>JAHLFE010000138.1 GCA_018884035.1 Candidatus Anaerobiospirillum pullicola
TGCCGCATTCCTCAAATCCAACTTGCCAACTGACACCAAACGATCATCCCTAAAGCAATACCTGTTTGAGCACCGCCAACGCACTGCTACACGCAGCGCAGCGCTGCAGAGCATAACGGTGCACAGCGCAGTGATGCACGCTATGCCCTGCCCAGCCGCTGCTGCGCTCACAGGTAGTGCTCTGCGCATAGCAAACACAGCAGCGCATAACGAGCGCAGAGTATAACAACTCCTGCCTCCGAGTGGGCAAAGCAAAGTCATAAGAGCAGCGCTCTTTGCCTGCAACAGCATGCGCTGACGTTTGCTCCTTTGAGCTATCAGGCGCGGCAGAGAGCTATCTCCAGTAGAGTGCACGGCACGCAGAGTCCGCAGTTACTTCAGACCGACTTAGCCTGAGCGTTAGTCTGCACGCCAACCACACGCAACCACGGCAAAAGGACAATTGTCGGCTCTACTCAGAGTTTGGTGGATACCAAAAAGCAGCAGCCCTGCGATCAAGCATGGAATCCCATGTGATGGCATTTAGCGTGACCAACCTTGGAGTAGTGTTAGTGCCCTATCCACCAAACTCTGAGGAAAGCCCAATTGTCAGCCCCTGCAACGCTGCCGAGGGTAAATACAGCCCCACAAACCTAAGAGCTAAGAGCTGTGGCCAAACGCAGAACCACCTAACGGTTACCTTAAGGGGGGTATTGGTGGTTGAATGGTCAGAGGCTAAGAGCCAGCTGAGGCCTGACTGTCTTTAGAGATGCCGTAATTACAGGCAAGTATGCATCCCCCATCTAAAAATATGGCTCTGGCTCACCTGCTCCATTCATCTAAGGTGTGGGGCGTTGCCTGCACTTTTCACGAAGCTCCTACCCCGCCTTAGAGCACCTTTAGCTCCACTTGGGGCAACAGCGTCTTAAAGCGCTCGCTTAAGTTAATCTGCTGCTCACTGGAGCTAAAGCAGCGCTCATTGAGCACCACCCGCAAAGGTAGCTCAGGCAAAGTTGCTACCGCCTCAACGAAGCTGACGTCGATGTCCTCAGCAAAGCAAGCTAAGAGCTCACCATGGTCGTAGACATAGGCAGTGTGGCCTGCAAGGTCGATAGAAGCAAAGTTACGATCCAGAGGCAGGCGGTAATCAAGGAGACAACCAAAGAACAAGTCAAGGTCGCTGCGATCGGCCTTAAAGCGGCTCTCAAACTGCGAGAGGAGCGATTGCTGATAGTCATTCACCGCTAAGCAGGTGGTTTTGTTGGAGCTGTCGAGCTTAAAAACGCGAAAACCTAAGTCCAGCTCCGGATGAGCCGCACTGTCAGCGTCAAGAGCAGCGTTGTCTCCACGTACAGCGCGAGCAGCTGCTGCCTCTGGTGCATTTGCGTCCGCAAGCGTCACAACATTATCCTCAAGAGGCAGTACCACTGGCGATAAACCGCTTATAAAAGCGGTTTTACCCCCCCCCCGTGCACTGTTTTGGTGCATTATTTTTGAGATCAGCAATCACCTTGCGGATCCGCTCTTTGCCGATTTCACAGATATTGGTGAAACCGGCTTGAGCTGCGGCAGACTTGGCCTCACAGCGCTCCGGAAGTTGCACTAGAACAAACTTGCGATTACCGCCATCGGCCGCATTAGCCCGCAGTACCGCTTCAGCGGTGGTAGCCGAGCCAGAGAAAAAATCGAGCACGATATCGCCACTGTGTGGCGTGGTGCCTAAGTTCACGAGGCTTTGCACCAACGAGCACGGTTTGGAATACTCAAAGATGCCGCTATTGTCAGCAACTAAGGCTTTGAGGCCTTTCTTGGCGTTGTCGTTAGAGTAGGCATTGTCAGTGTAATCAAGGGTTGTTGGTGTACGCAGCCGCTGCTTGTACTCTACCCGATAAGGGTTAGCAGCCGTACCCGTGCCCACAATGCTGGCACGCTCATAGGTCTTGGTGTAGATACGCTGATTTTTCACCACGACAAAGCCGTGCTCAAGGCCAAAGTCCACTAAAGCCTTGCTCCAGCGCCATGCCCAATCACGCTGCGCATGTTGTCCTGCCTGCCGTTTGGCGTAGAGCGCAGGATCGCTACCAGGGTAAAACACTTGCCCCGCAATCTCTATCGGGTAATCAAGGCTGGCGTTGTAACCTAAGCTGTTGTAATCGAGGGTTTGCTTGAGATGGTAGTAACCACGGGTTGCGACATACTCATCAGACAGCTTAAAGTCAGCGGTGTCTTGCTCCTGCCGCGATAGTTGCGCCTGATCACTCTTAGCGTACAGCAGCACGTAGTCGTGGTTATTGGCTACGGCATCGGTACTCTTCCCTGATTTCTTGGTGACACGTGGGAAGCAGGCGATGAAGTTGTTCTCACCAAAGACCTCATCACAGATGCAACGCAGGCGGTGCATCTCGTGATCATCGATGGAGATAAAGATGAGCCCATCGGGAGTCAACAGCTGGCGGGCGAGCATGAGACGTGGCTGGATCATCGAGCACCACTTGGAGTGAAAGCGGGCATCGCTATTACGGTTAAGCACAAAGCGCTGTCCCTGCTCATCGCTGATACCAGCCAAGTGCTCGTACTCTGCTTGGCTCTGCGCAAAGGAGTCGTTGTACACGAAGTCCGAGCCAGTATTGTAAGGTGGGTCAATGTAGATCATCTTGACGGCACCGCTATAGCCGCGCAGTAAGAGCTTGAGCGCATCCAGATTGTCACCCTCAAGGTAAAGGTGGTGCGTATGCGCAAAGTCGACACTCTCCTCAAGGCAAGGACGCAGGGTTTTGTCTATGACTTGATTGGCCTCAGCGATGGCAGCACGCTTACCCGCCCATACAAAGCCAAAGCCCTCAAAGGCATGAGCTTGAGGGAGCTCTTGCTTTTGGCCTAAGAGCAGCGCCAGCTTATTGAGGTCAATATGGCGCTTAAACTGTGGCTGGGCTGGCGGGGACTGAGGCTGGAGCTGATGCTGTGATGCTGCTGCCGTTGTGGTGGTAGGTGTGGTTGTAGCTGTGGCCTCACTGCTTTGCGCTTCGTTAACCGGTACTTCGACGACACAAGAGGGAAAAAGCTGCGCCAGCAGCTCCACCTGTTCTTGGGCCAAAGAGGCACTCTGCCCAGCAATCTTTTCTACCATTACTTGCTCCCTACGACGCGCAGCAACACCAGCAACAACAAGGACACAGCCAGAGGAAAGCCCCTCTGCATTGGCCCTGAACATGTGATTTTAACTTGGCTTTTACAGCGCCCGCCCCACCATCCCCAGCTTTTGTGCTGGTGTGACTGCATGAGAGCACCTTAGAGCACCTTGAGCTCGACCTGAGGCAGCAGCGTCTTAAAGCGCTCACTGAGGTTAATCTGCTGCTCACTGGAGGCAAAGCAGCGCTCATTGAGCACTACCCGCAGTGGCGGCTCTGGCAAGGTTGCTACCACTTCTACGAAGCTCACATTGATGTCATCGGCAAAGCAAGCTAAGAGCTCACCATGGTCGTAGACATAGGCGGTGTGGCCAGCAAGATTTACAGTGGCAAAGGTGCGATCCAGCGGCAGGCGGTAATCAAGGAGACAGCCAAAGAACAAGTCGAGGTCGCTGCGATCGGGCTTAAAGGCAGAGTCCAGCTGCGCGAGTAAATTCTGCTTGTACTCACTTACGGGGTAGCTGGGGTTTTTGTTGGAAGAATCGATCTTGAAGACGCGGAAGCCTAAGTCGAGCGGTGGGACTGAGGATGCAGTAAAGGCGGGGGCAGATGCTGAGGCAGACGCATCTGGCAGAGGAGTAATAACGCTTTCTTGTGGTGCAACAGCGTCTGCAAGAGAGTCAGTAATTGGCAATAAACCGCTTAAAATAGCAGTTTCACTGCTACCCCCCCCCATGCACTATTTTGGTGCAATTATTCTGCAGCTCGGACTTCAGCGCAGCAATTACCTTGCGGATACGCTCTTTGCCGATCTCACAGATGTTGGTGAAACCACGTTGCGCCGCCACCGACTTTACAGGGCATGGCTCAGGATACTGCATGAGGATAAAGCGCCGCTGCTTGCCATCAGCAGCATTGGCTCGCAGCACTGCCTCAGCAGTAGAAGCAGAACCAGAGAACACATCTAAGATGATGTCATCATCGGTAGTGCCGCTAAACTCTATAAGTCGCTGCAAGATGCGCTCGTCCTTTGGGTTCTCAAAGACACGCCCGCCCATGAGCTTATCAAGGCGTTTAGAGGCAGCACGGCCGTCTTGATAGAAGACGCTATAAGGCACGCTAAGCTCCTTTTCTTGGAGGTAATTCTTGATGGTGGGAACACGAGTCTCATCAGGGCCGAAGAAAACACGTCCAGCAGCAATGAACTCCAGCATGCGCTCTTTACTGGTAAACCAGCCACGACTTGGAATCTTGACAGGCTTTTGGGTAACAGGATGCAACAGCTCATAGCGTGGGCCACCTCCGCCAGGAAAGGAGATGTTAGACGGGTTAAAGATGCCCTTGTCGTCGACGTGATCGTAGTGGCTGTGATCCTTGGCTGGGTGTCCAGCAGGCAGAGCTTTAAACCACGCTTTGAGATCGCGCTCGATGCTCTGCACATCAGAGCCATACTGACTCTTGAGCTTATCGTAGCAAGAGTAGATTTCATCTAAGCCCTGCTTGCGCTCACGCCAGCGCGTATCTTGCGCTACCACGTATTCTTTGTCCCGCATGTACACCAAGAGGTACTCATGTGAGACCGAGACAAAGCGCGAGTCGTTCTTACGCCCTGCACTCCAGATCATTTGCGCGACAAAGTTATTCTCGCCAAAGATCTCATCACACATCAGCTTGAGATGCGCTTGCTCATTGTCATCAATGGAGATGAAGATAAAGCCGTCGCGGGTCAGCAAATGACGCATGATGCTCAAGCGGGCATACATCATGGAGCACCACTTGGAGTGAAAGCGGGCATCGCTATTACGGTTAACCACAAAGCGTTGGCCTTGCTCATCACTGATACCGGCCTCACGCTCATAGTCAGCTTGGCTCTGCGCAAAGGTGTCTTTGTACACAAAATCGGCACCAGTGTTGTACGGTGGATCAAGGTAAATCATCTTGATCGCAGAGCTGTAGCCTCGTAGTAAGAGCTTGAGTCCCTCCAGATTATCGCCCTCGATGTAGAGATTGCGGGTATGGGCAAAGTTAACGCTCTCCTCTACATCAGGGCGCAGTGTCTTATCAATGGACTGCTGGGCATCAGTAAGAGCTTGGCGCTTACCGGCCCAGAGGAAACCAAAAGGCTCGTACTGTGCCTGCGTGTCTGGAACACCAGTGACACTATGAGCATCACGGCCAATCAGCGCAAGCAGCTTAGCAATGTCAATGGTATGCTGGACTGGTGCTGTCTTGCCATCAGCATCACCTGCACCTTCGATCTGCTGCTCCACCACGCAAGAAGGAAAAAGCCGCGCTAAAGCCGCAAAGTTAGCTTGCGCCACGTCTGCGCTCAGTCCTGTGATCTTGTCTGCCATGATTCTCCTTTGGCTTGTTGCCTCTCTTTGCGAGCTCAATGATCTCTGCCCTACTGATATCAGCCCAGTACGGCATACCAAGCGCAAAGCAGTTTATGCTGAGGCGCACAAGAACTGCAAGAGGAGCGTTAGAGCTCTTTGCTCTAAAGCACCTTAATTTCTACCTGCGGCAGCAATGTCTTAAAGCGCTCACTGAGGTTAATCTGCTGCTCACTGGAACTAAAGCAGCGCTCATTGAGCACCACACGTATAGGCGGCTCTGGCAAGGCGGCAATGGCCTCCACTAAGCTCACATCGATGTCATCGGCAAAGCATGCTAAAAGCTCACCATGGTCGTAGACATAGGCGTTGTGACCTGCAAGGTCGATGGTAGCAAAGGTGCGATCCAGAGGCAGGCGGTAATCAAGGAGACAGCCAAAGAACAGGTCAAGCTCACTGCGATCGGCCTTAAAGGCTGAGTCAAGCTGTGAGAGTAACGCCTGCTGGTATTCACTGACGGGATAGCTGGGGTTTTTGTTGGAAGAGTCGATCTTGAAGACGCGGAAGCCTAAGTCGAGCGGTGGAACTAAGGCTGCAGTAGAGGCAGGGACAGATGCAGAGGCATCTGGCAGAGGTGTAATAACGCTTTCTTGTGGTGCAACAGCGTCAGTAAGAGGGTCAGTAATATGAGATAAACCGCTTAAAATAACAGTTTCACTGCTACCCCCCCCCGTGCACTATTTTAGTGCAATTATTCTGCTGCTCGGACTTAAGCGCAGCAATCACCTTACGGATACGCTCTTTGCCGATCTCACTGATGTTGGTGAAACCGGCTTGTGCGGCGGGGCTGTTAGGTGCACATTGCTCTGGGAACTGCACAAGGATAAAACGGCGGCTGCCACAGTCAGCGGCATTGGCACGCAGTACCGCCTCTGCCGTGGTGGCGGAGCCAGAAAAGAAGTCTAAGACGATGTCGTCTTTATCGAGGTTGGCCAAACGCATTAAATGGCTAATCAACCTTACTGGCTTCGGGCCATCAAAGACACCAGCGTGCATAAGCGCTTTGAGCTCTTGGGCTCCCTCTTGGCTATCGCCTACCTGCTGACGCAATAACAGCGTATTGGCGGCAATAGCAGCGCTATCAGTGCTGTCTGCTAAAGCATGATCAAGGAAGTCTTGCAGCTTCGCTTGCAGGCTCTTAACGGCAAAGCGGGTCTTTTCCTTGAGGTTGGCCAGCAGAGCTTGAGCTTGTGGCGCCTGCAGATTGTCCCCAATGGCGGCATTGAGCTCGGCTTGCGCGCTCTTATCATCGATATCGCTGTTAAGCAGCAATGAGGTTGGCACCATACCGTCGTTGTTGAGCTCGTGCAGGAAGCGCTTAAGGCGCGGGGTGTTATTACCGTCTTTTCCGAAGTAGATACGGTTATCCGCGACTAAGCGGGCAAACTCCTCTTTGCTTACACGCCAGCACGAACCTGCTGGTGGATTAACCACACGTCCAGATGGTGTTGTGATCTCATAGTCATTGGCTTTAGAGTAGGTCTTAACAGAGATATCACTTGAAGACCAGACACCTCGCGGGTCGTTATCAGGATTGCTATAGCGTGCGTTAGCCTCAGCGGTACGCTCAAGGCGCCCTATCTTGAAGCTTTCTATATTGCGGGCGTAGAGCAGCACGTAATCGTGGCTGTTAGAGACGTATTTGGCGTCGTTCTTTGGCGAAAAAGCACGCTGCCAAATGAGCTGCGCCACAAAGTTCTGCTCCCCAAAGATCTCATCACAGAGGCAACGCAAGTGGTGCTGCTCGTGATCATCGATCGAGATAAAGATCACGCCCTCTTTAGCGAGTAACTGCCGTGCTAAAGCCAGCCGCGCGTACATCATCGAGCACCAGTTAGAGTGGAAGCGCGCCTCGGTGCTTTTATTGAGCACAAAGCGATTACCCTCACTGTCAGTCATGCCTGCGGCCTGCTCATACTCTTTGGCGCTTTGCCTAAAGTCATCCTTGTACACAAAGTCATTACCTGTGTTGTAAGGCGGGTCGATGTAGATCATCTTTACAGCGCCGCTATAGCCACGCAGTAGGAGCTTGAGCGCATCAAGATTGTCACCCTCAAGGTAGAGATTGCGGGTATGGGCAAAGTCCACGCTCTCGTCCACACATGGGCGCAGCGTCTTATCGATGATCTGCTGAGCCTCGGTAAGGGCTTGGCGCTTACCGGCCCAAAGAAAGCCAAAAGGCTCGTAATGTGATTGAGCGGCGGAATTAACAGCTGCACCGACGACACTCTGCGCATCACGCCCAACCAACGCCAACAGCTTGTCGACATCAATTGTGTGCTTTACTGTTGCTGTCTTGCCAGCAGCAGTAGTCTCTGTGTCGGCTGCAGCAGTCTTCTGCTCCACCACACAGGAGGGGAAGAGCTGTGCTAAAGCCGCAAAGTTAGCTTGTGACACATCTGCGGTTAATCCGGTGATCTTGTCTGCCATGATGATCCTTTGGCTTGTTGACTCTCTACGAGCACGCTGATCGCAGAGCACTTCTCATCATAGCCCTCTGGATCTCTTCTTGGTTGCTTACTCTGCGCTCTTAATTTGAGCTAAGAACTCTTCTGGACTGAGGCCCTCATCATTGCGCCACTCCTTATTACCACTGGCACTGCGGCCCAACACAAATTTAGCAGCAGGCGAGGCTTTATCAAAAAGGAGATCCACACCAGTCTTAAAAGTACCATCGGACTGTGCGATAAGAGTGCCTCGATCCATCTCTTCATCAAACCGTTCGGCTATATGTTCGCATCCTTTGTCTTTACGATCAAAACCACGCACTTGCGATCCTTTCAGCAGAATCCACTGTCTATAACCTCTATACTCCATCTTGGCTTGCAGATGTAGCTGAAGCGAACTCAAATAAAAAACAGCGTGCGGATGTACGCTCTCCTCAGCTGTATCCCTTATATCCGCAGATAGCTGATGATCGGTAGCCTGCACATCTGATGCAGACAACTGCACTTGCGGCTCAGTAACATCAGACATCCAGACATCTGAAGAGGCTTCTTTTGCCGTAATAGTCGTGTTGTCCTCAACTGAGTCGGTGTCATGCAGCCATGTCTCAATATCCGAAAGCATAGCGTCATCATCGTCATCGTCATCCTCCGCAGAGGCTAACAGTGCTGACGAAGAAACAATGGAGGATAATGCTTGATTATGCTGTGAATGCGCAGCTAAATCATTGAGGCTATGCCCTTGCACATCACGCCACTCGTCAGTGCCAGTACAAGAACGGCCTAAGACAAATCTACCTGCCGCCGATGATGACTTAAAATTCATGTCGTAGCGCAAATAGAAGTCGTCGTTAATAAAACCATGCCGAAGCAACACTTTGTGCAAATACTTGGTCTTAGGACTGAGACTCTTGTAAGTGCTATTAACATTGATTTTGGCTCCACTCAAGAGCACAAAACTATCCTGTGCCAGCTGCACCATGCGCGCTTTTCCACCTTTCAAAGTAAACACATGCTCTGCATCCGCCTCAGGTTCTGGCAACGGTGGCTGATGCGTCTGCACAGTCAAGCTGAGATGCTGTTTTTCCTGCTGCATCTGAGCATTTTCAAGGCGCAGCTGATCGTTTTCCTTCCGCACATCACGTAGTGCTTGCTGCAGACGCTGACACTCCTGCACCAACGGCAGCCCATGCTGCATTTGCTGCATTTGCTTCTGCAATTGCTCACAACGCTGTTGCTCTTGCTGCAGCTGAGTTTGGAGAGGCTGCAATTGCTGCTTCCACTGCTCTACCTCGTGATCTGGAGCCATGAGCTGCTCTTGCTGCTGCTTCACTTGCTGCTTTAAGCCTTGCACCTCCTGCTCTTTTTCCTTGGCATACGTGATCGCTTTCTGCACAAGCACTTGCTGCTCATGCTGCTGGTTTTGCAGCTTACTTATTTGCTGCTCCGCTGCACGAGTCTTCATCACCTCCGACTGCTGCTCATGATGCATTTGCTGCATTTGCTTTTGCAATTGATTACAGCGTTGCTGAGCTTGCTCTAACTTCGTTTGAAGAGGCTGCAATTGCTGCTTCCACTGCTCTACCTCTTGGTTTGATGCCCTGATCTGATCTTGCTGCTGCGCCACTTGCTGCTTTAAGCCTTGCACCTCCTGCTCTTTTTCCTTGGCATACGTGATCGCTTTCTGCACAAGCACTTGCTGCTCATGCTGCTGTTGTTGCAGCTCCGCCATCTCCGCCGACGGCCGCCCTAGCGGCATCTTATGCTTTTGCTTCTTCAGTTGCTCACAACGCTGCTGTGCCTGCTGCAGCTTCGTTTGAAGAGGCTGTACTTGCAGCCGCTTACAGAGATCTAATTCGAGGTTTGATGCCCTGAGCTGCTCTTGCAATTGTGCCACTTGCTGCTTTAGCTCTTGCACCTCCAGATCTTTGCCATTGACAGAATTGATCTTGTTCTGCATCCCCCCTTGCTGAGCTTGTTGCTGTTTTTGCAACAGACTTCTTTCCTGCTCTGCTGCAAGCGCCTCCATCACCTCCGTTTGCTCCACCGCAATCTGATTGCTCCCAAGGAAGTCCAGCACCGCCTGAAACTGCAGGAGATACGATTGCACGTTGTATTGTGAATCACTGTGCTTGTTCTGCTGCTTGGTTTCAAGCTCATTTTCCAGCAAAAACATGCCACTGCGCTGCGAGTAACGAATAAACGCAGCCTTTAAGGCAGCAATCTTGTTCTCGTCAAAATTAGAGGACAAAAACAGCGCTGCCACCTGCCAAAAGTTCTGGTAGGTATCAAGCTGATTAATGTCCACCAAGCCATGAGCGGTTTGCCCCACATACAAGCGCTGCTGTCCCAAGAGCACATACACACCTTTTTGAGGCAGAGCCGTGACTTCGCTGTTAGAGATCATCTCCTCTAGCTGAGCACGAGGCACTACCAATACCGAGCTCTTACCATGATCAGGCGTCATGACAAACGCACTGTTGCAAAGAGCCCTATTGTCTCCAAGGAAGCTCAGTTCAAATGTTTGCATGTATTTGCTCCATCCTTAGCCTAACCCATGAGTTCAGCTGCGCACCTGCGCGCCAACACCGCTCCTATCGGCTCATCTTAGCAGAGTAGCGTTTACATGTACAGAGACTGTAACGACGCTAAAAGCACCACCTCATATCCCACTACAAATCACGCCCCGCATCTTAATCGCTAACTTGTCTCACAAGCTGCAAGCACCACCTTGTGAATCCATTAGCCCACGCCCCGCATTATTGCCTTACCTCACCGCCATACAGCCCTGTTAAATCACTGCATGTCTAAGTTTTTCCTAAGCGCCTTGTGCTAGGATACTCAATTTTAAGTCGTGCCCTCGGCACGAGGCAGGTAACCTCAACTCCCTTGCCACCTCTTTTGGCTAGCTGCCCTGACTTTTGAGAGCCGCGTCAGCTGTAGCTTAGCTGTGTTTCGCTTTGACCTTTGGTTTTTGCATGTCAACATCAAGTTCAGCATCTGTCTCTGCGCCTTCTGCACTGCCTGAAGAGGCCGCTGCCGCCTCTACTGTCGACCCTGCAGTAAATACTCATATCGGTCTCGAACCAGAGACCATGGCCATCTTTGGTGTCCTCGCTATCGTCGCCCTCTTCATCGATATCTGGGCACACCGCAAAGACCAACCTATCGCCTTAAAAGCAGCCGTCGCGTGGACCTTATTCTGGATCTGCATCTCGATGTGCTTTGCCGCCTTCCTCTACTTCCACTTCAATGGTGAGGTCGCCTCGCTCTTCCTTGCCGGTTACCTCTTTGAGCAGGCTCTCTCGGTCGACAACCTCTTTGTCATGATGGCCATCTTTGCGTGGTTCCAGATCCCTGAGCAGTACTGCCACCGCGTCCTCTATTGGGGTGTGCTCGGCGCTATCTTCTTCCGTCTGATCTTCGTGCTCATTGGCTCTACCCTCTTTGCTTTGGGCCCAGTGGTCGAGTTTATCTTTGCCTTAATGGTGGCCGCCTCCGGCTTCATGATGCTGCGCAAGAAGAATGAGTCTGAAGACGCAAATGTGGACTACACCCACCACATCGCCTTCCGTGCGGTGCGTCTGTTCTTCCCAGTCTTCCCACGCTTAGTCGGTCACTCTTTCTTCGTCAGCCACGAGCATGTCAAAGCGGAGTTAGAAAAGCCAGAGAATAAGGGTCTCGTCTTAAAGCGTGTCGGCCCGCTCTTCGCCACCCCATTATTCCTGTGCTTAGCCGTGATCGAGACCACCGACGTCATGTTTGCCTTTGACTCGGTGCCAGCGGTGATCGCCGTGAGCCGTGAGCCATTAATTGTGTACTCGGCCATGATCTTCGCGGTCTTAGGTCTGCGTTCTATGTATTTCGTGCTTGACGCCATGCGTCAGTACTTAATCCACTTAGAAAAGGCCGTTACCGTCCTGCTCTTCTTCATTGCCTTTAAGTTAGCCGCTGGTGCCAGCTTACACTTATTTGGCTTTGGTCTGGATATCAGCGTTTACACCTCGCTGTTGGTCATTGCGATCATCTTAGGCTTAGGTATCGTGGCCTCTTTCATTTTCCCTGATAAGAGCAAGAAAGCTGCAGCAGCTGCCGCTGTCACCGCACCTGCCGCCGTGAGTGAAAGCACTGCTGCAACCGCTGCAGCTCCAGCTCCAGCTGATGCTGCTACTGTGGCCACGCCTGAGAACGCCACCACAGAGTCTGCCACCGCTACTGCGGAGAGCACTGCTACCGCTACAGACACCACCGCTGCAAAGGATCCTACCGAGACTCAGAGCAAGTAACATTTTCCGCTCTCCTCAGAGCTTGGTGGATACTGCAACGTATCCTCACTTTTAGGCCAGCACCTGAGCCGTGGTTATGGCGTGTCAGCTTAGCCACCTACAAGTAGTGTGAAGTAGTGTGAGGCTTTCTTTATCCACCAAACTCTGAGTAGAGCCAAAAGTCAAAGTCAGGTTTTACCCTCAGTTCCCCCCTTAGAGCAGCAGCTGCTTGAGATGATAGCGACTCTAAGGCGCAGCATTAACCTGAAATAGGGTTACACTTGGGGGCGGTGACTCAAACTAACGACACAGCCACTACTCCCAGCGCTTCCTACACTCTCTCTACTCCCGCTGTTGCTCTCATGCCCGCATGGCCACTACAGGCCAGTATTTTTCAAGGAGAAACAACTTCCTGACCCACCTCAGGATTAGCGTCGCCTGTCAGTACTAACGTCGGCCGCTTACTTTCTGCGTTTTTCGCTCTTTCGAGCCCGCAAGACGCATAACCTCGATCATCATCGTCATCGTAAGTACGCTACGTCCTCTCTTGTTTTTGTTGAGGCACAGCAGCACTTACCACAGCCGCAGTTTGCCTTACCAAAGAGACAAGCTGCCCTTAGGCCTAAACATGCCGCCCGCGCAAAAAGAACGACGCTAGGCTCCCGACCTTGCCTCGCCGCGCTCTTTTTTCTCCGCTGCCCCTACTCTGCTCCCTAGAGCCAGAGCCACTTAGCAGCGCTTACTGCACCGCAGGCGTGACACGGACATGGCATGGCCACTGTAACCGTAAAGGTAAATCACCCATGTCAAAAAGGTCACGTGCTGCCGCCCAAGCAGCGGCTCGCCAAGCCAAAGAAGAACAAGCAGCCAAGCGCCAACAAGAAAAAGACGCAGCTTCTACCCGACACTTAAGTAAATACGCCGCCAAAAAGCTCGCCCAAGCTGAAGCTCTGCGCCGCGCTGCCGCGTCGAGCTCCTATGACGACGTCGCGTCTACCGAAGATTACAACACCAACGCTGAAGGCGCCTCTGCCCCTGTAGAGGCTACTGCTAGCGCTTCTTCCTCTTCTTCCTCTCGCCAGCAAGGCCGTGCGCATAAGGGACGCTTAAGCCTACGCACCACGAGCAAAGACAGCTCGGGCTCCACCGCTAAGGCCACCATGGCCAGCGATGACGCCTCCTTACAAGACAGCCGCTCACGCAGCAAGTCTCCAGTACCAAAGCCACTGACCATTGGTTCCTCTAGCCGCTTAGGCGGACGCAATGGTAGCAGTCGCCATGGCTCTGCAGAGGACAAGCCGCTGTCTAAAGCCGCCGCTGCCGCTGTCGCTGCCGCCAGTAAGATCAATCAGCAGAACATCCGCTCCTACAAGGTCGATGGCAACATCGTCTTACGTGCTGAAGAAGAGACCGAAAGTGAGCGCGTGGCTCGTCTACGCCGTGTGGCCAAAATTACGGATGAAGAGGCGAAACTGCCTGCCAATGTCCGTGAGCAACGTGCCAAGCGCCGTCAGCGCGTCGAGAACATCAAGAGTGCCCGCGTCAAGGCCTTACAGGACATTGAGGCCCGTGGTGAGACCTACCAGCGTCCCAGCGACACCGTCCCTGAAAAGGCCGAATTTAAGCGCAATACCGTGCTGACCTTTGGTATTGCCACTAAAGATCGCATGCCGGATCTCAACGATCCGCTCGAGCGTGCTGCTGCCCTTGCGCCGCACAACCGCCGCGACAGCATGCTCTTTGCCCCAATTAAGCGCCACAACAAGCCCTTTGGCACCCAAACTGACTTCATGGTCAAGTTTCTCGCTCAATGGTCAAAGCGCAACGACAAGGGCGGTATCTTTTCCTCACTCTTTCAGGATGTGATCAAGACCCGCCGTGAAGAAAACAGCATTGCCTACGTCGGTCTGCCTGCTTTCTTAAAGTTCCTTGAGGGCAAGTCCAAGCGCGACATCATTAACGACTACGCTTTTGAGTTCCGTCTCTACATCAAGCGCCGTGAGATCACTGACTTCATTGCGACCATGCAGTCACCTGCTTTAGCGTGGATGGCGCACCGTCCGTACATGGATCAGTACTATGCCTTTGTCTACTTTGACACCCACCCTGTGCGCATGAAGCTCGGCAAAAAGCGCGTCTACGTCGAGCAGGAGCTCTTTATCGTCGGTGTGACCTTAGACGGCCGCAAAGATCTCATCAGCATTGTGCCTGACTTTACCTCAGGGCGCCTCAGTGTCGACTTCTGGCAACGCATTCTGCAGCAGTTTAAACTCCTCGGCAATCGCGGTATTTGCTTTATGGTCGCGGGCTTTAAGTGCCGCTACTTAGAGCGTGCCGTCAAGCAGTACTACCCTGAGACCACGCTGCAGTTTAACCTCCTTGAGGTACTGCAATTTGACAGCTTCCAGCTCCCAGACGAGCAGCGTAAGCTATTTATGGCTGACGCTGCCGACCTCTGCGCGGCCCCAAACTTTGAGGTAGCTAAGGCCAAGCTCGAGCTGTTACGCCACAAGTGGGAACCACACCTGCCAGCTGCGGCGGGCATCCTCCAAGGTAACGTGGAGCTTTTGCACAACCACACCCTGCTGCCATCTCCTGAGCGTAAGATCTTTACCACCAACAAGATGGTGGCCTCGGTCGCCACGCTGCTTTTAGGCGCAAAGGGCACCGAGGACTTCTTCTCCGACCACGCGGAGATGCTCAACTACTTCTTCTACCGCTATCTGCTGATCGGCAAGCAGGAGTGGCTGGAGCATCAGGACGAGGCGATCTACAACCAGACCTTCTCCCACCTCTTTGCCATGCTGCGCCACTGTGATGTCAGCGGTGCCCAGCTGCTCAACAGACTGCTGACGCAGCAGCACCAGGACTTCATGCAGCGCCACTTTGGCAGCTTCGGTAGTGGGCCGGTGTTTAACCTCAACCCTAACCGCCGCAAGATCTCCCTCTCCGGTAAGATCGAGCCACATCAGACCTTACAGCAGCTGTGGGCTGATGATGTGGTCGAAACAGCTGACCCGCTGCAAGTGCAAGCAGAACAAGAGGCCGAGGCTACCGCCTTACTAGTGCAAGCCCAGCAGCAAGAGCAGGCGCGCTACGAGCAAGAACGTCAAGCGGCAAAAGCAGCTATCTCCGCTGCTGCAGCTGGTGCCGTGCAAACAGCAGCGACGCTAGCCCATGCCACGGCGATTGAGGCTACCGCCCGCGCCGCTTTAGGAGGCGAGATCGGTAACAGCAATGCAGCCACCACTGCCCCGCAGAGTGCGCTGAGCAGCGGCGCGCTGTCTGCGAGCCACACCGAACTGTCCTTACCTGAGGATGGTGCTGATACCACGGTGGTCACAACACTGAAGCTGCGCTCACCACAGTCTCCATCCTTAGGTGGCAGTGGCAATGCTGCCGGTGCTGCGACTGCAGTCGCCAACTCTGACGCTACTGACGCCAGCGCTACGGCCACACAGGATGCGGCCAACGCGACAGCGACGCTAACGCTGCAACAGGCAACACAGCACGCGCTGCAACCACGCGTGCGCCCACCACGGCCCCTGCGCTCAACACTGCTCAAGCCGCAGCAATTGGCAGCAGCGGCCGCCGGTGCTGCCAGTACGGCTGGTATGGCCGATACAGCTAGTGCGGCTAGTGCAGCTAGTGCGGCGGGAGGTGCTGACGCGGCGCCTGCGGGAGCGGTCACACTCACTCCAGTAAGCGGCAGCATGTCTCTGGAGCCAACCTCGCTCAACGCTAATGCTAATGGCTTGCTCTCGCCGGTGGTGCCGTCTTTTGCAGCTGACTATGAGTATGACGTCCCTGAGCTCACCACAGAGCAGTTCAACAGCTTAGAGCAAGGCACGTCGACGCTCTCGGGCCTCAAGAACATTAGTGCGCCCCTTGATGTCGTTGAGAGCAAGGACAAAGCTCACGATGGTGCTGACTCCTACAGCATGGCACTCTCCCCAGCGGAGAACACCGGTGATGGCTATGCCTTAGATCAGGACAATAGCCGCTTAGAGCAGCGCTACCACTCCTACACCCTGACCATGGATGTGGCCGGTGCTGAGGTTACAGCGCAGAAGCTGGAGCAGCTTCATGAGCTGGCGTCGCTAGAGCTGAACTCTGGTAGCAGCAGCGGCTCTGCTCCTCAAAGTAAGGCGCAACAAAGCAAGTTACAGCGACCAACTCAGGCTGAGCACAGTGCGCACAGCGCAGCAGCGGCGAATGCGCCGCAAGATGACGTTACCACCGCGCAAGCGCTGGCTCATAACTCGGCGCCTGTGGCGTCGGCTGCGACTGCGTCTGCGGCTGCAGCGGCCAATCCTTTTGCAGCGGCGAGTGAGCCTGATGACATTATGCAGGGGGTAAGCAGCAACATCCAAAGCGCTAATGCGGTGCTGGGTACGCTCAAGCCATCGATTGCCCAAGCCCTGCGAGAGGATCGCGAGCTCTTAAAGGCCAATGAGCGCCAGCAGATTTACTTTAGCTTAGGCCACAATTTTAACTTCGATAACATCGATAACGTCATCCAGCAGGTGACGCCTATCTTCCGCGCGTCGCTGCAAACGCGCATTGCCTATCAGGCCGAGCAAAAGAAGTTAAAGGAGCAGCAAGCTAAGGACGCCAAGCGCGCCAAGGAGCGGGCGCGCTACTTAAAGCGGCAGGCGCAAAAGCAACAGCTGTTGCAACTACAGGAGGCGCAAAAGCCAATCAACATCGAGTCCTTTACGGGAGTAAGCTCGATTCAAGACTTAGCGCTCCAAGCGCACTCTCCTGAGGACTTAAGCTCTCTGGAACGCTTAGTCTCGGGTACATCCGGTCTCTCTGGTTCCCTGAGCTTACGAGCCAATGACCAGTATGAGGTGGACTTTGCGCAGCAGCAGCTGTCTATGCAGCCGCTGGGCGCAGCTAACCCTGTGCTACAGGCAGCGAGCATGAAGAGCTCGATTAAGGTAGCGCCACAGCTGATGAGCTCCCTGATGCAAAAGAACAGTGGCTCCAGCAGTGCGGAGCTCATGACCATTGCACACAGCACTAAGCAGCAGCACAAGAAAAAGGCACGGCCAGCCAAGACCTTTAAGGTGGAGGTGACACAGCAGCCTAATCTCCTGCAGCTCAGTGAGCACAGCTTTGGCGCGGGCATGATGGCAGAGTCAGTGAGTACCTTAAGCGAGGCCTCAGGCTCACTCTTGACGCCAGAGGCAGCGCCTACGGCGGTAGGTGAGGATGCGGCCTTGCCGATTGAAAAGACCGCTGACTTTAAGGGGCCTGTGGCGGCACCTGAAGTGCGCTCCCTCTTGGCCGAGCGCTTAGCGCAGCCTGGTGGCGTGCGCACAGCTGAGCCAGATGACAAGTTCAACTTACCACCGTCAGCGCACTAAGGCTTGCTGATCGCAGCTGAGCTCAGCTAAGCTGCGCCGAGTTGCGCTGCGCTAAACACAAAAGGCCAAGCGGCATCACAGGGGTGTTGGCTTGGCCTTTTTGTTTAGACCGCAAAAACAGAGCACTGCGATATACGAGTAGCGCTCAGGTGCTGCGGCCGCGCCTAACGGCGCTTTATCTTGAGGGTGGTTAATGGCGGACGGGAGTCAAGCCAGCTTTAAGGGCAAGCGCCGTAATTAGCGTCCAAGTAGCGCCACCGTAAACACCTCTTCTCAGGATACCCCTGATGGTAGGCAGTTATGAATGACTAACTTAATAGATGACGGACTTAGGGTAAGCATGGTGCACCGTCTTAAGATAGGATTAGACTCACCTGCACCATTCATCTCGAGGTGGGTGACGTTGCCATCACTCATCCCATTCTCCGTCATTTATTCGATCACTCATTCCTTACCACCTGTGGAGTTTGCTGTTGGGGTTACTCTCCCACCATACATCAGGGACAGAGCATCTCTTGCCCCTGAGAGGTATCAGGGCACACCTGCCCACATAGGCATCACGGTGCTTGCCTCGTAGCAGGAACCAGCCTTACAGCTCGCCCTTGGTGAGGTATTTCCAGCCCTGCAAGTCCTTAAAGCCCTGAGGAAACTTACCTAAGCCCAAAAAGGCCAAAAAGAGCTGATCGCGCTGCCGGCTCTGCTCTGACCAGCGCTGCCGCGCCATATCTGAGTCCACCGCCTGCTCCTTATTGACGGCAAACCAACGCAGGATCTGCGGCATGGTTTTCCACTTGAGCCAATCACTAAGCTCCGTGTAAGCCGCGCACTGCTCATGGAAGCTCTGCTGCTCTTGGTGCTTTTGCACAAACTCCTGCAAGTAGTTTTGCAGGGTCTGCACAAAGTTCTGCGCAAACTGCAGGACACTTACCGCTAAGAAGGTGGTAAACGCACGTCCCAGCATCTCCCTACACTCATGCGAAAAATCCCACAGCTGCGGCTCAATCTCGGCTCTTAAGCCCGCACACACCTCCTGCGCCTGCAGCTGCTTTTTGTACAGCTGATAGGCCTCATCAGGCGTGCGCTGCACGTTGGAGACCAGCGCCACCACCGATAATTTGAGAGCGAACTTGCTCCTTTCCTCACTATTGATGAAAAATTCCTGCGTACCGTCTTCGTAGCGAGTAACTTCAAATAAGCGCTCGACCAGCTGCCGCTCTTCTGCCGAGGCTTTGTCTTGATCCCACTCTTCTGCGTTAAGTTGCTCTTCGAGCTTATCAAGAAGGGCATCCCGCCTGTTACGCACTGGCACGTCATTGCGCATGTCTGAGATCAGATACAGATAACGTGGATGACCGGCCTTAATGTACTTAGTAAGGGCCACGCGGGCACCAAACACATTAGAATCCGATGGCAGCACCTTAAAACCGTCGAAGGTGGCTTCGCACTTGTCAATCGCCTTGTGCACCCAATCTTGGTGCGTGGAGATGCGCAGCGTGTAATTTAGATGCTGCGCTTCCAGTGTGGCCATGCAGGTTTGCTCGTCAGTAAGGTAATCTGCCACCACTTCACAATCAGGGTTGCCTAAAGCCCCCAGCGACTGCTGCATAAAGTCTAAAGCAGGGCAGTCTGTGATCGTGCGTGGCAACACGGCAAAGCCCACCGGCGCCATCTCCTGCTTCGTGTAGAAGATGAAAAAGCGCAGCGCGCAGGCCTCTTGGTAAGCCGTACCGTAGAACTTGCGCAGCTCCTCCAGCTCTTGCGCGTTTTGAGCAAACAAGGACACGTCAAAAGCAAGGATCTCGGACGCAGAATGTGGCTGATAGCGTTGAGCAAAAAAGACGGGAAACTTGTCCTTGGCATGCGCGAAGAAGTTGTAGACCCAGCCTAAATAAAAGCTCATGAGCTCCGCGCCAAAAGGATAAGCATGCGTCATCTGGCTATAGCCAAGAATGCGCGTATTGCTGGTATTTTCCAGCATCATGAAGCGCGCTAGGGTCTTAAGCTTAGCGAACATGTCTTTGCTGCTCTCCCATTTGGCCTCTTTCTCGGCCACGAAGTCGGCAAAGACTGCGTCTAAGTCGGCATCGATACCAGAAAGGTTAAAGAACTGGTTCACCATGCTCAGCAGCACGTCTTGGACAGCAGGCTTAACCTGAGGCTCAGCCTCTGCAGCCGCAGCCTGAGTGAGCTTAGCCTCAGGCTCGTGCGCCCCAACCTCACTGGCCGCATCTGCCGGAGCCTCAGCAGTGGTCTCACTGTGAGGAGGCAGCGTCTCCTGCACACTCGAGGACGAGTCTACACTACTGGCGCTATGCGACTTGCTCGACGTAGTAGGCACGGCAAAGCCACCGACAATCTTAGGACGGGCAAAAGAGCGGGACATGCCGGTAGTACGGGACATGCCAAGGTTGGCACTATCAGAATCAGCAGAGCTATTTTTTGGCATGTGACTTTCCTACCTTAGTGAGTGGTGATGAGAGCTGGTTCTTAGTAAGCCGTAATGGCGGCGAGCGCCACCTAGCAGCACATAGCAGCCATTACCATTATCGCAAAGTTGAGCGTAAATGGCGCACCTACTTCGTTGCGGCCGCAAGGCTGAGCAAGGCCGCTTCACACAGCGAAGAGCAGTAGCAGCAACGACGATAGCAGCAGCTGCTGCGGAGACCGAGGCGCGGCCCCAAGACGCCCTATGCTCTTGTAGAGTATGGGCGTGCCGCTGCTGCTTGGATTGGTGCCGCCATGCGCATGAGCTGCAACATACTTTAAGCCGCTTCGCCTTCGTGGTAAGGCACGACTAACTTAATAGACGACGGAATTTAAGGCGTCATGCGCGCCCAACCTTAAGATAGGCACAGGCACGCCTGCACCATTCATCTCTAGGGATGGCTTACCTGTACTCAATCTTGCAGCCGTCACTTATTAGATCATTCGTTCCTAAGTGACGGGGCAAAGACTGCCGCTACTCCAAAAAGTCCTCCCAGTCAGGTGCCTCTAAGCCCTGAGGAAATGGCACTAAGCCCAGAAAAGCCAAGAACAACTGATCGCGCTGTTGGCACGCATCTGCCCAACGATCCTGTGCCATGTACTCGTTTATAGGGCAATTTTGCTCGGCATCAAACCAACCGAGGATCTGCTCAAAGGATCTATCCTCCAGCCAATCCTCAAGGTCACTGTAAGCCTCGCACTTGGCTTTAAACTTTTTCTGCCGCTGATGATCCTCCACAAATTGCGACAAGTAGCTTTTGAGCGTATCGACCCAGCAGCTGCCATAGAACATGGCACTAAATGCCACAAAACTGATAAACAAGCGCCCAGCAAGATTATTGCGCCTAAAGGCCTCTGACCACACATAGCTATCAATTTGCAGGCAAGAATACTCTTCTTGCAGCAGTTTACGGGTAGAGTACAGCTTTACCGCATCCTCAAGAGAATGCTCAACATTGGAAACAAGAGCCATCACCACGGAGCTAGCGCAGTAGAGCTTCATCTCCTCTTCTTTGTAGAGAGCGGTCTTACCGCCTTCGCCGTCGTCCTGAATATCTAAAAAGCGCGCGGCCAACATCTGCATCGCTTCTGATGCGGACTCAGCATCCCAATCTCCCTCCTCAATAGCCTCCACGATGTTAGCAAGATTGCTATCTAATATGGCCATCACTTTATACAGCTCATACGGGTTGATGCGCAGATACAGATAGCATTGCTGCTCCGCAACGCTAATCTCATCACGCCATGCCAAAGCCTTTGCTCCCTTTTGGCTCACCTCAGTGTAAACATTTAAATCCTTCAAGTGCGCGCGGAGTGCCTCTTGGACAAAGTACTCGCGAGCAGAGACACGCAGCGTGTATTCCAAGCCGCACTCTTTGGCGACGCTCATACGCAGCTTTAAGTCAGAGTAGCAATCAGCCACCACCTCACAGTCAGGCTCACCTAAATCCTCCATTATTACACTGAGGTTGTAGGAGTGCCCGTCATTTTCGTGGAAGAGCGGCGACACAAAGAAGCCCACTGGAGCAAGCGCTGTCTGCTGCAGCGGCTGCGCACAGAGCACAAAACATCTGCAGTCTAAATTCGTGCTCAACTCATCCCAAAAAAAGCCATTGCCTTCCCCAGGAAAGTCTGTGCGTAAGAACCCCAGATCCAGAGCAAGGAGTTTCTCAAACCCTGCTTGACGCTGACAGCGTGCGGCAAAAAAGTCGGAAAAATACTCTTGGAACTCAGTAGTGAGAACATCATACCCCTGATCCACATCCTCCTCTGTAAGCTCTACAGGATAGGCATGCTTCAGTTGGCTGCTTTCCATTTTGCTGCTATCGCTGGTGCGCTCTAGCGTCACAAAGCGCGCCAACGTCTTGATCTTTAACAGGTCGTTATCGCAATCAATGTCATCAGCAATAACCAAGTTAGCAAAGGCGGTGTTGATATCGTCATCGAGACCAGAAAGCGCAAAAATCCGGTTAACAATGTCCAGTGCTCTGATCTGTGGACGCGCGTCAGTATGAGTATCTTGCACGGTAGCATCGCTCCTATGGTCTGCCTAAGCAGCATAAAGGTAAGTTTGTGGCTTGTGGCACCGCTGCCACATCCGCAGTCACAGCCGCCACAGCTGCGATCACAGCAACAGTGGAGGCTGGAGTGGTACAGGAAAGGTAGTGGTATGAGCAACGCAGCCACAAGAAGGGGATATAGAGTGGGAAGTGCCATCTGGGTCACTGCCAACAGAGCTGAGAGCTTACAGGCACCTCACTACTGCTGACGCACCATGAATACGCCACTACAGCGTTGCGACGTTAGCCCCTGCAGCTTTAGTGCTTACAGTGTTGGTGGTGGCCTTAGTGGTGGTGGCACTTGTAGACAGAGCAGAGCGCTGTGGTGGCAGATGTCTTTCCTTCCTTACAGGTTTACAGGCTTGATTTTAACAGCCACCTTTTTCAGGCGCCACTCTTAGCAGCGGCAGCACGCCCGCTGGTATCTACTATACGCTGGTATCCACTATACCCTAACTCTACCCCGAAAAAACAAAAGACGACTACACCTCAAGGCATAGCCGTCTTTTTTCTCAGGTAAGAGCACAAAGCTGCTCAGCACAGAGGCTGGCTCAGGATGGCAAGGAGACACGCTTGCAAGTCTGCATGCATACCCCCTACGCCCGTCTCTGCCTCGCGCTTACCGGCGCTCTTAGAACTTAAACTTGAAGTTAGACTGTAAGCCCAGCTCCGAGGTGTTAGCTGAACCAGTGTAGTCCGCACTCACACCCACGCTGAGGTTGCCCTTAGAGGCCTCCAGACCACCCTTGATGCCAAAGGTTAATGGATCAACCACATCTGCAGACAAGCTCGTGTTCAGGTTGGTGCCCGTCCAGTTGACCACACCCGAGGCATCGGTGTCACCAAAGTTCCAGTTAGCAGTGAAGTCAACCGCTGGCTTTAACTTCCAACCCGAGCTGGTAATCAGAGTCTTCTCAAAGGACACACCCACAGGGATGGTGAAGATCTTCATCTCATCAGCAGAGTAGCTAGCAACCTGACCTACATCACCCTTAACACCGTAGTCATCCATATCCACGTGCTGGTAACGTAAGCCCGCATGTGGTCTGATGTTGATGTTATTGAACTCGTAGTCGAGCTGACCGGTCACACCTAAGCTATAGCTGGTGGTATCCATGGAGCTGCTTAAGCCACCTAACTTAGTGCCGGTGGAGACATCACTGCTGACCTTGGTGTAACTAAAGTCACCTAACATGGTCACAGGGCCCAACTTCGTCACACCGTAGATGCCTAAGCCGTAGTAGTCAAAGTCATTGGAGACGCCAGAGGCTAAGCCATTACCGTCAGCATCACCTTGACCAAAGCCAATCAGAGCACCAACCTTGAGGTTTCTAGCTAAGTTGAGCTCCGCACCCATATTGAGGCCGTACAGGTCGATGTCAGTGCCATAGGACTTGTCCGCAGCATCAAAGCCATCGTTCTCTTGATGCTTGTACACAGGGCTGGCCCACATCTGCATGCTCGAATCTGGGCTAGAAAATGAGCCGCCTGGCGCACCACCGCCAATACCCGAGCGCAGGGACATCGCATCAAAGAGCGAATCATTGACTGCTAAGGCCGATTGCGCCGCACCACCATACATGCCCAGACGTGCTGCCTTTTCCGCTGCACTACCGTCAGTGTCCTTAGTTAAGACATTGCTTAAGAAGGCACTGGAGCCGGTGATGTTAGCGTTTGGATCACCATAAGTGGCCAGAGTCTGACGCACAGGGGAAGACGCACGGCTAAACATGCGATCAATACGCTGCTGCGAAGTCTGGAGCTGGATCTTACCGACATTGCCATCTGGCACTAAGGTCGTCAGCAAGCCATTTTCGGAAGTCACCTCTAAGCTGCTGCCCGATGCCAACTCCACGCCCTCACTACCAGAGGCATCATTGTCGGTAAAGAGGTCAATCGAGGTGCGGACATCGTAGTTGCCTTGCAGCACCACCTTGCTGCCGCTCTCGGCCGTGATCACAGCCCCGAGCTTATCAAAGTGGATGGCCGAAGTAGCTGTATCGTCGGTAGCACCCACAGCGCCAACCTTGACCATGAGCACGGCATTGCTGCTTAAGGCTAAGTCAGCCGTTCTGCTGTTGCTCAGCTGGTTAATCTGCTTGGCTTGATCTAAGGACGTTACAGCGCTATTGCCGTTGATCACGATGTGGGCGCCGTCAGCAACCACCATTGGGCTATTGAGCACCAGCACCGAGCCGACCTGACCAGCCCCCGATTGCAGCGAGCCATTGCTATCGAGGTAAGGCTGGATGTCTTGCGCCAACGACTCACCTGAGCCATAGGTACCCCACGACACCGCCGCATTCTTACCCACGACTAAGTCACCATCTAACACCGTACCGGCACGACCAGTTGCCTGCTCCGTGCCACGATCGATAGAGACTAAAGTCGCTTTCTTACCATAGGCTGGATCGACGTAGAGAGTGTTGCCATTTAAGTCGAGGGCGCCAATGTGGGCGTTGGTATTGCCGTTAAAGTTGGCGTCATCCGTACCAAACTGCACGACATTACCGCTGAGACCTTGATCAACCTGAGCTGCAACCAGATTACCAATATCGCTGCCCGAACCTAAGAGCGTGGTCTGGGAGGCACCACTGCCGACATTTAAGGTCGTGACCTTAACAGTACCGCCTAAGCTGTTGGTACCCGTAGACAGATTCAAGGTCGTAGCGTTGATATTACCTTGTAAATCAGCCGCACCATTGAAGTTCAGGGTTTGCGCTGTTAAGTTCGAGCCGCTCGCTTGAGAGGTCGTACCATTAAAGTTGAGGTCAGCATTACCCGTAACCTGCGCACCAGATGCTAAATCAATAGTGCTGCCACTCAGGTTCCAAGTGCCGCTCAGTTGGCTGTTGCCGGTAAAGTTAATATTGTTAGCGGTGACATTACCAGCATTATCAGCGGTGCCAGCCGTGTAAGAAGCTGTGCCGGTAGCCGCACCAATGTTGACGGCCTCGGTGGCTGTAACATTCACGCCTTGAGCAAAGGAGGAGGTACCACCGCCTAAGGTGACATTGGTACCAGTGATCTCACCTGTGCCCGTAAAGACGTTGCTGCCGTTAAGCACCAAGTCAGTACCGCTCAGCTCGAGGTTAGTACCACCTAAGGCGGAGCCCGCATTCTGTGTCACCGCACCGGTGCTCGTGAAGACGACATTGCCCGAACCGGCATTAGCGCTGGCGCCGCTGGCTATGGTAATGGTGTTGCCGCTAGCAGTGATGTTGCCGCTAGTGGTGATGATGGTACCACTACCAAAGGTCACAACATCAGTAGCAGTAACATCGAGGCCATTACCAAAGGTACTGTTGCCACCCAAGGTGACGTTATTGCCCGTAAAGCTGCCAGAGCCAGTAAAGTCGTTGCTACCGTTAAATGATACCTCAGCACCGCTTACCGTGAGGTTGTTACCAACTAAGACGGCACCAGCATCCTGCGTAATATTGCTGGTACTGGTCATGAGCACATCGCCTGAGCCAGCGTTAGCGCTGGCGCCACTGGCCATGGTAATGGTGTTGCCAGAGAATTCTAAATTACCGCTGGTCGAGCTAAGTTTAGAACCAGACACTAAGGAAACGGTGTTACCAGAGAAGAAGGCACCGTCATCAAAGTTCTGTTCACCCGCCCCTACAGTAACGGTACCACTGGTTTGGTCATTGGCGATAAAGCTACCGCTACCGGCAAAGTTGTGGTTACCGGCGAGAGTGACGTTATTACCCTCGGCAGTGATGTTGGTACCAGCTAAAGTGCTGCTGTTATCAATGGAGATATCGCCAGAGGTAGCAGTAAAGTTGAGGTCGCCACTTGCGGTGATATTCGCACCGGACATATTGACGCGTTCACCGGTGGCATAGACACTACCAGCAGTGGCTGTGACCACACTACCTGCATCAAAGGTAACGGTAATGCCAGTAGCAGTGATATCACCTGAGGTGGCAGTGATATCGGCACCGCTGCCAAATGTCACAACATCATTAGCAGTGACTTTGAGGCCCGTACCGAAGCTGCCGCTACCGGCAAGGGTGACATTAGTACCGCTAAAGTTGCCGGAGCCAGACACGTTAGTGGTCGAACCTGCTGCTAAGTCGATAGTATTACCAGAGACGGTAGCATCACCACTGACGTTTATGGTGCCGCTATTCGTGAAGCGCTCACCACTCGTCACCAAGTTACCACTGTTGATATCAAACGTACCACTGTTGGCAAAGTTACCATTGTTAATGGTTAAATCGCCCGCCCCAATAGTGACGTTGCCGCTATTGCTAAAGCCACCGCTATCGGTAGTGGTTATACCACCAGAGGTAACTTCTAAAGTGCCAATATCACTGTTGGTAACGTTACCCACAGTAATGCCATTGGCCACCACGGTATTGTCGTTGTTCTCAAAGAGCGATCCTGTGTCACCGCTTACGCTGTTAATGTTGGTAGCAAGCCCAGTAGAACCAGAATTTACCACTAATTGAGCATTAGTGCCGATGTTAACGTCAGCAATGTTGCCACCGTTTTCTAAGCGCAGGCTGCCACCAGATTGGATCACCGCACCAGCAGTGTTGCCATTAGCATCAGAAACAAAGTTGTTATTGTTGTTGGCGGCACCGGCTAAAGTGGCATCACCAATTACAACCTGACTACCACTTGTTAAATGGATAGCACCAACGTTGGCATTTATAACCTCTGAGGTTGGGTCATTAACATTGACCACAATACCATCCAATTGGTCAGAACGGATCTCTACAATCAGGTCATCGTACTTAGTTCCGATGCTGTTGAAGAAATCATCATAATCAACCCTATCGCCAGAGAGACCAGGGATCTCACCAATAAGGCCTCCGCCTAAATGGAGATAACCATGTTTTTTAGGATCATGCTTACCCTCACTATCAACCTCGCCATTGCCATCTACAAGCAATTGATCTCTTAATGAGGCAACTTGATCTAAGTTAAACTCGGTATCATCAGAAAAGTCGAGCTTTAAGGTACCGCCGCTAACGAGATCAAAGACATCGGCAAAGGTATCAGGGGCAATAACCGCCGTGTTGGTATCCTTATCAAAGGAGATGTTAGATGCGGCTTCCGAACCAAAGTGCATCAGACCATTGCTGCCAGAGATCTTAATATTGTCACCAGAACCTAAGTGCACATTATTGGCGATGTTAACGACACCACCGTTAATGTTCATCGTGGTACCAGAAGTACTGTGGCTGGTATTGAGTTCATTGAAGGTGGCCGTACCGGTGCTGTTAATGGTGACATTAGCATCGGTCAGGGTAAGTGTATTGCCAGTAAGCGAGGCGGTAACATTCGTACCCGAGCCTTGCTCATCAAAAACCTGATATGGATTGCCCGCAGGGTTCAGCGCACCAATAACAAGCTCGCCGCCTGATGTCACCTCGAGGTTGCCATTACCGCTATTAAGTGTCCAGTCACCTTGCTGCACGTTTAAGGTAGAGCCGCTATTGACCGTTACATTGGAGCTAATGATGCCAGGGTTACCGCCTAAGCTGCCCGCAACCACCGCTGTATCAGGGTTGGTTTGATTGCTAGGGTCAGGCGTAAAGGCACCTAAGGTCACATTAGCGCTATTGTTGCCGTCACCAATGGCAATATTGGCATTGGTAGAGGTCAGCTCGTTTGCGATATTGAAGTTGCCGCCCGCAAAGGTTGCATCCTCATTAGCTGTGATGTTGTTCAGCTCAAAGCTATTGGCGTTAATGGTGCCCGCACCGATGTTGAGACTATCAGTGCCAGAGACATGTAACTTGTCAGCCTGCAACGTACCGCCTTGGTTAAAGGCAATCTGACCGCCGCTGGCTGTGGTATTGCTGCCATCACCACTGATCAAGTCAGCAGAGTCAAAGGTCACATCACCACTGCCAATGACAAAGGTACCACCAGAGGCTAAGTTTACGGCTACGCCATCGCCACTGAACAGGTCATCAATCTGCTCAGCATTAACGTTCACCTGCGCCGTGCCAGTAGAGGTAGGCTGCTGCGTAACCTCACCCACATTAATGGTGGTGACGTTAGTAGCATTGACATCTGGCGTGACGACGACAGCAGCGCTGCTTAAGTCTAAGGTAGTAGAGGAGTCATTACCATTGGCGCTGACGTTAATAACGTTAGCACCGGAGGAATTGTCAAGGGTAAAGTTGCCACTAACCGCTAAGGACGCATCACCAACAGTGGTATCACCACCGACTGTGAGTGAACCCGAGGCTAAGGTCATATCACCGCTCTGGGTGAAATTACCCTCTAACACGTTGAGACCGTTATTAGCGCCACCGGCTACAACCACATTGCCGTTAATAGAGCCAATACCTGTATTTTGCTGAGCTCTTAAGTTGAGCTCATCACGCAGCACAAAGTCGCTGCCACTGCCAGTGGCAGTGTCTACATACTGCTTAAAGGTAACGTTCTGCGCCTGTAAAGAGCCAACACCTAAGCCGTCGGTGTCACTATTACTGTCATAAGTATCGCTACCTAATTTCAGATCCTTGGCGTGCACATCTAAGGCTAAATCACCACCTGAGAACAGCTGATCTCCAATGGTCAGAGCATCGCCACTGATGACGCTATTATTGCCTGACGTGCCGTCATCAATAACTTGGATATCACCAGAGCCAGCAGTGTTCGAGAACTCCAGCTCCGCTAAATCGATGTTGCTGCCCGTTAAGTAGAGATCGGCACCACTGTTAAGCGACAGAGCAGGAGTAGTATCACCCGAGACGTAAGAGACTAAGTTGCCAGCATCCATCTTCAAATCAGCAGTGTCACCACTGACGATGATGTTTGCAGTACCAGACACGGTACCGGCACTCAAGTCGCTGCCACTACCAGAAACCGTAAGGCTCTCGTTATTAAGATTAAGCGTAGATCCGCTACGTAAGGTAACCTTACCCACTGTAGCTGCACCGCTATTCACCGTTAAGGCCGAACTGTCAGCCACGTCTAAGCCAGTCGCGTTTAAGGTAGCCTTAGCGCCATCACCGATATTTAAGGTGTTGCTACCACCGCTGACCTTAATGGTCTGCGTGTTATAGGTAGTGCTAGCAGTATCGCCTCTAAAGGTCACGGTGGCACTATTAGCCCCACTACCGTTGAGGGCTAAATTGGTATTCACCTCTAATACATCTGTATTGGCATTGCCACCTGCACCGAAGATCAGAGTTGCTGGGCCTGCACTGGTGCCACCATTACCCACCACTAAGGTTTGGCCACCAGAGACAGTGTCATCACCAGCAACGAGAACCTTATTAGTACCAGAGACATTGACGCGCAGCGTGCCTTGGCCTACCACAAAGTCGGCATTACCATTGGCCGCCCCTGACAGCTGTAAGCCCTCTTTGACCGCTACCGTACCCACACCAAAATCGGCCGTACCGTTATTGGTCAGCCCTAAGGTGCCATTAACATTGACCTGACCACCGCTGTTAAAGACGATTTGGTCAGAAGCAGCGCTAGTACCCGTAGCAAAGTTGCCCAGATCTAAACTGGTATTACCGGCAATCTCGACCTTGCTACCAGATCCGACCAAAATGCCTGCACCTGAGTCCGCAGCTTGCGCATTTGGTACGTCTAACAGGTTATCTACTTGTTTACCGGTGAGCTTTAAGTTGCCGTTAGCCACATCAATGGAGGACAGCGTTTGACCACGGGTCACGAGCTGATCACCCGCTTGAGTCAGGTCTAAAACGCCAGAAGTGCCAGCTGCAGCGTCACCAACAGAGACCTTACCACCGGCTAAAGTCATAGTGCCCGAGTGCTTGTACTCACCACTCTGCACGTTGTACTTACCACTCTCGGCAATGACCACATCACCGCTGGAAGTGCCGCCAGACTTGTTTGAGCCACCCGTTAAGTTTAAGGTGTCACGTAAGTTAAAGGCCTGTCCTGTAGCAGCGCCTGCAGCATCCTTATCACCAACAAAGGTCACATTCTGCGCATTTAGCTCGCTTACACCTAAGCCCGTGGTGCTGGAGTCAAAGCCTTTAGCACCACCTAAGGACAGATCCTTGGCATTAACCGCGACATCAACCGGAGTGTTACCAGTCGTATTAAGCGCCTTATTGATGCTGATATTGCTGCTGTTAATATCGAGATGCTTACCAGTTACCACATTGAGGGCAGCAGCAAGCTCAGCCTCCTCAACAGAAACGGATGCCAAGGTGTAATCACCCAGCTCCACCTGCTCCGTCTCGGCGCTAAAGGCTAAGGTATTGCTGTCACCTCTAAAGAGGATTTTGCCACTTTGGCCATCGCTATCAGTATCGGTGATAAAGTTGTTTAAATTGCTCTTGCTGATAGCTAAGAAGCCATCATCAGCAGTCGCAGGATCACCGTCAGCATCTACAGTACCACCAACGTTAATCCGGCCGTGACCAGTAAGCTCCGCTCCAGCGGCGCTGATATCACCACTGTTAAAGCTGAGCGTACCATCGATAGTAGACGAGCCACCAGACTCTACCGTAAAGGATTTTAAGCTAGAGACACCGGTATCTTTGACGTTATAGGCGTCACCATTCTGAACAGTAATATCCTGATTCAGATCTAACTCGGCAGTAAAGGTCTGGTTAGGATCAAGCACCTCAGAGGCATCCATACCAATGTTAATGGTACCGTGACCACTCTCGCCAAAGGTAATAGAGCCGCTGTCGCCTACAGTCCACTTGCCCACGCGGATATTTAAGGACGCGTCAACCTTAGTCTGACCATTGAGTACCACATTGGCGTCAATAGAGCCACTGGTGGTAGCAGAACCTGAAACATACTGATAGGTGCCGTTGTGCAGGCCCTTATCATCAGCTACGGATTCATACTTAACGCTACCTAAGTTGAGGTGGGCGCCACCGGAGGCAGCAGAGGTGCCAGAGTCACCTAAGACTAAAGCCGTCTCTGGATCGGCAGAAGTAAAGGCTTGGCTCGCTTCCAAGGTACCATTGGAAACCACAATATCGCCACTTGCAACACGGTTGCGAATTTGTAAATCATTGGCGGCAACGGTGCCCTTACCAATATTGAGCACAGAGCTAGCGGAGTTATCAGCAGGAGTATATGACTCCTGCATCAGCTGCAGCTTGTCCGCTTCGATGCGACCGCCTTCGTCGAAGTAGATGTAATTGTTGGTGTCGGTGCCAGCAGCAGCAGCGTCTTTAAGTAAGGAGACGTCTAACTGGACGCGGGTATCGCCGTTTTGTTGTTCTTCGAGTTGACCGCTGTAGGTCTTGTTACTGTTAGGATCGTCTTTGATCTCTAAAACACCGCTTTGA
>JAHLFE010000139.1 GCA_018884035.1 Candidatus Anaerobiospirillum pullicola
AATGATTACGGTAACAACCTTATTAACCAAGGCAAGCTGGTGGTATGGGTGATCTTAGTCATTTGTGACCAATACCGTCAGATCAGGGCATGGCGTACTATTACTAAGACCAAGACTGCAACAGGGCCGCATACCGAGCGCCACGGAGACTTGGTTGAGCTCATTGCTGTGGAGAACCAAGAACCTCCGCAGAAACGTGTGAGCCGTAATACTACAGGTAAGGTGGCAAGCACCAAGACTGCAAGCAAGACGGCAAACACTAAGACAGCTGGCAAGGCGTCAAGTGCTAAGGCTGCGAGCAAGTCGGCAAGAGCCAAGACTGTGAGCAAGGCAGTAAGAGCCAAGACAGCGGGTAAGGCTGCAAGAGCCAAGGCAGCTGCCAAGAATGAGAGCTGATGTTTAAGCGGCAGCACTACTATGAGGTGGTTATGGCTCGCCCCCCAGCGATGCATACCGCTTCGGTGTGCTTACGTGTAAGCACATAGCCCTTAATGTGACCTCGGTGGTGACTACTACCTACCATCGAGATAAGTGAGGGCGTTTTTCGGCTCATCTCAGAGTTTGGTGGATAAGGCACCAACATTATCTCAAGATTGGTCACGGCCAAGGCCATTAAAGCGCAACTCTTGCTTGATCGCAGTAACGCTATTGCTTTTGGTATGCACCAAACTCTTAGAAGAGCCCGTTTTTCCCATAGGTAAGCACAGCTACTGGCCATGAAGCTACCTTAGAGGTACGTTGCGGTAGCGACGCTGCGCAGGCTGGCCTAATTATCGGGTAACAGCTTTCCCCAGCGCGGCAATGGCGTTTACTGCGCCTTTAGCAGGTGCGGCAGCAAGGGGCTTAACCACATCGCAAATCCGCTTTAAGCCCGTAACATCGAGGAAAACGCTTTCCATCGAGCTAGCGCTGTTAGGCGCTGCGGCCGCCGCTATCGTGCTTGATGCGGCTGCCGAAACCTACTTTGAGTAGCCATGGTGGCAAAATGCTGGTTGGCTCACTGCGCTGCGCTTACTGGCTGTCCTTGCTCTGAGTGGTCTTACTGTTCGCTGTCGCTTTATCTATATCCTTGCTGGCGTCATGCTCGGCCTGCGCTGTCTGCGCACCGGTGTTGTCCTTCGCTGCACTATCAGCATTGGCATTGGCTTCTTCTTTGGCGACAGGTGCTGTACTGGCGCTATCAGCTTCTGCCGCTGACGTTGATAGCTTCACCTTGTTGTGCTTTTTGTGGCCACCAAACACGTATGACACCAACACAAAGAAGGTTGGCACCATAATAAGGCCCAAGGTCGTAGCGAAGACGGTACCGCCAAAGACGCCAGTACCAATCGATTGCTGCGACGCCGCACCCGCGCCTTGCGCGCGCATCAGAGGCCACACGCCCAGTAAGAAGGCTACAGAGGTCATAACAATAGGGCGGAAGCGTAAGTTAGCCGCCTCCTGCGCGCTCTTTAACAGCGAACGTCCCTGCATCCTAAACTGATGCGCATACTCCACAATCAAGATGGCATTTTTGGCCGAGAGGCCGCCAGTGGTCAGTAAGCCCACTTGCAAGTAGACATCATTGGACATGCCTCTTAAGTAGATAAAGAGCAGCGCGCCAAAGATACCAATCGGCACAATGAGCATCACGGCAAGTGGAATCGACCATGATTCATACAGCGCCGCTAAGCACAAGAACACCACCACTGCGGAGATGATAAAGAGCGCGTTTTGGTTCGAGCCGGTGATCTTTTCCTGATAGGAGATACCCGTCCACGCGTAACCATACTCGCCTGGATGGCGCTCAATAATACGAGCGATCTCATCCATAGCCTGACCTGAGCTTACGCCAGGCGCGGCATCACCTTGGATGGCAATGGAAGAGATACCATTAAAGCGCTCTAACTGTTGCGGGCCATACGTCCACTGCACCGAGCCGATGGTGTCAAAAGCCACCATCTTGCCCTCGCTGTTTTTAAAGTAGAGCTTATTTAAGTCCGATGGCAGCGAGCGGAACTTAGCGTCAGATTGCACGTAAACGCGCTTAATACGGCCGCGATCAATAAAGTCGTTAACATACGAGCCGCCCCATGCAATCTGCAAGTTCTCGTTAATGACATTAGGATCGAGCAAAAACTGGCCAGCGCGCTTATCATCAATCACGATATCAAGTTGCAGCGCATCCGACTGTGCATTGGAGTAGACGTTATAGAGCAGCGGATCGGCACGAGCTTCACTGACAATCTGATTGACGTCTTGTAAGAACTGCTCATGGCTGTGGCCCATAACGTTTTGTACGTAGACACTAAAACCCGAGGAGCCGCCCATGCCGGAAATAGCTGCCGGTAAGGACATGCGCACCTCGGCATCAGTGTAGTTATCAAAGTACTTCTTGGCGCGGTCTAAGATCGCTTGTGCACTGTTATGCGGGTCAGTACGCTCCTCCCATGGAATGAGCTTGATATTGGCACGGGCTGCCGTCTGGCCTTTCATGCTGCTACCAGCCGTACCTAAGGTCAGCAGGATGCCTTGAATGTTATCGACCTCGTGCTCTAAGAAGTAGTTTTCCACATCACGGCCGACCTTAGCAGTTTGGGCCATGGTGCTCGATGGTGGCAGGATGATACGCACCGAGAGCACGCCTTGATCTTCCGTTGGCAGGAAGGAGGTTGGGATCTTGGTAAAGAGCAAAGCGGTACTGCCAGTAATGGCGATAAAGCTCAGCACAATCAGGATTTTATGCCGCAGTAAGTAGTGGTTGAGGTATAAGTAGCCTGCATGCAGCGCATTAAAGCACTTATCAAAGAGGCCCACCTTCTTGATGGCACTTACTGGCAGATGGCTGCGGTCTTTTAAGATGGTGGCACAGAGGGCTGGGGTAATGATCACCGCCACCATAATCGACATCAGCATGGCCACAACAATGGTGACCGAGAACTGGCGATAAATATTGCCCGTGGCTCCGGAGAAGAAGCTCATTGGGGTAAAGACCGCCGCAATGACCAACCCCACACCAAAGAGGGCGGAGGTGATCTCCTGCATCGACTTTACGGCCGCATCGTAAGGACTCACATGCTGCGTCACCATGATGCGGTTAATATTTTCTACCACCACAATGGCATCGTCGACGAGCAGACCAATGGCCAGCACCATGGCAAACATGGTGAGAGTGTTAATGGAGTAGTCGCACAGATAGAGCGCCACGACCGTGGCAGAGAGTACGATAGGAACAGTGAGCGAAACGATTAAGGTTGAGCGGATGTCGCGTAGGAAGATAAGGATCACCAAGGACACCAGTACTAAGGCCTCGACTAAGGTCTTACCCACCTCATAGAGGGAGGCGGTAATAAAAGGCACGGTGTCGTAAGGGATGGCGTAATCTAAGTTATTCGGGAACAGCGGGCGTAAGCGCTCTAACTCGTTTTTGATACGCGCGGCCACATCGACAGCATTGGCGCCATCTGCCAAATTGATGTCGAGCGAGGCCATTGGGCTTTTATTGTAGTTGCCAAAGTAGGTGTAGGAGTTACGGCCCATTTCGACGCGCGCCACGTCTTTGAGGTAGACGGCGGCACCCTCAGGGGTAACCTTTACCAAGATGTTTTCAAAGCCCGCGATATCCTCTAAGAGCTCACGAGATTTAATGGTGACGTTAATGGTCTGATTAGGCACCGATGGCAGGCCACCGATTTGACCTACAGAGATCTGGCGGTTTTGGTTCTCAATGGCGCTGACGACATCAGAGGGATTGAGCTTGTACTGAAAGAGGCGGTCTTGGTCAAGCCAAATACGCATGGCGTATTCAGAGCCTAAGACGGAGACATCACCAACGCCGCTTAAGCGGGAAATAGGATCTTGCACCACCGATACGAGGAAGTCAGCGATTTCCTCTTGGGTCATAGAGTCATTGGTGGTGTAAAAGGAAATGGTCTGTAAAGACTCATCAGAGATCTTACGCACGCGCGTTCCGGAGCGCTGTACCTGATCAGGGAGGCGGCTGGTAATGGCGCTTAAGCGGTTTTGCACCTGCATTTGCGCGACGTCGACATCGATGTTGGTGTCAAAGGAAAAGCGCAGGCGCACGGCGCCGTCGGAAGTCGAGGTCGTAGAGAAGTAGAGGAGGCCATCAAGGCCAGTCATTTCTTGTTCAATGATCTGCGCCACTGAGTTTTCGACGGTTTGCGCCGAGGCACCGGAGTAGTTGGTGCTGATGCTAATCGATGGTGGTGCGACCTCAGGAAAGCGCGCGATTTTCATGCGCGGCAGGCAGATAGCACCGGCAATGATGATCATAATAGCGATCACCCATGCGGCTACAGGGCGGTCAATGAAGAATTTGCTGATCACCAAAAACCTCCATGGCCAGAATGTGCGGTGCTAAGAGGAACAAAGCAAAGCAAGCAAAATAGAGGAGCGCCAAGAGCTCCAGCAAGTAGTGCTTACACCAAAATGATTACCACCTCTGAGGACAGACCGTATCTCTCAACCATCTGCTTGAGAAGGGGACGTGAGATGCTGTGGTCTCTTACCGCTGGCAAGGATACCAGAGGGAGTGGCGGAAGTGGCGAGAGTAGCGGGAGTGGCAGAGTATTTAGGAATGAGTGGTCTAATAAATGACGGAAGATGAGAGGCTTGATGGCAAATACACACCTCGAGATAAATGGTGCAGGTGAGTCTAAGCCTACCTTAGGACGGTGCACCATGATTAACCTAAAGACCGGCATCTACTAAGTAAGTAGTTACGTAGAGTAGTAACACAGTGCAGATGGAGCCTTACAGCGTAGTGGGGCTGGGTATGAGGCACAACTCAAAGAGAACCACTTACCACCTATCACCGCCAAGAGCGGTCTTTGGTCTTTAGCAAGAGCACTCCTTAAGACCTTAAGAACAGGCGCGTTACAACCACCGCCAAACAGTGTAAGAGAGGTGAGCGTGACCCCTCAGGGGATAACACTGATGGTAGTTGCGGTGGTGCGGCCTATAGCGTAGCTGTGCTTAACGGCATAACCTGCGTTACAGCATAATCTGCCTTAGGGCAGAGCATACCTTACGACAGAGCTAACCTTAAGGTGTAGACACCGTAGGGACATTAGCCGAGCTCTGTTCTAAGCCGGAGGCGCTTACCGTAGGGTTGACTACAGCCTGCACCGCAGCCTCTTGGTTCTGTGCCCGCTTTTGCTGTGCTACGGTCTCGATATCAGCTGTAGTGAGATCAATGCCATCACGATTGGTGACTTTGATCTTCGAGCCATGGTGCAGCACGGCATTACCGGAGATCACCACTTCCATGCTGGAATCGAGGCCAGCGACAATTTGCCAGCCGTCGTTATAAAGCTGACCTAAGGTCACAGGCGTTTGCAACACGCGATCTTTTTCGACCGTAAACACAAAGGCACGGCCTTTAGGATCACGGGTTACCGCTTGCGCCGGTACGGTCATAACGTTTTGCGTCACACCACCGCTGATCTTACAGACTACCGCCATGCCAGGGAGCAGAATGTGGTCTGGGTTATCAAAACTGGCGCGCATGGAGATAGAGCCCGAGCTCTCATCGACCAGCACCTCAGAGAGGCTTAACACACCTAAGCGCGAGTAGAGTGTGCCATCTTCAAAGTACAGCGCCACATCATAGGCGTGGTCACTTAAGTAGATAGTGCCGTCTAATAAGCCCTCACGTAAGCGACGCCACTCTAAAGCGCTCTGCTCCATATCAACATAGACCTTATCAAGGTCGGTAATGGTAGCCAGAGGCTCACTCTGATTGGCGTTGACCAAGGCGCCACGGGTGATTTGTGAGGTACCAATGATGCCGGAAATAGGGGCACGGACGGTGGTGTAGTTTAAAGAGATTTGCGCCTGATCAAGGGCGGCTTTATAGAGCTTTTCGTCAGCTACAGCCAGCTCATAGGCCAAAAGGGCATCGTCACGCTCTTTTTCTGAGGCGGAGCGGCGCTTATACAGGGACTCAAAGCGCTCGTAGTCTTTGGCGGCCATTTTGCGCTGTACGGTGGCGCGCTGATAAGAGGCGAGGGCGTGATCAAAGCTGGCTCTAAAAGGCGCAGGATCGATCTCGTAGAGGGGCGTGCCCTCCATTACCTGTGAGCCCTCTTCAAAGAGGCGGTTGAGGATAATGCCATCCACTTGCGGACGGACATCGGCACGGGTATAGGCACCAACACGGCCACTTAAGGTGTAGGAGCGCTCACGGTTCTTAAACTGCGGATGAATGGTGGTAACGGCGTACTCAACTTCGGCCAGCGAGGGCGTAGAGGCTACTTTTGCCTCTTGGTTGCAGGCACTTAAGAGCAGCACACTGCTGCCTAGCAAGCCCCACCACAGAGGGCGTAAGGTACGTGGTCGTAAGCAAGCTGCGGTGTGCACATTAAGGTCAGTTTCGTGATGGTTGCGAGCCGCAGGCTGCTTAGCATGTATGAGCGCTACCCTGCCATGCAGATGCAAGGTGCGCTGTAAGGTGGTGATAACAAGACGCAGCTTTGGTGACATGGCAAATTCCCCAGCAAGGTGTTCGTGCTGCCACTTACGAGCTCTCTTTTGTTGCGCCCAGAGCACAAAGCTAAGTCTTTACAGGGCGGTTATGACAAAAGAGGGCGCAGAGAAAGCTTTGCGCTGTGGCATAAGCGGCAAGAAACAGTGTGAAGGTGTGACTGAGTGAGGTGGGTACGCTCTCCTTTGGGTGGCGCTTTTCTTTGCCCCAGAGTATCTGGAGTTTCCTTTGTTGCTGCTACTGCCAGAGGTGGTGGCTGTTGCTGACGCAGGGCACAGTTGGCTCAGGCTATTTTGATCCTAACGCGGAGCTGGTGTTGAGGCTGCTTTACAGCAGGCAAAGCTTGCGCGGCAGCAGTGATCACAGCAACACATCGGGCTTTAAGCTGCAAGCTTTTTGCCCCAATGCCATATGTACGCTCTTTTAGGTGAGGTTGGGGGCGGCTTTTGGTGCCAGCCATCGCAGGTGAGCACCAGCGCTTGCAGCGCTTGCAACGTTAGCAGCGGCCATTGCGGCTACTCTCTGCTCTCCTCTGAGGTTGGGAGATACCAAAAAGCAGCAGCGTCCCTGCGATCAAGCATGGGCCCATGTGATAGCGCTTGATGTGACCACCTTGAAGAGAGCGCTACTCTCAAGGGGAAATTGCTTGCGGTATGGCCGCTAAGTGCCAGCAGTATCAAGAGCATTCTTTAGCGCGGCTGCCGCCGAGCATAAGGGCACGGCCTCTTGGTGAAGGTAATCTGAGCGCCAGCAATATAGCTTGAGCAGCTTGTGGTTTAGGCTTTAGGCGTGGCGACTGCTGCTTTTGCTATAGCTGCTAATAAAAAGGCCCTGCTTAGGACGGCAGAGCCTCGTATATTGCGCTTTACGTTCTCGTTTGTTTTTGCTTTTGCACTCGGAACGTAAAAGCAGCATAAGTCTACAGACTTAGGGTGTGCTTAGTAAAGTTATTTTTTGCGCAAAAGCTTGGATTTATCTGAACCTAGCGGCCAATACCACGTCCGTGAGGGCGGGGATACGGCCGCGTTAATAGCCCTGTAAGGATAATTGTGATTAGCACGGGCTGATGGCTTGTAAGAGAGGCCAGTTTCTTAAGGCTCTAAGCCTTGCCCTTACCGACTTGTAAGGTTACAGGCAGTCCCTTAGGGTTGTTTTGACGGTACGCCTTCATGTGCTTTAAAGCAGGCTGGCTAAAGCGCGCGAAGTAGTGCAGGAAAACCGTAAGGTCGGTAAATATGGCCTTAAGCGTCTCCGTACTTACCTCTTTGTCCTTGACTTTGCCCTCTTTTAGCAGTTGCTTCCACACAAACTTGTTAAAAGCCGTCTGTATGTGATCTAAGCCCAGCATTTTGGCAATCTTTGTCTCCAGCTGCGTGATCTTATCCACAGATGGATCATGAAATAGGCCAGTGTCAGCCACACTCTTTACCGCATTAAAATGGAGGCGTAGCAGCTCATAAGCGCAAATGAGCTGCTGACAATTCTCATGGGCATTCAGGCGGTAATTGTCAGCGTGCAAGCGCATAGCGGCGCTGGCAGATAGCGGGATACTGCTGCGTGCCGCGTGGCCGCGCTATAAGCACTGTACTGCACCGCATTTAGCGGTGCTGTGCAGGCTTAGCTTAGCTTAGCTCAGCTGCGCTAAGGTGTCCTTTAAGATCTCATACACCTCTTGCGTGTGCTTAATAGAAACACACTCATCTGGCGAATGTGGGCTGATCACCGTTGGGCCTAAAGAGATCATCTTTAGGTTAGGATTGGCGTTCGCAAAGTAGCCACACTCTAAGCCTGCATGGATCGAAGTGATCTTAGGATCGATGCCGCACTTTTGCTGATACTGCTGGCGCAACAGCGCAATTAACGGCGTATCCACAGGGGAAGTCCAGCCAAAGGAGCGACCTGTAAAGCCGACCTCGACGTTATCTAACAGCGAGCAAATGCAGTCGATCTTATCGATGACATCATCAAGGCCATAGTCGCTAAGCGAGCGTGGCAGCAGAGAGATGTTAAGAGCATCGGCCTTAGTACGCACCGTAGAGAGGTTGCAGGAGGTCTCAACCACGCCAAGATAGGTGCTCGACATGCGCAGCACGCCATTAGGCAGCGCACGTAAGAACGACAACAGGTTCTGCGAGGAGGTATAGGACAGCGCCATTGGCTGTAATGGGCACTTGCCTAAAATGAGGTGCATGTCAGGATCGGTATCAGCGTATAAGTCCTGATAGCGCACCATAGCCGTGCGGGCAGCCTCTTTAAACTCATCTAAGGAGTTAAGAGGTACCGCCAGCTCCACATAGGCCGATGATGGAATGGAGTTACGGATCTCACCGCCGTGGAACTTCTGCACAAAGAAATCAGTGGTGTCTGCCACCTCGGCAAGCAGGCCACACATGATGTCGATAGCATTGCCGCGATTTAAGTGGATATCACTACCGGAGTGACCACCGCTTAATCCCGAAAGGTTAAGCATGATAGGCGCGCAATCGACCACCTTTACCATCTCTGGGATAAAGGTGATGTTGGTGTTGATGGAACCGGCGCAACCGACAAAGAGCTCGCCATGCTCTTCCGAGTCGAGGTTGATGAGGTAGTCACCCTCTAAGTAGGAAGGATCAAGGTTTTGCGCACCCTTCATGGTGCTCTCTTCTTCCACCGTAAAGATCGCGGTCAGGGGGCCGTGCACTAAGCTGTCATCTTCTAAGATGGACAGGATTAAGGCCGCACCGATACCATCGTCAGCACCTAAAGTGGTGTTGTCTGCGCAGATGTAGGCACCGTCACAGCGCTTTAAGAGCTCGGCTTTGGCCTCGGCGCTACCGTCTTCACGAATAATTGGCGTGATAGGATCCTTGACGAAGTCGTGGGTAAAGCCATCACGTACCACTGGCACCATATCGATATGGGCCTGTAAGATCACTACAGGGCTGTTTTCGCGGCCTGCACTGGCTTTTTTCTTGATGATAACGTTACCGCAGTCCTCTAACTCGAACTCGAGCTTGTGCTGCTGGGCAAAAGTAATCAGGTACTTGGCCATGCCCCGCTCGTGCCCAGATGGATGGGGAATGTGGCAGAAGTTCTCGAAGTGTGCGAACACAGCTTGCGGAGCAAGATCTTTGATTTCCATGAAATACAAAACCTCGCGGCAGTGGTGAAGCGTGCGTTTTCTTTGTCAGGTGGGGCTTAGCGGGAAAAGCTGCTCTTATTGAGTAGCTTGCTGCACTGCGTGCTTTTCTCTATCCCGTGGCTTTAGTAGGAGCAAGGCTCTGGAGGAGAGCTCTCCTAAGAGCGATGCTCTCTGCGCGCACAGCGCTGCTTTAAGCAGATCTGAAAAGACAAACACAGCGTGGTCATACTCGCTAGACTCACAACACAAAGGCGACGCTTATGAGGCCACTGCCGTAAAAAGCGCGACGACATGCTGCGCTCGGTGCGCTCAGATTGCTAGGTGGTGACGGGAGAATGGCTCACAAACCAAAGAAAGCCTTTGGCCTTTGGCCTTTGGCCTTGGGCCTGTGGCCTGTAATGCCACTCTTTTTCGCCACCATGCCCTGCGGCTCTTGCGTCAAGAGGAGAGCAACGTAAGTAAGTCTACGTGCCGCTGAGGGCTGTGGGCGTGAAGCTGCAGCTTTGTTGTTGTCTGGCACCGTGAGCTCAGTTCGCCCTAAGAAACGGCTTATAAGCTTGAGCTTGAGGTGCATGTGCCCTTGCTTTTTTGGTGCAAGAGCAAAGCTATTGCGGCCATTATACGCAAGTAGATCCTAAGTGCGGTATTACCGCGTGAAAACAGCGGCTATCTCTCTTGGTGCGCATAATGTGCGCATAATTGCGGCGGTAGTGCTTTTGGCATAGGATAAGGGCAGGAGCTGTCGTGTAGTAGGCCACGACAGTAGGTAGCACTCACGAACACACTGACATTAACCGCCTCAGACTACGCCTGATGACTCGCGGGCAATAATGTAACTAGTAAGAGCAACAGCGTCCGCTGCTTTAGGGGAGGCTGCCCTCTTACGTTGTGGCTGCTGGCCGCAAATAAGGCCTGTATGAGTTCTGAGGAGCGCTGTCTTTTGTGGTGTAGATGGCAGTGCGTGATCAAGGAGCGTCTCTGTGCAAGCTAGCGCGCTATGCGCTGTTAAGCATTAGAGCTTTTTGCCGAAATGTATTAGTAGACACGCTATGTTCTTGCAAGGATAGCTCAAGAATTGTGTACCCTTGTTGCTTTGATGGGCAAAGGGCTGAAGTGAGTGTGACGGAGTTAGGAGGACAGCAGTAATGTCGTTTTTATCTTATGGTGCCCGAAGGCTAAAAGCGGCGGTGCTCTTAATGGTCACTGTCATGTTAGCGGCCTTGATGTTGGGTGGTTGCGGCGTTAGCAATGACGAGTATGCCGGCACGTGGATGGGTATCGACGAGCAAGGCAATGGCAACAGCAAGATTTACCAGTACACCATTACCCCTGATGATAGCGGCTATGGTTACATGATCGAGGTCGTGCAGTTCGACTACACGGTTAACATTAATCACTCACAAGCACGCTGGCGCTCGACGTCTCCGCACTACTTTAATGCGCAGATGAACGCCAATGGTGATCTGGTTTCTGATATTGGTGTGATTAGAGCAGACCCTGCCAACTTCCGCTTAATTTACGGCAACATTTATCTGGTGCGTAAGGCCAAGAACACAGAGGTGAAGCTCAAGTACGTGGCTCGCCGTGAGATTGAGTCGATGTACCCAGGTATTATGATTGCGGACTAAGCTGGCTAAGCCCCAACATACAAAAGAGTCAAACGAGAAAAGGTAGCTACGGCTACCTTTTTCTTTAGCGCTGTAGCAGCGCCAATAATCTACCCGCCCAGCCGCAGCTTTTCCCAGTGGATGGCGCTGGCGCTGCTAATGTTTCACGGGACGCTAGTGCCGTTGCATAGCAAAAGCACTGCTGTGAGCGTCAGCGCTTCCCAGCGTGACTACCGAGAGTGAAGTGTTGCAGAGACTTAACTGCTTTGCTCAGCGCTAAAGCCTGCTCTGAGGAATGACTGACTTAACAGATGACGGACTTTAGGGTAATCAGGGTGCACCGTCTTAAGATAGGATTAGACTAACCTGCACCAGTCATCTCGAGGTGGGTGACGTTGCCGACACTCATCCCATTCTCCGTCATTTATGGGCTCTACTCAGAGTTTGGTGGATACCAAAAAGCAGCAGCGCCCTGCGATCAAGCATGGCCCCCCATGTGATGGCGTTTTGCGTGACCAACTTTGGAGTAGTGTTGGTGCCCTATCCACCAAACTCTGAGG
>JAHLFE010000140.1 GCA_018884035.1 Candidatus Anaerobiospirillum pullicola
AGACTCAGAAACCGCGCAGAAATCAGCTTGAGCTACCACTACAGTGGTGTAATCACCCATTTGTCCCTGTGAACCAAATCCGCAGGGCTTATGCTGTTTGATGGGATTATGCATGCCATTTGTACAGTCCGTATTTATCAGGAAAAATAAATGCGAACCAACTGCCCGATGGCAGCTTTCCCCTGTCGACGCCTCCCGCTGTAAGGCGAAACTACCACAGAGAGCTGGTGGCGTAATGGCAGTGACCACGGTAAAAGGCTGCTCAGGGTAGTTGTTACATCCAAGGTGGCACGCTATCAAACAGGACGATACCGCACCGCTACTTGTTACTTATCCGGCGTCACTGCATCCTTATCCGCAGTCTCAGCTACAGCCGCAGCATCTTGCGCCGCTTGTTCATCGCTGACGAGCTTAGCGTAAGCTACGCAGCCCTCACCGCCGCCCAAGCGGCAGGCTTTTTCAAACCATGCCTTAGCCACTGTGAGGTTCTTTTCCACGCCCTGTCCCGCTAAGTAGAGGCGTCCCAACACAATCTGGGCGTTAACGTTATCTTGAAAAGCGGCCTTATCTAACCACACGTGCGCTTCTTTGAGATCGGCTTCTACGCCACGGCCAATGAGGTAGCACAGGCCCAGCTTCAGTTGTGACTCAGCATGGCCCTTTTCTGCGGCCTGTCGATACCAGTGCACAGCTTGCGCTTCGTCCTTTTCTACATCACGGCCGACGCGATAGCGCTCTGCCAGTTGGTAAGCAGCGTCGATACTGCCCTGCCCTGCTGCCTCGGTAATATCAGAGGGAGAAGAAGAAGAAGAAGAAGCGCTAGCGGTTGCAGCGTTAGAGGAGGTGGTGATAGTGGTGGCAGCAGCCACAGGGATGCAGGAGAGAGTGAGCGGCAGCGTGGTGAGTGCGGCTACAGTGGCCAAAGAGGTGGCAAAGACAAGGGGACGAATCGTCACGAGGTTTTCCTTTTCCCAGAGAGAACAAGTTGAGGTGTAGCGCTATTGTAGCGCAGACACCGCCTTACTCTTAAGGAGCTCGTGCGTGTCCCATCAAGGGCATCAACTTCATGTGCCACCGCTGCTGTAAGTGGCAGCGGCGGCAGCGGGATGACTACTCCACAGCAGCGTAGAGGATGAACTCATTTTTGATGTGGTTCTTACGGCAGTAGAACTTGTACTCTGGCACCATTTCCTTAATGAGCAGAGGCACTTCCCACATGTCACTGAGCTTATGGTAGAGGCTAACCGCCAGTTTTGGCTTGAACGTAGTAATGGTCTCACGTAAGCCACGTAATGCCCCCATTTCCGCGCCTTCGATATCGAACTTGAGGAAGGTTGGCTTAATGTTGCGCTCTTTGAGGAAATCGTCCAGCTTAACGCTGTGCACTACCACATTGCCATTAGCGTTAACGTTGCAGGAGCCTGCCATGCCTGGAGCAGCAGCGAAATGCAGATCCTCGTCCTTGTCACCAACAGCGTATGGGAAGCAGCGGTTAGGATCGTAGCCAAACTGCTCCATGTTAATCTTCAGTGATAGGAAGTTGTCCGGACTTGGCTCAAAGCTGTACACCTCTTTAGCGCCCTCTTGATAGGCCCAGAGCGAGGTGTCACCGAAGCACGCACCGCAATCGATAAAGATATCGCCAGGCTCCACCATCACATGAGGAGCATACTTGTATTGCTCATTGATGAAGGTGGTCAGCAGCATGTTGACGAGGTAGGTGGTCTCCATAGCGTCGCAATGCATGGTTTTAGGCAGTTTGGAATCTGGGCGGCGAGACATCTCATTCCAGCGATCCTGCGCGGCTTTCATGTCTTGCAAGCGATAAGGGCCAGCCGCGACGGCATAGTCCAGATTGATTGGGCGTATTAAGAGGAAGCTGAGTTCTTTGTAGTACTGTGTGCGGCTAGCCTCGTCGCAGAGCAGGTTATAGACAGTGTTGATTTCTGCCGCATGCTCGACAAGAGGCTCTTTGACCGTATTCATCGCGGCGGCAATAACGCTTTCGGCTCTAACGATGGCGTCTTGGATCACATCAGACATAAGTGGTGCTCATGGCAGGGAAACAAAACATGGGGGAGTTAAGGCATACAGTATTGCACATAAGTTGCCATGTGGCACATCCCTGCGAAAAAGCCTCTTTGGAAGAGCGTTGCTATCGTTGCCCGTAGTAGCTTATCAGCTGTCGTTATCCATGCAGCACAGCAATACTGTGACGCTCCCTGCTATGCGGATGGGGATACCTCAAGACCACAGAGCAAATGCTAAGGTAGCCTTTAAGGTCAAGGGCATCATCTCAGGGGCTATGAGCTTGCACGCTGGCATACCCAATCAGCACGCAAACACACCGAATCAGTAATGAATTGCTGGGCAGCAACAGCCTCAGCTTATTGCTAGCACCGATAAACATCAGGTTTTTGCGGCTGCTGTGAGCAGCACTGAGCGCATGATCTGTGCTGGGATTCAAGATAAGGGGTGTCAGTTTCAGGGGCGGGCGCTGCTAAGGCAGCAAGGGTAAGGCGGTAGCTGACATCGCCGCGATTGTCTGCGTTACTGAAGTGGCAGAGAATGATACGCCCCAGCGAAAGCACGACGCTCCCTGTTACTCATGAGGGGCGACACCACGAAGCAGCCTTCAAAGTAGCTTTTGAGGTAAGAAGCATCATCTCAATGGTTAAAACTTACAGAAGCGATGTCAGCTAAAGGTTAAGGCAGGGGCGGGCGCTGTTACACGCTAACGATCTAAAGACAAGGTGCTAAAGAAGGAATAAAGTGGCAGCGGGCAGCCTTGGGCTACCCTCGAGCTAAGCGGCAGCCATTGCTGCGCTGCCGCTTGAGGCCAAGCCACCTGCTACACCGTCGCGTAGAGGATAAACTCGTTTTGGACGTTGTTCTTGCGGCAGTAGAACTTGTAGTCTGGCACCATTTCCTTGAGGAGCAGCGGGATTTCCCACATGTCGCTGATCTTGTGATAGAGGCACACCGCCATCTTTGGCTTCAGCTTAGTAATAGTCTCACGGGCACCACGCAACGCGCCCATCTCGGCGCCTTCAATATCGAATTTAATGAACGTTGGTTTGATCTTTTGCTCTTTGAGGAAGTCATCCAGCTTCACGCAGCGTACCTTAACGTTGCCATGCTCATTAATGGCGCTGGCGCCTGCCATGCCAGGAGCAGCGGCAAAGAACAGCTCCTCTTCCTTCTCCCCTACCGCATAAGGGAAGCAGCGCTCAGCATCATAGCCTTGGGACTTGAGGTTTTGCTGCAGATAAGGGAAATTGCTTGGGCTTGGCTCAAAGCTGTACACCTTTTTAGCACCGTTGTAATAAGCCCATAAGGCGGTATCGCCAAAGCAAGCGCCACAGTCTAAGAAAATCTCTCCCTTTTCCACCTGCACAAAAGGAGCGTACTTGTACTGCTCACAGACAAAGGTGGTCACCAGCATATTGAGCAGGTACTTGTGTTCCTGATCGATGCAGGTCATATTGCGCGGAATTTTGGCCTTAGGGTCGGCTACCAGCTGATTCCAGCGCTGCGCATGAGCTAGCCAATCCTGTGGCTGAAATGGGCTGATTTCAGCTGCAAATTCCGGCTTAATTGTTCTCATCATGAGGAAGACCAGCTCTGTAGCGTAGTAACGCTTGCTGGCATCATCACAGAGGAGATCAAAGCACGCTTGTAGCTCTGGCGCATGTGCTAAGAAAGGATCACGCGCTTGAGCTTGCAGTGTAACGAGATGATGCTCAAATGCTGTTTGTACCTCATTCATGAGATTGATTGCAGGCGAGGTGGAAGCATTGGCGGACATGTGTGAAAGCACCTTGAGTTGGACGACATCGCTCTTTAGCCAGCGGTACAGCAGTGGGGTTACAGCTAGCTTGAGGTGAGACGACGCAGGAATCCACTCGCGATGTGTATTAAGTGCTGTCAACGCCTTTGTGGAAATTAGGATCGATTTGCTGAAGCTCAGTGGCAATCAGCTCCCAGTCAGCCTCAGGAGTCAACCAGCGTGGCTCTAAGACCTTACACACGCGCAAGTAGAGCATCGATAGCACGCTGCCCGTGCTCTTAAAACTGCCCTGTGGTAGCACGTTCTGCAAACTGCTGTTGACTGCCTCAATGGCATTGGTGGTGTACACCACCTGCCTAATGTGTGGCGGCAAGCTTAACAACGGCAGAATGGTGGAGTTAAAGCGCATCTTAATGAGCGCGACTGCTGGTGTCGCTGTGCCCTGCCATTTGTGCTCTAAAGACGCTAAGGCCTCACGAGCACTGTCCTCATCTGCAGCGCGATAGACCGCTTTGAGATCTTGGCACCATGCTGCTCGTTGCTGGTTGGTAATGTAGTCCAAGCTATTACGCACCAGATGCACGATGCAACGCTGGTGATGTGCCTGAGGAAAGAAGCTGGCGATGACCTTATTGAGTCCCACCACGCCGTCACTACAGACAAAGTACGGTGCTGTGAGTCCGCGAGCGCACAGGCGATTGAGCATTTGCTTCCAGCCATCCAAGGTTTCCTTGTTGCCAAGAAAATCAAAGTCAAGGATGGCTTTGTGACCAGTGTCATCGATCCCCATGACCACGTACAAAGGGCGTTTGATCGCCGTATTTGCCGCATCACGAATGGGAATAAAGGTACAATCGAGGAAAAGGAAAGGGAAGGAACGGCCGCTTAAGTTACTTTGCTGCCACAAACGTACTTGCTGTACAAAGCGCTCAAGGACACGGTGCACATACTCATGAGAAACCTGTACCCCCAGCAACGAGCGCACAATGATGCTCATCTTTCTCGTGCTGCTGCCTAGCGCAGCCAGCTCCAGAAGCTTGTCTTGCAGGTGGGAGATATCACGCACGCCTTTAGGCAGGATCACTGATGCAAACTTACCAAGGCGATCGCGGGGATAAGCCACTTTTAGCGGGCCATTATTGGTGATCACCTCTCGCCAATAGAAGCCATTACGGTAATTACGCTCTGGTGCCTGACCTGAGGTCGTATGCACATAGCGATCGTAGCCGAGAAAGGCATCCATTTCGGCACACATCAGCATCGTGAGCAACTTGCTCAAGACTGCGGTGCCTAAGTCTGTGGGGAGATCGAGATGCAGTTGCGTGTGTGGAAACAGCTGCCGGTGTTGCTGCAATTGGTCAAGAAAAGTCTGACCGACTTGCTGGGCAAGCATCTGCTCAAGCTCGTCACGTGTAGGTATGTTGCCTTCTTTCCTTGCCATGCCGCTGCTAACTCCCTCTACGTAAGAGGAGAAACAAGCTCCCGCCAAAAAGAAGAATCCAGCAACAGGTCGTGGTCTCGAAAAGTACACAAACCATGTTACTGTGTCGTAGCCAATGGCTTATTTATCAGCCTTTAGCTACTTTCGCGCACTACAATGCTGGAACCAAAAGCAGGCGGTGAGTGGGGTAAAGTGAATTTGAGTGGAGTGAGGAGAAGTGGAGTGATGTGAGTGCTGGTGGTTGCAACGAGGCAGAATAACACAGTGGTAGCGCCACACGCATGGAGAGCAGCACACACTGGAGCAATATTCTGGCACGTCCTTATCCTTAGTCCGGTCGCGCCTTGGGGTAACCTCTAAGATGATAACAAGAATGCTCCTAACCAAAGCTAAAGGCGGGCACAAGGATGGGCTCCACTACAGGGTAAAGCGACACCCTATCGCTACCACAAAGACTCCTGTTAGTCAGGCTGGACGATACTACAGAGCAGCCTCCAAGGTAGCCTTTGAGATAAGGGGTATCATCTCGAGGATTTACGGTTACAGGGACGGGCGTTGCTACAAAGGTACGAGCGTACCATGCATCGATAGCTTGCTTTGCCTCATAACCAGCAACCAAAACTCCACACCGATACCACGGAGCTCCCTGCCATTGAGGTTAGGCGGTGCTGGTACCATTGAACGGCCCCCAAGGTAACCTTTGAGGTAAGTGGCATCCGCTCAAGTACTCACGGTTACAGGGACGGGTGCTGCTAAAAGGTCTCTCTGGGATAGGCCAGCTAAAGGAGTAAGACCGCACTACGGCACCACGCAGCATTAGCCTGTTTTGCCTCATTACCCGACAACCAAACACCATACCAACACCTCGGCGCTTCCTGCCCAGCAATTTGTGCTCCCCTCCTGCGCAACCACTTTGGCCGCCACGCCAGTCAGAGACAGCCCCGCTGGCCATGGGGCGGGCGCTGCTAAAGTAAAACCACCTCACCATTTGCACTGCTTGCTTGTTTTGCCTTTCAAACGGTCATCAGGTTACCCTATCGCAACCACGGCGCTCCCTGCCCTGCATGTAGGCTTATGCCCTGAGCCTCCACTGTAACAGCAGGTGTCATAAGCGCCAGCAATTGCCAAGCTGGCTACAGGGGCGGGCGCTGTTAACGCGAAACTACGCGACAAAGCTCGATGGGGAAACATGGAAGAGCTGCTTAAAGTCGCGCGAAAACTGCGCTACGCTCTCATATCCCACTTCATAAGCCGAGCGCGATACTGTAAAGTGCTCCACTTCCATGAGCTTCTTGGCCGCTAAGAGACGTAAGCGCTTTTTGAACTGCAAAGGGGTAAAGCCTGTACTGCTCTTAAAGTGCTTAAAGAAGCTGGACGGCTGCATATAAGCCACCTCTGAGGCCACCTTGTCGATATCAAAGTCCTCACGAAAATGCTTCTGGATAAACTCGACGCTGCGGATGATGCCCTTGTGTGTGGCCTTCTGGTAGTAATAATTGAAAAAGTGCACGCCGTGCTTGCTCATCAGCATGTGGTAGTAGAGCTGTGAGATCAGCAGCTGCCCTAAGACCTTTTTGTCCCGCTCACTGCCCTCTGCCTCTAATTGCGTCAGCTGCAATAAGACATCAACGATCGCAGGCGTCATTCTATCCAGCGAGACACCATAGCAATCTTGTTCTGCCTTTGCCTCAGCTTGCGAGCCCTGCTCGAGGCGGAATTCACTTACCTCACCCATGAGCGAGGCTGCTGGGTCATCAACATCCACAATGACGGACGCTTCTTGTTGCTGGCGTGACTGTGCGATAAAGTAATCAGCCCCAATTTGCTCCAAAAGGCGGGATAAGATGTCGCGATCTAACACGAAGTGCAGGCCGACAAAGGGCTTCTCGGGAGAGATATCAATGAAGCGATAAGTGCTCGGGATATGGACACTCACCGCAAAGGTGGCACCTGCACCATAGGTGAACTCGCGATTGCCAACGATCGAGTTCTTACCCCCCTGTAAGATGAAAGCCATGCTCGGCTCATAGACGCAATTGACGATGGGCTCACGCGTAATCTGGCAGGAGTAGCGCATAGGAGGCAATGTTGTGGTTGCCAAATAAGGCACAGTCGTAGCACGTGAGAGCACTCTCTTTGTTAACACCTGCAATTGTTCTGCAAAATCTTGCTGATGATCTTGCTCCATGTTTACTCCTTCACCCCTGATACTGGAGCATTGCCATGTAGCAACCGTAAGGCAGGAACAAGGCAGCGTCCTCTTTGTCCCATTTTTGTCCCATTATAGCCGAGGGTTCAACCTTATGACCTTAGTGCAGCTGCGTTACCTCATCGCTGTAGCACAGCACTCCTCCGTGCAAAAAGCGGCAGAGTCGCTTTATGTCTCTCAGCCGAGCATCTCCAAAGCCATTGCCTCTTTGGAAGATGAAATGGGCATCACTATCTTTACCCGCCACTCTACCGGTATGACGCTGACCGAAGAGGGCTATAAGTTCCTCACCTACGCTCAGCAGGTCATCGAGCAAGCTGACCTCTTACTGTCGCACTATCGTGCAGGCCAGAAAATCCGTCGCGTCTTCTCTATTTCCTCCCACCATTACGCCTTTGTCGTGAATGCCTTTGTGCTCTTGCTACGTGAGTACACCAAGGACGAGTACGAGTTCTCGCTGCGTGAGACGCGCACCTTTGATATCATCGAAGATGTGAAGACCACGCGCTCGGAGATCGGCATTATCTACCTGTCACCATTCAACCGCGATGTGATCCGCAACATTCTCAAGAGCAAGGGGCTTGAGTACCGCAGCCTCTTTATCGCCAAGCCGCACGTCTTTGTCAGCCGTGCCCACCCTATTGCCGCCAAACAGAGTGTGCGCTTAGAGGATTTGCGTGAGTACCCACGCTTTACCTACGACCAAGGCACCAATAACTCCTTTTACTTTGCCGAGGAGCTTCACTCTAATATCATTGCCCCCAAGAGCATCGTAGTCACCGACCGTGCCACGCTCTTTAACCTACTGTTAGGTTTGCAGGGCTATACCATTGCCTCTGGTATCCTCAGTACTGACCTCAATGGCGATCAGATCGTAGCGGTGCCTCTGGAATCAGAGGAGTATATGGAGCTGATTGTCCTCACGATTCATGGCCATAAGCTCAGTTCCTTAGCGGCACGCTATATCCAAATCCTCTCTGATTACGTGCGCCAATTCATTACCAACAGTCCTAACTCCGCTGTCGAGCTGCCGCACCAAAGCTACGAGCAGCTATAGCCACTGAGCAGCACCACCACTACTGCTACTGCCACCACTCCACTCACTACACTACACTCCTGCATCCTTACACGGTGTTATCTCCTGTCATGTAAACGTTACCACCACCCTAAGAGTGAGCATGAGCACCCTTGCGCTCACTCTGCTACGCCGCTGTAGTACCTCTGAAGCTACTACCGGTTGCTAAGCCACCAGCCTCTGACGTTCCTGACGCGCATCCCGCCCACCACATTACCCAGCTCTCTGCACCCGCCCACAATGCACCACGAGCACCACAGCTGCCCCAAAAGGTAGCGTGAGCGGCGCTTATTTCTTCCCCATTACTTCTGTCTCACCTCTTTTGCCCACCTGACTTTACCCCTATTCCCCACAGCAAACGGCTTATTTATGCTTATTGCGCCTGTTATTCCTTTTAGTTATAACTTTCCATGAAAAAGAAATAATAGACTATACCCAGAAAGCGGCTTATCTTGAAGCCACGTACTGCGGTGCAGCCCACTCACAGTAATTCCTGTGCTGCTTACTTAGCTGTTACTGGAGCCTGGTGCCAGTCACATCTAAGGGGCTAACTCGTACCGTGCACTCACCATGGCAGCTGCTCTTTAACAACAACAACAACGGAAATGAGTAGCTGCAAAGCTCAGTGTGAAAGCACTGGCCAGCAAAAGCGCTCAAATTGCTGCTCTGGAGCGGTAATAGCCGTATCGCTGCAGACAGTCGTAGCGTTTGAGCGCTCCATGGTGCCCGAATCACAACTCTATTGGTAGCAACGCTGAGCTTAGAGCTTTTTTGTCTGCTACCGCCCCTTTTTGCGCTTTTCGTTTTCAATCCTTACCACTTTATTGTTTTTCTCTTGTCACCTCGATCCATGCCGAGGATAAATACGCACCTTTCGTGCACGTGCACGAAATATAGGCATGTTCTTTAAGGCGCGTGCCACCATCTAGCTACCCGCGCATAGAGCGATAGCGGTGATGTTACTACTCACACCATATGACAACGACCTGAGATATGGTGTGCTGCACTGCGCTATCTTTGTGCCCGCAGCGCTTGAGTAAATATCGCTACGCTTAGAGAGTGGGTACATTCCTCAGGTGATAAGAGGCCCTTACACATACCATCCTCAGGAGATTACCATGGCGTTCACCGTTTTTAATACTGCTCCATTCCGTGCTGACAGCGTCGGTTCCTTTTTACGCCCTGAAGAGTTAGTTAACGCCCGCAAGCTGCACAAGCATGGCTTGTTAGACGCTGCTGGCTTAAAGCAAGTTGAAGACAAGTGCATCCGCGATTTAGTTGCCAAGCAGATTGCCCATGGCCTCAAGGGCTTTACGGACGGTGAATTCCGCCGCAGCTGGTGGCACTTAGACTTCTTATGGGCCTTAAACGGCGTAGAGAGCACCTCCGCTACGGCCGGTTACACCTTTGTCGGCATTGAGACCCGCCCAGAAACCGCCTTACTGGTAGGCAAGCTCTCCGGTGAAAACCATGCCTTTGTTGAGCACTTCAAGTTTGTGAAGTCCTTAGAGCAAGATGGCACTCAAGCCCGCCAAACTATTCCATCTCCTGCTCAGACCTTATCGATTCTGCTTAACCCTCGTAATAAGGATCAGTCGCTGCCTGTGTGGCGCGACTTCTACGCCAACGAAGAAGAATTAGCTGAGGCTGTCGCCGCTGCTTACCGTCAGGTCTACTCTGACCTTTATGATGCTGGCTGCCGTTGCGTGCAAATCGATGACTGTGCTCTGCCACTGCTGTGCGATGCGCAAAAGGTTGAAAAGTGGGGCTTAGACGTTAAGCACTTATCCGAGCTTTACGTCTATACCAACAATGCCAGCTTACGTGATAAGCAATCTGACCTCACTGTTACCACCCACTTCTGCCGTGGCAATTACCGCTCGCACTACTCTTCTAACGGTGCTTACGATGCCATTGCCCCAAGCGCCTTTGCCACAGAGAATGTTGATGGCTTCTACCTTGAGTACGACGATGCACGCTCCGGTAGCTTTGAGGCTTTAAAGTTCATCCCTCATGATAAGCGCGTGGTCTTAGGTATCGTTTCCTCGAAGCTGGTGGAGCTTGAGGATCTGCAAGAGTTAGAGGCACGCGTTAAGGATGCAGCCCGCTTCTTCCCTCTTGAGAACCTGTGCGTGTCGCCACAGTGCGGCTTTGCCTCGACCGAGGAAGGTAACGCCTTAACTGAGGCACAGCAATGGGCCAAGATCGACTTAGTGGTGGAGTTAGCCCACCGCATTTGGGGTTAATCCTCAACGCTTAGGCAGATGGTGGCATAACGCCCCACTGCCTCAGCCTCCAGATGTAGCGCTTGGCGCTCTCACTCCAGTCAAAACCAATTCATAGCCAGCATCTTGTCATCTCAACTATACGAGGAAAAGACGCCCCCTCGCTCAACGGCCACAAGTGCGATCATGCCGTGCCTTTGTCGCATCGTTAGGCTTAACCTGTTTTAGTGGGCGCGTCATCCCCTAATCTGCAACACCGCACCGAAAGCATCAGGTGCAGCGACGCATTGTGTTAGGCACCAGAACACTGCTCTTAAGCTCATGGTGCTGTGGGTACCCTCTGTAGGTGACAAGAGGCCTTTTCACTATTCAAGGAAATTACCATGGCGTTCACCGTTTGTAATAAAGCCCCATTCCGTGCCGATGTTGTTGGTTCCTTTTTACGCCCTGATAAGCTCAAGAATGCCCGTAACCTATACCGTCAGGGCTTGTTAGACGCGGCAGGCTTAAAGGCCGTGGAAGATGAGTGCATTGCTGAGCTCATTGAAAAAGAGATTAAGCACGGCTTACGTGGCATTACAGACGGTGAGTTTCGCCGCAGTTGGTGGCATTTTGATTTCATGTGGGGTCTTGGCGGCATCAAGCGCATCGAGACCAAAGAGGGATCCCACTTTGTAGGCATTGATACTCGCGCTGAAAGCGCTGCGATTGAGGGCAAGCTCTCGGGCAAAAACCACCCGTTTGTCGAGCACTTTAAGTTTGTGAAGCAGTTTGAATCCAAGGGCACTGGCCTGCAAGCACGACAAACGGTGCCAGCTCCTGCCCAGACCTTAACGGCCTTATTCAATTTGCGTAATAGCGGTGAAGCCCAATCTGCTTCGTGGCGTGACTTTTATACCAGCGAAGAGGAGCTGGCAGAGGCTTTAGGTGCAGCTTATCGCGAGGTTTTTGCTGACCTGTACGCTGCCGGTTGCCGTAGTATCCAGCTTGATGACTGCGCATGGGCAGCCCTGTGCGATCCTGATGCTGTGATCCAAAAGAATATCGATGTGGCGCGTTTATCTGAGCTCTACCTCTTAGCCAACAATGCATGCTTAAAGGACAAGCCAGAAGACCTCACCATTTGCACGCACTACTGCCGTGGCAACTACCGCTCGCACTACTTTAGCAAGGGTGGGTATGACGCCGTAGCTGATACTCTCTTTGCCAAAGAGAATGTGGATGGCTTTTACCTTGAGTACGATGACGAGCGCTCCGGTAGCTTTGAGGCCTTAAAGAAGATCCCTGAGAATAAGAAGGTGGTCTTAGGCATTATCACCTCGAAGACTCCTGCGCTTGAGAATCTGCAAGCATTAGAGGCGCGTGTGCACGAGGCTGCTAAGTTCTTCCCTTTAGATAACCTGTGCGTGTCGCCACAGTGCGGTTTTGCCTCGACAGAGGAAGGTAACGAGCTGACTGAGGCGCAGCAATGGGCCAAGGTCGATTTAGTGGTGGAGCTGGCACAACGTATTTGGGGCTAACCCCAGACCAATTTAGGGCCGACATCTTGTCACCTGACTAAGCGTGAAGCAAAAGCAAGACGCGCAGGTCTTTACCCTACCCTGCTCTGCGCCAGTGCGCACTATCTTTGTGAGCTCCGGTGCAAGACCAAAGTTCTACTGCGCATTTTCGTTTTGTCTTGCTCCATAATAAAATGTTGGGTATGTCCTCGTTGGTGATAAGAGGGCCCTTCCAATTCTTCAAGGAGAGTAATGTCATGGCGTTTAGCATTCTTGAACACGCCCCATTTCGTGCCGATGTAGTCGGTTCCTTCCTGCGTCCTGATAAACTCAAGAACGCCCGTAATCTGCATCGTCAAGGTCTGTTAGACGATGCTGGTTTAAAGGCTGTCGAGGATGAGTGCATCACCGACCTCATTGGCAAGCAAATTAAGCACGGCTTACGTGGCATTACTGATGGCGAGTTCCGTCGCAGCTGGTGGCATCTTGATTTTATGTGGGGCCTCGGCGGCATCAAGCGTGTCGACACCAAGGAAGGCTTTCACTTTGTGGGCATGGATACCCGTGCTGAAACCGCTGCGATTGAGGGCAAGCTCTCCGGTCAAAACCACCCATTTGTTGAGCACTTTAAGTTTGTGAAGCAGTTTGAGTCCAAGGGCTATGGCCTGCAAGCTCGGCAAACGGTACCAGCTCCTGCCCAGACCTTATCGAACTTACTCAAGGTGCGCGGTGGTGATGAGGCCTCGTCTTGGCGTGACTTCTACTCTAGCGAGGAGGAGTTAGCTGAGGCGCTGGGTGCTGCCTATCGTGAGGTCTTTAATGATCTGTACGCTGCAGGTTGCCGCAGCATCCAGATTGATGACTGCGCTTGGGCTTCTCTGTGCGATCCTGATTTAGTCGCCAAGAACAATATCAATGTGGCGCGCTTATCTGAGCTTTACCTCTTAGCTAATAACGCCTGCTTAAAGGACAAGCCAGAGGATCTCACCATTTGCACGCACTACTGCCGTGGCAACTACCGCTCGCATTACTTTGGCAAGGGTGGCTATGATGCTGTAGCTGACACCCTTTTTGCCAAGGAGAATGTGGACGGCTTCTACCTTGAGTACGACGACGAGCGCTCTGGCAGCTTTGAAGCTTTAAAGAAAGTGCCTGAGAACAAGAAGGTGGTCTTAGGCATTGTGACCTCGAAGAAGCCTGATCTTGAGAACCTGAAGGATTTAGAGGCGCGTGTAAACGAGGCTGCTAAGTACTTCCCATTAGACAACCTGTGCGTATCACCACAATGCGGCTTTGCTTCGACTGAGGAAGGCAACGAGCTTACCGAGAAGCAGCAATGGGATAAGGTTGACTTAGTGGTGGAGCTGGCTAAGGCCGTGTGGGGCTGCTAAGAAGCAAAGTGTAAGCATCACTGTGCTAAATCCCCGTTTACTCACGTAAACCGCAGTGATGTGATAGCCGAGAAAAGAGCATGTGTAACCGCGAGGTGGCACGTGCTCTTTTGTTTTTAGGGGACAGCTAAACAAAGGGGCACAAACGAGCCACTCTGCCTGACTTAGATCCTTCACTGCACGCGGAGCCGGCGGTGACTGCTCAATCAGAGCTGATATATGAATTTAACATAACACGAAAACATCATTGTGGCGGCGCTATGCCTTGCTCAGCGCTCTGTCCAGCTGTACTGAAGAGCAAGGAGATGAGTACAAGCTGTGACAATCACAGAAACGACTGGCGTAACGTGCAACAACGCATGAGAAGCTGCCGTGCTAGCGGCACGTGATGACAGCCAGTGCTCCGTGAAGAAAAGAGTGCTCATGAACGAGCCCCCACTGGTTAAGCGCTACTGATCAAGGATAGCTGCGGTTGGTCGCAGGAGCTGCTATACGCTCCTTTTCCTTCTTTGCCTCTACATTGGCTCGCGATTGCTCCCTACTAAGCTTTGCCTGTCTGTAATCATTGTTTTGCTCTTGCTATATGTGGTGGTGCGTGCTGCCAAGCTGCACCCATTTGGCCTTTAGAGGCAGAGCTGCGCTCGCTCTTTGGCGGCCAAATGGGCGGGCCAGTCTGTGTCCCTGTTTCGTAGAGGAGCCAATGGCCGGTTTTGCTTTCCTTTTGGTGATGGTGTTTTTTGCTGGAGAGTTTTTGTGTTTTGGATTGAGTTTTTATTTTTGTCTTTTTATGAGAAAAATTCTTTGGTACTGTAACTAAAGATAGTATTTTTCCTATAAATTGATTTTTAATTAACATAATTTAGAAAATTAACAAAAACCATAGCTGGCTTTTGGCTTATTTATGAGCTTTAGCCCCTGTTGGCTACTTGTGCTCTCTGCACCGTCGCTCCTAAGACCTCGCCCTACCTCCTATCCCCTATGCTGGGCTTAGCGTCTCAGGCACTGCTCCCTACTCCCTATTCCGGCATGGCTCTACTGCCCAGCCGTGGCGCGGCCTAGCTTTCAACCCCGCCGCTCAGGCTTGCTGAGGTGCGCTTCTGTCCATGGGGTTGGCTGCCGCAGCGCCTATCACTACTCCCTGCTCTAACGGCAATGCTTGCCACGCACTACTTACAGTTAAGGTTCCGTACTAATGGTCTTGGCCCTTTCCCCCTGTTGCTCTCTCCAGTGCTGGCGCTACCTTTCACCAAGCGCTCACACGACTCTGCTACCCGCGCCCCTCTTCTCTAATGCCAGCGTTCGCAGCGCTACCTGATAGCCCCGCTCACTACCCAAAGCCCACGCCCCACTCCCTATACCCTGTGCCTCCTATGCCTCACTGGTATATACACTCACTATTTACCTACCCCACTTAGCTGCTTACAGCCGCCACCACAACCTCAGCACACCTCTCCTACCGTGTTGCGTACTCCCACTTCACGCTTAGCCACGCGCCTCCTGTCAGCTGTGCCCAGCCCCTTGGTATAAGCTGCCCCCTACTTCCTTACGCCCGCACAGCACTAATAGATCAAGCTTTCTCTTACCGCCACTGCACGGCACTGCTGCCACCGCTTGCCTTATTTTTCCCTTGCAACATCTTGTATGTAGCAACTGCACTAGAGTAGAATTGTCGAAATTTATTTTACCGGAGCCCTTATTTCATCGGCTCCTCGGTAGACTACGTCCACTTGCTCCGCATGGCCCAGCACAATCAAGGATTGCTTCTGATGGTTAACAATTTCCCTGTCTTAGTAGAGCGCATCAAGCAAGAAGGTAAAAGCCTTGAAGGCGGCATCTTGAAAGTAGACAGCTTTATTAATCACCAGCTTGATCCTGACCTGCTCGAGCAAATGAGCGCAGAGTTTAATCGCCGCTTCGATCCTGCCTCCTACGACAAGATCGTTACTATCGAAGCCAGCGGTATCGCCCCTGCCGTAATGCTGGGTTACCTCGCCCACAAAAAGGTGGTCTTCGCTAAGAAAAAGAAGCCATCCACCATGAGCAATATGCTCGTAACCGAGGTCTTCTCCTTTACCAAAAACACCACCTACCAAATCTGCATCTCCGGTGAGTTTATCCACGCGGGTGAGCGCCTGCTCTTTATTGACGATTTCCTCGCTAATGGTAAGGCCGCTAGCGGCATCATCGATTTAGCTAACCAAGCTCAGGCCAAGATCGTCGGTATGGGCTTCTTAATCGAAAAGGCCTTCCAACAAGGTGGTTCCCTGCTGCGTGAGCAGAATATTCACGTCGAGTCACTGGCCACTATCGCCAGTCTCGATAACTGCACCATTACCTTTGCTTAGTAACGCGTTCAGCGCTTACTCCTCCACTCCCGCTGCGGGCTTACCCTACTCCCTATTGCGCAAAATCATAAGTTCACCACCAGTGAGGGGCAACATACCATCGAGATAGTCGCCGTCAGGTGCTGAAGCGGTAGCCCACGTGCTGCAAGCGGTTACCGTTAGTTACTCTGAGTAGCCATGGTGGCAAACTTTTGCTTATGCTTACTATCCCTGCCGTAAGCAGCATCCCGCCCCGTTCTTACTTCACGCTCCTCTCCACATTCTGGGCTCATCTCTGGCCGCCTCAGAGTGCCCGTCTCTACCCTGCTGCTACGCTCTGTAGCAGCAGGGTAATTGCCGCTCCCCAGAGCCTCTTACCTCTTAGTTGAAGCCCTGCTCCCGATAAGGCCGTGGTAGCAACCGCGAATAAGCCCACGCCCGCAGCTCATTTTGGCCAATAGCCTTGCCATCCATGCGCTTGCCACTTACTGGCTTGCCTTGGGCGTACACCACCGTAAACAGCACCTTACCAGTGTTGTCAGCGTAGAGCTCCTCACCATCACGCTTGCCTAAGCGGTACATGGTCGAGAGCATCAGCATCCCGTTAGCGTGGTAGTACTTCTCCCGCCCCTGACGCACGCCCTTCTTGTAGCTCACTTCATGAATGATGTGCCCCTCAAAGGCAAAGTCCTTGGACACGCCCGTTAACGCATCATCCTGATAGAGTGACTCATGCGCCAGCTGCCCCTGTGAGTAGTAGGAGTAAAAGGCACCATGCAGCTTATTTAAGCGGTACGTAGCCTCCTCTTTGCGCCCACCCTGTGGCCAGAATAAGGTGCACACACCATGGAGCTTGCCTAAATGGTAGGTGCCCTTACGCTTCACCTGCCCCGAGGCAAAAAACTCCATAAACTCGCCCTCACGTATTCCATGCTGGTACGTAATACGGCTTTTAAGCATGCCGGAGTCGTAGTAGGTGTGCCGCACGCCGTGCTCTTTGCCCATCACAAATGGGGAAATAGCCTTGAGCTTACCGTTACGATAAAAGCGCCGTAGCTCGCCATGACGCTCTCCTTGCTCGTAATTGCCCTCAGTTTTCAGCTCACCGTGCTTAAAGTACGTGCGCGCGAGTCCTTGCTTCACGTCCGCCACAAAAGTACTGAGCTTTTTGACATTACCCAGTAGCGAGTAGAAACGTGCCTCCCCCTCACGCTGTCCTTGCACATAGGGCACCTCTTTTTTCAACGCGCCATTGGGATAGTAGCTGTACTCCACACCGTGCTTTTCACCACCTACCAGCGGCACAACCCGCTTGAGAGCACCAGTGTCGTAATACTCTTTTTCCATGTGGGCATGAGGTGCCTGCTCTGCCTCACCGACACTCGCTGTAACCGTCGGACGTGATGGATCCGACGGCACAATCTTCTTTGTTGGCAGTACCAGCGCCACAGCATTATCTGCATCACGCTCAGCAGAAGACAGCATAGTCGAAGTGATCTCCTCTGGCAGCGACCACAGCACTATCCCCTTGTACTTAATAGTACAAGCTTAGCACTCACGGTAACGCTACGTGGTATGAGCCACAGAGGTGGACACGGCTCGCTGAGGCTGATAGCCCTCTCCCTCTGAAGCTGAGCCCCTCACACAAGCTCCTGCCTCCCTGCGCTTCGTCTCCACCTCACAAAAGGTGTGACCAACGTCGCCGAGGCAGGCCCTGAGACCATGACACATTGGTCTCGCGGGCGTGATTTTATCATGCGTATTTTGCAGATACTCTCATGTAGCTCACATTTGCGACCACTAAAGAGCAAGCGTTAAGCCCGTCTTTGTCCACGGTGCTAATACCAGCCCCTGTGGTGGTCTCCGCTCTTGTGACCACGCCGTCAGCTCCTGCGCACTAAGCCGCCGCGAGCTTGTTGCCTCCACCTCCTGCGCACTCACCACGGCACTGAGCACAGACAAGCGCGACACAGTATCTGGCTCTGACATGGGCTTTGGCCTTGGCTGGGGCTTTGGCCTTGGCTGGGGCTTTGGCCTTGGCTGGGACTGTGCCTCTGGCGACTCTATACCATCCTCATTGGCAGCCAGTGCTAACACGGAGGCGGTACCACTCCCATCATTGGCAACGGCGCCCTTGCTTGGAAATCTACCATGTCCCCTCACCCCAAAGATGGGCAGCCCCGCGTTGTAGGTGACACTAAAAAGGATCTCTCCCTCAGGGCTAAAGCAGATCTCCAATCCCTGCCTCTTACTGCGCTCATACATGGTAGTCAGCATCAGAGCACCGCTATCGTAGTAACTCTTAGCCATGCCCATCACTACACCGTGGACAAAAGGAAACTCATGTAAGAGCACGCCACTGGGCGAATACTCCCGTGTAAGGCCGTGCAGCTTGTTATCGCGCATCATGCTGGTAAATTGCACTTGGCCATTGTCGTAGTAGAGGTTGTGCGCCCCCTGCCACAGGCCAGAGTGCTGCTCGCTCTCCTCAAAGAGCATCCCGCCAGGATAGAAGCGCTTAATCACGCCAGCAACCTCGCCCCCATGAAAAGGAATGACCTCTTTGAGGTGGCCGGTAATGTAATAGCTGCGCGCTTCGCCCTCTTCCTTGCCGTTGTAGAAAGGAATCTCGGCCTTAAGCTGCCCATTCTCAAAGTACTGCCGCACGTTGCCCTCACGCAGATCGTTAGCAAAGTACATCTCCTGAAATAAGGCGCCACTCTCGTAAAAGTGCTGCGCAGGCCCCTGCATTTTGCCCTGCTTCTTGAGGCAGACGTACTTGAGAGCGCCGCTCTCGTAGTAGGCACGGCATTCCCCCTCTTCGCGGCCCATGACCAGCGTGCACTCGTAGCGGAGGATGCCATTATCGTAGTATTGGCGCGCAACTTTACCTTGCTGCGACGCTTGAGACGCCACAGCTGCATTTGATGCAGGCACGTCATCGGCAACAGTATTCTCGACCAAAAGGGCGAAATCGTGCTCACTTCCTGCCATGGGGCACCTCCTGTACTTACTGTACTGGGGAATGAGTGATCTAATACATGAAATACATGACGGAAGCTTGGATGCGTGAGGGTAAGGTCACTCACCTCGAGATGAATGGTGCTGGTGGGTCTAAGCCTACCTTAGGACGGTGCACCATTCTTACCCTAAATTCCGTCATCTATTAAGTAAGTCGTTCTTGGCTAATGACCTCATCTTACGGATGGGTCTAACGGGCGGTCAATGAAAGGCAGCTAAAAGTGCCACTGCGGTTGTATTTTTGGCAAAGAGTGACTCTTTACGCCGCGCTGCCCAGCGCCTCCCTACCCACAATGAGGGCCATCATGAGTATCCTCTCTGCTGCCAAGCTGCAGCCTATCGTGTGACCGATCGTGAGGATGTCTAGCTTAATTTTTACAAAGCGGATAAATAAGGCGTTTCTTGGCACCTTACTTCAAGGTAATATGGGTTAAAGCAAGGGGCTTATGCCACAAAACTGAGGTAAAGCACCGCACTTGGCACTCAAGTTTTACCTCGAGGTAGGTGTCAGCTCTTAGGCAGTGCTGGGACAGCGTTGTACCATATGACAAAGGATTGCTCACCAGCGTCGCTACCGCGACGCACCTCTGCGGTAGGCTAATGGCAAATCGCTGTGCTCCCACAGGGGAAAAAATCCCACACTACTCTGCCCACATCCTCGCAATGGACATTCAGGATTTTGACCCTGAGAGATCCCTGCACATCATCATGCGTGCCCGCTCTGCAAGAAAATTAGCACTCTCTGACATTAGCCGCCTAAAAGACGCGACGTAGCCACATTATTTCGCTACAATAACCCCTGACTGTGCCGACGTCGCCCAAAAAGCTGCTTGAGCCTCATGCTTTATGCAGATAAAGACAGCACACCGTGACGCAGCAACTGCCCGTGGCAAGGGGATTGGTTATTTTCCTATGACTGTTAACAGCGCGATCAAAACCGCTATTGAGCTGCAAAAACAGCCCAATGGCGATGTCTACTTCTACGAGAGACAAGCCTTCTTCGACCCGCTGACCGGCTTATTGCAAAAGCAAAATCGTCAGCTCATAGGCGTACAGAAAGAAGCTGCCGCAGAAGTGATCTCTGTTTGCACCCGTTACGGTCAGCCTAAAGGCAGCAAGCTGCACCTGCTTCTTGATGAGCACAATCGTATCCGTGACCTCATTCCTGTAGGTCTAGCCCCTGCTGCCTTCTCGGAGAGTGATCAGGCCCAAGTGCGTGCTGTGCGTGCACAGGCGCAAGTGCAAGATACGATTGCCGCCAGCCAGCAACTCCAGCCTAGCCTCATTACCGCCGATAAAGTCAAAGCCGGACGCACTGTCCCCGCCTATGGTCAGGTAAACGACGAGCCACACCTCGCACCTTATCGTTGGAGCTATTACCACCAAGGCCAAGAGATCGCCTTTATCCCCCAAGAAATCCCTATTCCTACGGCCAATACCGTCAACGATAACTTTGCCGCCTCTGCCGACGACGCTAAGTACCGGCCACAGTTTTACAGTGTCACGGCCAGTGTTTCGCCCTCCTTACTGAGCACTCCCGTCAAGGCAGCCATGCTGCCTGCTGACAAAAAGATCGATCGCGCGTGGTTACCACGCAGCCGTACCCGTGCCTTTGTCCAAGAGCAAGAGCAAGCGGTAGCTAAGGCGCAAGCACAAGCCCAACAGGCTCTGGCCGAGGCTCAAGCTTTAAGCCATACCTCCCTCTACCCTGACGCTATCTGTGCCCATCCTGCCGCTAAGGTCAATCCTATTTACGCAGGCTTGCGTGCTACTACCGTCGCTTACGCGGCTAACAATGCCCCTGCCCAGCTGCCAGCTGCGCGCAGCGCCCGGCATACTGCTCTGGCCTTACCACAGGGCGCCGATGCCCTGAGTGTCGGCCAATATGGCTTTACCAACTTAAGCTCTATCTACGAGCCACGCGTGGGCGCCTCATGGCAACAAATCTGTGCCCCTTATCAGGGCTTTGCCCCACGTGCGCTCAAAGCAGCACCACAGATCAAGTGGTCACCACTAGCTCGTGCCCTCCTCTCCACTTCCACTACAGGCCCAGCACTTGCGGATCGCACCACCACCACAGGTAATAGCACCTCAAATGCACGCGGCTCCAAGCGCAAGGTACTGCCGTCCTTTAAGGACTTTTCCACGCCCCAAGATTGGGACAGCACCAGTTTTATCTCCGCTTCACGCTTTAGCCCACAGGCGCAAAAAGTACCGGTCACGCCACGCTCGGCCACGCATATCAGCACTGAACTGACCTTACAAGATCTGTGGCACAGCTTAAATGGTAAGGGTAAAGGTAACTCCCGTCAGCTTTACTTTCCTCCTCTGCCCCAGCCAGAGGCAGGCATTGACATATCCATGGGCAGGGGCAATGGCGCCCTACTCTCTGCACCGCAACAAGGCGGAGCACAACGCGCTGTCAGTGCTAGTGCTACTGGCTATAGCGCTGTCTATGGCACCGCCACGGGTGCTCGGCTACCACAGAGCAGAGACAGCGCTCAGGGTAGTGAGGTCGATGAGGCCTACAGCGACAATACGGTGATCACCTCAGCAGTGGACGGAGTCTACCAGCAACAGACCACGCACCATACACCGGAGCTTGCCCACCCCGAGCTCTACGATCGCAACACCATTACCACCTATCACCATGCGCCGCCTGCTAAGGAGGCCACCACAGCAGCGACAGCAGCTACCGTGACCACGCCGGAAGTGGCTCAAGCTCAAGGTGCAGCCAGCCCTGAAAGCGCTGACAGTAAAGACAGCGCGGATCAGGGTACACCCCCACCGCAACCTAACAAAGTACCAGCGGTGACGGCGGCCATGGGCAAAGAAGCTCCAGACCAACAGCTGACGCCTGCTAAGGCTTCAGCTAAGGCGTCAGATCTGGCGTCATTAGCGTCAACTACTCACAACCGCCCTGATAGAGCAGCGGCACAAGTTTCTTCCTCTTCTCAACCAGCTCAGAATAGTGGTACAACCATGACGAATCAACATTCAACCGGTCCTACCGTAGCCGAAGCCATGGCTGCTGCCGCTGCTGCGCCACAACAATCAGCACAAAACAACACTCCTGCTATGCCACGCGCTAACCACTTACAAGGCGTTCCCGCCCCCTTTAACGCACCTGCCAATGTGCCAATGCACAGCAATGGCAGCCGCACGCAAACTCAAGCGCAAGCGCAGAGTCAAGCCCCACTGCCATCGCAGCGGCGTAGCACTGTCGGCAATAAACCAGCCCCAGTGTCAGCACAGACGCGTGCCCAAGCGCAGGCCTATATCGCCAGCTTACAGGCTCATGCCAATAAGGCCGTGATGGCCGTCAAAGCCGCGCAACAGATTGCTCGGGCTAAGTTTGGTGACACCTACGAGATCCCTCCTTACGACGATCCTATCAGCACCGGCACCTCGATGCTCGAGCACTTGCAGCTGCCAAACGTCAATACACGCCTCTATGAGGATCCAAACTACATCCCATCGGACAGCGCTATTGCCTTTGCAGATCAGCACGCGCCTTATCATCAGGCCTTCTCCCACGCCACTTCGGTCTCAAGTTATGCTTACGGTGCTGAATTTGCCGAGCAAGCAACCCAAGGTCAGCGTACTCCTACCTTAACGGCCGTCACCACACCCGATTACCAAAAGCGCTCAGCAGCTGAGTATCAGCAGCGCGCGCAGGCCTTACAAGATCAGGGCAGCGCTAACATCATCCCCATGACCACAGCGCCAGTAGCAGCGCCCGCCCCCCAACAGGCTATGGCCATGTCGGCACAGACAGCGATTATTGATAACCGTAATCGCGTTACCCCATTGCCACCAATTAATGCTGCCACGGCAATGGCTCACTCTATAGGCGCGGATTCAGCGCATGGGGTGAGCACGGCGCATCATAACTTAGGCACCGGACGCATTAATGAAGAGGCTGACCGCGCCGAGGGGAGTGGCTATAACACGGCCTTAGGTCAGAGCGGTGCCCGCCAATTTATCCCAGAACACACCCCATGGTGGCGTGATCAGGCTGTGACCGAACAATCGGCCCAAGAAGCCTTTGCCGCTGATAACTTCCATCAGCTGCAACAGGGAGCCTTTATTGGTACCCCTGAGGAGTTCTTACCGGAGGAGAAGCCGCAACCGGCTCCTACACCTACCGCTCCGGTGTACCAGCGCCGTAGCTTTATTACTGCGACTAATAACGACACCACTATTATCTCGGTACCAGCCGCTCAAGAGCACCTCGAGCGTAACCTGACAGAGGACGCCTATCCTCTTCCTGAGGCTGCTCTTGATGCCGGTAGCGTTATGGCCTCAGAGTATGATGCCGCCGTGCAGGCAGAGATGCAGGAGACTTCCTCTCAGGCCCTGAGTACGAGCGCCCACGAAGCTCTTAGCGCTACCTATCATGAGCCTGCCACCTTAGTGTCGACTCCACAGGGTATGATTAGCCCTGCCGATCTCGTCAACAGCGCGGCAGAAGAGAGTGAAGAGATTGCTGTCAGCACCATTACGGTAGGCCAAAGCTCCTTAGCTCCAGCGCTGCAACAGGCGCTGCATGAGCCAGAGCAAGAGCAAGGTGCAACACGCGTTAAGGTCAAGCCACAGCGCCATGTGGGAAATACCGCCATTGAGCGCCGTCCACTACCACCTCAGCCGCAGATTGATCGTACCTTTGCTGACTTTGTCACCGCTAATGGCAAAAAGGGTACAGACGATGCCGTCGCCGCAGCTGCTGCCGCTGCCGCCCGTAAGGGTGAGTTTGCCTCGCGCCTTGACCCTACCGCCCCACAACACGTGGCTGATGCCGTAGCGGTGAAGTCGAGCACAGCGACTGCTATCTCGAGTACCTCTCCTGATTTAGCTGCAGCCTTAGCCCGTCAAGAGCCACAGGAAGTTGAGGACGTACCTGCCCACCCAACGGCGATTGCCGTGACCCCAAGTACGGCTACCGCCCCTGCTGCTAGTGCCTCTACTGTAAATGACGAGAGTGAGGGGGGCTACGACTTTAGTGACTTTAAGACTGCTGATGGCTCGACTGTATCGGGTGATTACAAGATTCGCGTCGTCTCGCAAAAGCAGCTGCAAGCCCAGCGCGAGAATGAAGCCGCTTTAGCCAAGCAAGCACAAGAGCAAGCAGAAAAGGAGCGTAAGGCCGCCGCGCAAGCGCAGACGGAAAAGCTTTTTGATGCGCTGCAAAAAGCAGCGATGATGGAGTCCTTGGCAGCGCACAATGCTGCTGAGTGCGCGCGCGAACTGGCAACCTTAAAAGCAAAGCAAGAGCAGCTCTCAGAGCAGGCTCAACAAGAAGAACAGCAGCTTCAAGAGCAGCAGCAGCTTCGTGCGGAGCTGGAAGCGCAAGCACAACTGGTAGAGCAAGAGCTGCAGACGGCACCAGAGCAGGCGCAAGAGTCAGAGCCAGAAGCACCAGATGCAGTCGCGACCGCGCCGCAGGCTGCAGTAGAGCCTCAAGCTCCAGAGGCGGAGCCTGTGGCAACAGCAGCAGCCGCTGCGATTGAGCCACAAGCAGCCGCCACGGCAAATGACACGGCAGTCGCTGCAAGCGAGTCAGTAAGCACCACAGATGAAGCGGTAGAGAGCACTTCTGCTTTAGAGCAAGCTAGCGCTACTGTTGCTGCCACCACCGCTGCGGCCGAAGAGGCCGCAGAGGCCGCAGAGGCCGCAGAGGCCGCAGCCAGCGCCGCTACCACTGCAGCAGCTGAAGCTTTTGCGCAGCCAAACGCCAATGAAGCAAAAGCCTCTGAGGTGGTAGCAGCGAGCGCGGCTACTGTCCCTGAGGACGGTGCTGAGCCTTATAGCAGTGCTGCAGCAGAGGAAGAGACTGAGGCCGCAGCCGAGGCTGCTAGCGCTGCCGCCCCAAGTGCAGAGAGCCTAATGGTTACTGCAACCACTGCTGCTGTCATTGCCCCTGAGGCCAGTGCCCCAACTACTCCAACTGCTGCCACTGCCAGCGCCATTGCCAGTGCCCAGAGTGCTGCCCCGACAGAAGAGGATGAATTAGCTGACTTAGAGGCAGCTTTAAGTCAGGGCAAGATCTCCAAGTCGCAATACAAGCGCTTAAAGCGCAAGTTTAAGCCACGTCCTACTGAGAGTGAGGCCACTACTGCCGTTGCCCCTGCTGCCGCTGTTACTGCTGTCGCTGCCTCTGTGGGAAACACCAGTGCCACCACTGTGGCCACCGAGACAGAGACTGCTAGCGAGAGCACGGCTGCCAAGCCCAGTGTCGACCAAGATACAGTAAGCACAAACGAGGTGGTAAGCCCAAGTGATGACAGTACGGAGGGCACCTCTGCTTTTTTGGCCACTGACAGCACGTCCGAGAAAGCTGAAAACAGTGCCGCTTTAGTCGCTGAGAGCTCTGTAAGTGATACCTCTGTTACTGACGCTGTTCCCCTGAGCCCCAGTGCTGATGCTGCTAGTGTCAGCGCTGAGCCAGATGAGGAGAACCCAGCTGCTGCGTCTCTTGACATTACGACAGCTGCCGCTACAGAGGACGCAGCCACTGCCAGCGCTACGGCCGAGGAGACGGGCAGTACTGCCTATGCCACCAACCCAGCCAGTGCCCCTGATGGCTTTTTAGCGGCGGAGGCTATGCTCTCGGCCACGGCTATGGCAGCAGACAACAGCAATAGCGTGGCAGAGGTAGCAGAGAGCAGCTCTGTAGCAGACAACGCAGTCAGCGCAGACATCGCTGTACCAGAGGTCGAGACTGCAGCAGTGGCGGCATCAGACACGCCAGACACTGCTGAAAACGAAGCTGAGATCACAGCTGTAACTGCAACTGCGACTGAGACTGAGATTGAGGAAACGGTAAGCACGGCTGCTACAACCGACGCTAACAGCAATGACAGCGCCGAAGCAGCCCCTGCAGCGACGAGCCCTGCTCAGGACAGCCACAGCAGCACTACCTTAAGCTCGGGCGAAAAGAGTCTGCGTGCGGTGCAACAGGCAGCGGACTTACGGCGCGATGCCGACCTCAGTATGGAAGCCAGCTTAAATCTGGTGCTAGCCGCCTCGGCTGAGCAAGCTCAGCACGAAGAGGAACCATCAGCTCCGGACGAGACCGTAAGTGACAGCGCTAGTGAGTCGAGCCCCCCAAGCGGTGAGCGTGTGGTCATTATCCCTGAGCCCCCAGCTGCGGAGAGTGCTCCTGAGCCCGAGATTACGGCCCTGAGTGCCAACACTATTGTGACGGCGCAAGCTGTAAGCAGCGCGCAGGAGCAAGATGAGAGTGAGCAGAGTCTTGCGGACAAGCTCAAGCTCAGTCCTCATACCGCAGTAGAGCAGCATGAGGCTACAGTCGAGACTTTAGCTACTGACACTACAGCGGAGTCCACAGCGGCTGAGGGTGAAAATGAATCTGCCCCAACTGCAAATGCTGACACCACCTCTGAGAGTGAGAGCACTGTGGCTGTAACTGCGTCTGCTGCTGAGTCTGCAGATGACGCTGAGGTTGAAGTTGAAACTGAGGTAGCCCCCCCAGCTACTGCGGAGACGGCGCCGACTACCACTAAGGAAGACGCTACCGAGAGTGCAGATGAAGCTACAGCGACAGCAGAGCCAGAGGCAGAGGCAGAGGAGAGCGTGAACGCAGAGGCAGCTGCTGAGGCTAAGGCAGCAGCGCCGGATGCTGATACTGCGCATAGTGCTGCTCCTGCGTCTACTGCCCTTGAGGACGCTGCTCCTGCTGCGGAGCAGAACACCTCAGCACAGGAGCAAGAAGCGTCACAGAGCGCTACGGCAGCTGAGACTGCGGCGGCGCCGACGGCGGCGCCGGAGCTGCACTTAGATTTAAATGCCTCGCTGCAGCCTGCGACAACGCCGCTACCACCACAAATCCCAGAGCAAACAGTGATGGTGCGTGCCCAGTACACCCATCCGAGCTTTGAGGAGTTAAGTGCGACTATTCGTGGAGACAGCAGCAATCAGCCACTTAACTACAACGCGATTGATGTGATCTCTCCTGCCTACAAGGCCAAGGATGAGGCTACGGCTGACATCATAGCGCGCTCGGGCTCTGGCACAGAGGAGCCACAACCACAGCCTCATGTTATGGAGCAGCACAAGGCTGAGGTGCCACAGGATGTGGTCTTTGCGACGCCAAAGCGCTTTATCTCCAGTGGGGCGAACAATGGGCTCTTAAATGCGGAGCACGGCGCCCAAGACGACTCCGGTGAAGGCGTCAAGGCGATGCAAGAGGCTGTTGCAGATGTGGTCGCCACCTCGCTTCATGCTGACAGCGATGAAGAGCTCTTAGCGCACAGTGGCATTACAGATGAGGATGCAACGCTGGCGTACTTACAGGCGACGACCAGTGCCAATCCACAGCACAGTGCCAAGACCAAGAACAACAACTCGCTGGCCTCACTAGCTGCGGAGCTGATTGACGACTTTGACGATCCCTTTGAGGATAGCTTTAGTGAGGGGCTATCTGCGGATGAGGGGCAAATGCCTCCTAGTGTGCGCCGCTCTAAGGGAGCTAAAGACAGCGAACAGCAGTAAGAGCAGGGCTTACCTTTTACCTTTGTGGTGATCCCCTTGAAGCCTACGGCCTCTGTACAAGCAGGGGCCGTTTTGTTTAGGCGGGTACTGTTTTGCTGGCGGCAAGCTGCATCTTGCTTTGCAGAAAGCGCTAATATACGGCCTTTACCTTGACGTAGAGTAGAGCACCTGACGTAGATCGCTCAACTCCTAACAGCTCCTCATCTTAAGAGTAGCGCCGCAGCAAACACCTACGCTCATGGTAAACCTCCTGATTGCGCGCTCAGAGCCCCGCCCCACCACGAAAGCCAAGCGCACCACTACAAAGAAAGTGCAGCCTAAGCTCCTGCTGCCGCTGTCACCGTAACAGTGGCAGTGGCAGTGGATTGTACTCTGCAGCACCACGACGTTCACTCCCCACTCACCACTACCCACTCCCTTGGCTAGGAACGACTGACTTAATAGATGATGGACTTTAGGGTAAACAGGGTGCACCGTCTCAGATAAGATTAGACTCACCTGCACCATTCATCTCGAAAGGTGTGACCTTACCCTTACCCTTACCCTTACCCCTTCCCTCTTCCGTCACTTATGAGATCGCTCAATCCCTACGGCTTTTGAGGCATACCCGCGAACCTAAGAGCTGACAGCTCAGCTCAAAGCGTTAGCAACTCATCACTAAGGGTGATTAAAATGCGCCAAACCAGCTTGTAAGCGCTATAGCTGCCACTTACAACACTCATCCCTAAAGGGCATGGAAACACACCACGAGCAACATAAAGCCATGGTGGTGTTACGTTCGTGAGAATGGTTTAAGCCTCTTGATGCAGAAAGCTGCTATGGAGCGTCGAGCGTCGCTACCGCGACGTATCTTAAAAGAGGTTAATAGCAAGTAGCTTTGCTCACACAAGGAAAAAACGCCCCACCAATGGCCGTAAGGTGCGCACTCACAGGGACTCCTCTGCTGTGATGAGAGCAGACCTCCTAACCAGCGTCTTCCCTCAGCTTTAGTGCGTGGCTACTCTCCAAAAGCAGCCACAACCACACAAGCGCCACGCTGCCCGGTGAGCATAACCGCACCAACATCACATTCCTCCACAGCTCAGGGATGATTTTTGCAGAGCGATTGGCTATAATTTTTCCCATTCACTGGTGAGATCGCTTTTTGTTACGCGACGGTCTCTCGCTCTTACGCTTTTATCTCCTGCCCCCTCGCTGCTGCGCAAACAGCAGTGCCCTTGAGAATCGAGCTTTACACAGGCACCAAAAAAGACGCACCTATCTTTGCCAGCTGCCCTAGTCCGCAAAATAGAGCAGTCGTTCCGTAAGTGAAACGCGGAACTTACCCTTTACAAGCCCACACATGGTACACGTGATCACGCAGTAAACGATCACGCGCTGGGGTTGGTAATGGCTCTTATTCTTTTCCCTCTGGGTTTCTGCAATCTGCACCTGCTGTAGATTGAGCCTGTCCTTTTGTGCTCTTAAGGCAAGAGATCCCTACAGTCAGCCTGAATCGCTGCTGACACCCACCTGTTACAGCCACTGAGCTACTGCTGTAAGCCCCCATGCTTGACGGTACGCTGAGCTGGGCCTGCACGGTGGGGTGATTTTTCCCCTATATCACGCCGTTTGGCAAAGAACTCGTACAGTGACGGCGGTACCCTCATGACGGACCAGCACATCAAGCCCAAGCCAAAGCGACAGCGCCTTAGCCACTTCAGCTTAGCTTGCTGTCCCCAGTGTTAATGTCAAGTGTACCTGCCCCTACTCATCATAACTGTCTGCTCGCCACTGGTTCTTATAGCCAGTGAGCAACCAAGGCTAAGTAGAGCCTTAAGTGCCACCGAGATGGCAGCACAACCACCACGCACACCAACGCACCCCGAGCCTGCCTCCATGAAGCTTTTGGGCTCCACTCAAAATTTGGTGGCTAGGAACGACTGACTTAATAAATTACGGAATTTAGGGCACGCATGTATGCATGCATGCATGC
>JAHLFE010000141.1 GCA_018884035.1 Candidatus Anaerobiospirillum pullicola
GTTTTTGCGGCTGCAGTGAGCAGCACTGAGCGCATGATCGGTGCTGGGATTCAAGATAGGGGCTATGAGCTTGCACGCTGGCATCCCCAATCAGCACACAAGCACACCGAATCAGTAATGAATCGCTGGGCAGCATCAGTCAGAGCTTGTCGTTAACGCCGATAAACATCAGTTTTTTGCTGAGGCAGTGAACAGCACTAAGCGCATTCTCTGTGCTGAGATTCAAAATAATATACGTCGCGGTAGCGACGCTTGATGCTCACTATCAGGTTTCCGACGTGTGCAAGGACTTTGTGGAGCACTGCGACGAGTGCACCGCTCATGAGCCCCAGCGGTGAGCTGTTCCATCTTTTGCGTATTGTCGACAACGCCAGCTACCCAGCCATTCTTTGTCAATGAAGGCCACCGTTACGTGCTACAGAGCTACCACAGGTAACTCACGGTTTGGCCATACCGCTAAAGCCAGATGGGATACAATAGCCCCCGCATTTAGTTAGGGGGAAGAGTCATGTTTGCACTGCTTACTCTGGCCTTTATCACGGGCTTTGTGATTCCGTTACAGATGGCTGCTAACGGCAATCTCCGGCGCCAGCTGCGCTCGCCTTTTCTGGCCTCCTGCATCAACTGTAGTATCGGTGCCATCATCCTCACGGTGCTAATTGTGGTCACAGGAGAGAGCTTTTACCGTCCTCTGGATTACTTGCTGAACCTTGATTGGTGGCTGTATTTGTCAGGCCCCTTAGGTATGATCATCTTAATCGTGGCGATTTTGCTTAGCGCTAACATCGGCATGCTCGGCACCTCGCTTTCGACCATGACCGGCATGATGGTCTCAGGCTTAGTCTTTGATGCTTGTGGCCTCTTTGATTTGCCGGTGCATCAGTTTGGTGTGGGCCGTCTCTTTGCTATGGCGCTGATGCTTATCGGCTTGGCCATTGCGCTCAATTTGCCGCGCCACCTGCGCAAGCATGGCTCTAAGATTTCCTTGGCGACGGTGGGCTGGTTCTTAGTGGGATGTGTCTCGGGCTCGCTGCTGACCACTCAAGGCGCGATTAACGCTATCTTCCGCGTAAAGCTCGATTCGGTGCTGCTATGCGCATTGATTTCGATGGTAGTGACCGCAGTCATGGCGCTGCTTGTGGCAATCTGCTGTGGGCAATCACCCCTGCGCATCCTCAAGATCAAAGTGCAGGGACGCTATTGGATCTTTATTGGCGGCTTTATGGGCGCCACCAATATCGTGGCTGCCGCTATCTTTGTACCACTGATTGGTGCTGGTGCCACTATGACTTTAGGTGTGGCGGGGCAGCTGTGCTGTGCCATGTTCATGGATCACATTGGCATGTGGGAAGTTGAGGTGAGGCGCGTTAAGCTCACCCAGATCTTGGGTTTGGTCTTGATTATCGGTGCGGTGGCTTTAATCAGACTCATGTAACAGCGCCTGCCCCTCAAGCAATTTAATCACGGCGCAGATAGCCTTTCCAGCGCCCGTCCCATACGTGGTGGCTATTGCCAAAAAGCAGCGGCTGCAGCAGTGCGTGCTAAGATATCGCTGTGCATCTTGGCTCTGGGGCAAGGAAGCACTGGCTACAAGGCAAAGGAACAACTGACTGCAGAGATGACGGAGTTTAAGGCAAGCGGGGGTGACCATCCTTACAATAGGATCAGGCGCGCCTGCATCATTTATCTATCTCGAGGTGTGGAGCGTTACCAGCACTTAACTCTACAGCCGTCACTTATGAGATCACTCACGCTAAAGCACCTCTGCTGCGAGCTGTCTTGGCCTTGTGCGATGGCGGCTCCTGAGAGTGCTGGAGCGTGGGTATGGCATCCTGTAGATATGTCCCTTGTCATGGCCACTGTGGTAACGAGCTGTACGCTTGCTATATCCGATGATCCTGCTACTGCTACTACTACTACTACTCATGCTGCTACCGCCACCATCCCCACCCACACAACAACAACTACCACCTCACCTCTGAGGCGTTACCCGATCATGGTGCCGTGCACCTTTTCTATTTCCTGTTACTGTGTCCACTAACCGTAATGGAGGACTGTCATTGTGCAAGCTATTGGCGTGCTCACACTAGCCCACACGCAAAACGATAATTACGGCGCTCACTTACAAGCATGGGCTCTTATCACTGCTCTACGCAAAGAGGTTGCAGCTCGTCCTGCCGCTAGCGAACCCATTGCTGTCGGCTTAGTGCCTACTCAGCCTTTAGAGTGCTATCTGGGTGGTCGCAGCCACTCTAATCGTGTCATGAGCCAGCCTACAGGCGATCTCGACGCTGATAAAAAACGCGCCTTAGAGGCTTTCAAGACCATGATGACGCGTCAGCGCGGCTTGAGCACTTCTGCCGTAGTATGGTGCTGCGCGTACCACGTACCATTGTAGGCAACGTAACAGACCAAAAGGGCTCTGTAGAGCAGGGGCTTAACATGAAATACGTGGTCGGCTCCGATTGGGTCTGGTGCTTTGCCAATGGTTTTGCTCTAAAGCCGGAGTTTTTCGGGCTTGCAGCACTGCCTTCTGTATCTAGGGGAGGTAGCCTGTAGATATTACGCCTACGCGGCGAGCTTTGGCACCTCACTGCCGAGCGATCCAGCCTTTGCGCGTTACCGCGATTTTATGGTTAGGGGCTGGCAGCAATTCCGTCTTATTAGCCTGCGTGAGCCCACATGGCTCGACACTCTCCAAAACTCTTGTCACCTTTCCCCTCCTTTGGGGCCGGTTACTTCGGCCTTAGACCCTTCCTTTCTTCTTGACCGCGCTGACTATCACGTCATGACCGCTGAGCGTATGGTCAAGAACGAGCCTTACATCCTGTACTACAGCTTTAGCACCCTCTACGGCACGCAAGAAGATGATGTGATTGCGGCGTTAGAGCTGATTGCCCACTATCGCGAGCAGACGCACCAGCCTAACTTGGCAGTACTCGACATCTCTCCATGTGAGACGGTATCAACTCCGCGTATTGCGCAGACCATGCAGCGCTTGCACTTACGCTGGCAGTCACGCTTTGTGACTGCGCCGCATGAGTTTGTGAACTTTGTGGCGCATGCGCAGTTGGTGCTCACCAACTCCTTCCATGGGGTGGTTTTCTCTCTGATCCTCAATACCCCGTTCTCGTACTTCTATCGTAATGGCTGCGATCCGCGTCTTGCCAGGCTGCAGGACGTCTTTGGAATTAAAGACGTCTTGATTTCTGAGCTGCAAGGTAAGAGCAGTGAGGAGCTCACAGCACGTAATCGCGAACTGGCAGCCGCTTATAACAGTGGCATTGCCGCTTTACGTGAGCCCTCGCTGCAGCTTTTACGTCAGATCGTGGAGGATTAGGTCATGAGCAAGAAGCACAAGCAACAGCACAAGCGGCAGCAACGACGACACCAGCAGAAGCTGCAACAACTGCATAAGCAGCAACAGCCAAAGCTGCAACGGCAGCCCGAGCTGCAACAGCAGCAGCTGTCTTCAGCCAACATCTCCGCTGTGGTGGCCGCGCAGCAATGCACTGGTTGTAGTGCATGCGTAGCCATGTGCCCTGACCATGCGCTTAGCATGCAGCCTAACACCGAGGGCTTTTTAGAACCGGTGATCGATGAGGCTAAGTGCACGCATTGTGGCCAGTGCTATCAGCAATGCCCAGTGCTGAAACGGCAGGTTGCTCAGGCAAAGTTAGCGCAGACAGCGCAGACAGCCAGAGTCCAAGGTCTTACTGCGCAAGGGACACAGCAGCGCAATACAGAGCATGCTGGTTGCGCGCAACGCTATTTTGCACTGAGTCTGAAGCCTGATTTCAAGGCTCTGTATGGCTCAAGCACCACAGGCATCGGCTTTGTCTTAGCGCACCGCTTTATCCGTGCAGGTGGTGTGGTAGTGGGCTGCCGCTTCAATGCGCAAACCCAAGAAGCCGAGCACGTCATCGCTCGCACTGTAGAGGAAGTGGTGCAGTTTTGCGGCTCCAAGTACGTACAGAGCAATAAGCACGAGGTGCTGGCGCAGACCTTAGACTTGCTTAAGCAAGGGCACAAGGTGCTCTTTATCGGTACTCCTTGCGAAATATCAGGTGTAACGGCTCTGTGTTCGGCGCAACCTGCCGAGGTTAAAGAGCGACTCTTTACGGCGGATTTAGTTTGCCATGGTGTGCCATCACCATTGAGCCTTAAGTGTTATCTCTATGATGCTGCAGCAGAGTTAGGGGCGATTAAGGGCATTAACTTTAGGGTGCCTCATCCGCAAACGAAAAATTGGACACAGCCCTTGGTGGTAGTCCAAGGTGAAGCCAAGCGCTTGGTGCAACCAGCAGCGCAAAACCACTTTTATGTGGCTTATAGCCAAAGTTGGAGCCTGCGACCAAGCTGCTATCACTGTTCTTACACTAATCTCAATCGACCTGCTGACCTGAGTTTAGGTGACTTTTGGGGCATTGAGCAGCTGGTGCCTAAGTTCCCGTATGCACTCCGTGGCACCAGTTTGATTGTGGTTAATTCTCCTCAGGGGGTGCAGCTCTTTAACTTATTGCGTAACCACATTCGCTATGGCCACGAGGTGTCGGCAGCAACTGTATTGCAGTCCAATGACGCGTTGCACGACTCCGCTCACGAGCCAATTGCGCGCCAGCTCTTTTTCACCACTTTGCAGCAGCAACAAAGCACTGTCGCTGCTGTGAATGCGGTTTTGTCCACACGTCAAGCCACGCCAAGCTAAGATAGCCAAGTAGCTAAGGCCTAAGCAAAGGCATAAACATCTGTTCAGGCCTTGGTCGTATCACCGAGTTTTAGGCCAGCGGCCTTAAGAGATGACGGCATTTAGGGCAATCAGGACTGCCGACTGCCCCTGCTTATCTTGCATCGTTGCCCTGAGAATGCGCTCTGTGCTGCTCACTGCCGCCGCAAAAACCTGATGTTTATCGGCGTTAACGATAAGCGCTGGCTGTTGCAGCCCCTTGATTCATTACTGATGCGGTGTGATTGCGGCTGATTGGAGATGTCCGCGTGCAAGCGCATCATCCCTAAGAAAAGTTCAAGCTCACCAGCCCCCTGCATCTCGAGGGCGATGACGTCGCCCTCTCTTAGCCCCATATAGCCTCTTAGCCATACAGCCGTTACTTATGAGATTACTTTTTTCTGATTGTCCACCCTCTCAACACACCTCAAGGATTTCCCCATGCAGATGACTGTTGCTCACTACTTAGCGGCGATGCTGCAAGCCTTTGGCATTAAGCGTTTGGTCGCCAGTCCTGGTATGCAGAACGCCTACTTCAATCTGCTCTTACAGCAGAACCCTTTCTTTACTTGCAAGAGTGTGGTGGATGAGCGCTCAGCGGCATATGCCGCCTCGGGATGGGCAGATGAGTGTGGAGAGCCGGTGCTCATTACCTGTACAGAAGCGACAGCCAGCCGCAATTACCTCTCGGCACTGACCGAGTGCTATTACCGGCGCATCCCTGTCATTGCAATCACTTTTTACAATCCCTTTGGCTCTGCTTTAGCGTTGTCTCCACAGCATATCGATCGCAGTTTCGGTCCGCTTGATTGTGCCTATCTGCATGTGGAGCTGCCTGTAATTAAGACCCCAGTAGATCGCATTATCTGCCAAGAGCGCATTAATGAGGCCTTAATTACTGCCAAGTATCAGCGGGTGCCGGTACACATTAATGTTCCCAGCGTTTGTGACTGGCCGACATTACAAGACCGCTCCTTACCACAAGATTTCAGCACAACTGTCTGTCTTAATGCCACGGAATTAGGGCGTGTGGATTGGCGCTCTTTAAAAGACAGAAACTTTGCCCTCTTCATTGGTGCGCATCCCCGCTTTGCGCCACAGACACTGGAACTTATCGGGCAATTCGTCGAGAAACATGGTATCCCTGTACTGTGTGAGCACAACTCGAACTATAACGGCCCCAATAGAGTGCTGACTACGGTATTCAGTGCGCTCTTGCCACTGAATGCGACGCTGTTGCCGCATGTGATCTTGGATCTGGGCGGTATTTGCGCTGACTACCTTGCGGATGTGATCTTTCAGCAAGCTAACACCATGCTGTTACCAGCAGATGGTAAGTATCATTGCCGTCAGCACCGCATACCTCAGGTCATGTTTGCCATGAGCGAGACAGAGTTCTTTGCGCGCATGCTGCAATTGCCGGAATTCCCTTGCGATAGCACTTACTTTGGACGTATTGCTCAGGCAAGAGCGGGCGTAGTTATGCCTAAATTGCCTTTGAGTACACCACTGGTCTGTGAGCTTTTATCGCAGAAGTTACAGCGCCCGTGCTCGGTACATTTCTCGATCCTGAATGCGTACCGCATGGCCAATTGTTTTGACTTTGCGCATGGCGTGACTGTTTCGTGTAATACCGGCGGCTTTGGCATTGACGGGGCTGTATCAGCGGCTGTGGGCCACTCGTGGAGTGATCCGCAGCGCTTAACAATAGCTGTGACTGGCGATCTGGCCTTTTACTATGACATGAGCATGATTGGCAATCGCGACATCGGCCCTAATTTCCGCATCATTGTCATCAACAACAGGGGACTGCCATTAATTAACTCACCAAGGTGGTGCAGAAGGCTAAAGGCTGCTAACAGATGACATAATGTCACCCCATGTTACAAAACAAAAACAAGCCTTTAGCCACTGAGGGCAATTATACAGACTCA
>JAHLFE010000142.1 GCA_018884035.1 Candidatus Anaerobiospirillum pullicola
CAGTGCTAACTCTGCTTTTACACAGTGTTAACACTGCTTTTTCTAGTAGCGAGCCGCTATCTGATCTTCTGATGTAGATTGCGGATCACTACGGGCTTGTCCACAAAGCCCCCATCAAGTAGGGACAAAATGTCCTTTCTTGAGTTCTTAGTAACACTATAACAGGTGCTGGTATTGGCCGCTTACATCCCTACGCTTACGCATAGGGAATTACGCGGCTTCTTTAAATAAGCGCGGCTTACGTTTCATGAGCACCGCGACCCGTCTTCGCACTGCACCGGCAAAGCAAAAGAGGGGAGTTATCACTTAACTGCGCGCTTAGTCTTACAGAAAGAACAACGCAGAGGCGCGGGAGTAATGAACGATCAGCAGGAGTGGTAAAGCGATCAGTAGAGTGGTAAGCAGGGCTTACCTCCCTACCGTCCAACCATAGAGCGGCATGGCGGGATAAGGTTGATCGTGCCTTAAGAAAACTAAAACGAAGCGGCGGAGCCTTACTGCCCCAACCACGTTGGGTGCTAAGAAGCGCTGTCTGCTTAGCAGCTCAGCTCAGCTTAGCGATTGCTCTTAGCGCGCTTCTCGTAGCTCTCGACGAGCAGGTACAGGGGGTGAATGGCCTTTTTCTCGGTGCCATTTTGCATCTGTAAGCGGCAGATATTGCACTCGCAAATGCCCACGTCAGCCGCACTGCTCTTGAGCTTATGGCGCAGATTGGAGCCAATCTCGCTGCCAATGGCAGCCGTCTCCTTCTTGTAGCCGTAGACGCCCGATAAGCCGCAGCACCCAGCATTGAGATCCTCCACCTCAACCCCAGGCACAAAGCGCAGCACATCTAAGGTCGGACGGCCCATGCCCTGTACCTTTAAGTGGCAAGGCGTGTGGTAGGCCACCTTGCGGCCACCTAATGGCGCAAAGCTCTTCACAAAGAAGCCCTTGGAGTTGCGCATCATGAGGTATTCCATAGCCTCATAAACGCGTGGAGCGTAGGCGTGCACCTCTGGCAGGTTAAAAAGCTCCTCATACTCCTGCTTTAAAAACAGCGAGCAGGTGGTGCAGGTGGTGACGATGTCGATGCCCTTGTCGGCATACTCCTTCAGCACCGCCACGTTCTTGCGAGCGTGCTTTTCGACTTCGTCTAAATAGCCGGTGGAGAGGATTGGCGAGCCGCAGCAGCTTAAGCGTGGGTCGATAATGACCTCAACATTATTACGGTTTAAGACCTCAATGAGGGCCACGCCTAGCTCTGGCTCGTTGTAGTTGACGTAGCAGCCAGGAAAGAACAACACCTTGGTAGGGCAAGATGGCTGCTTTAAGAGCTTAGCGCGCAGCTTGAGCGGCATGGTGGCGTACTTCGGCAGCGGCGCCATGGTGCTCACACCAAATTTCTCAATCATCTTGGTGGCTGAGGCGACCTTCATGCCGATGTTGGCAATAGGGCCTGAGATGAAAGGAATGGAGGTCATGAGCTTACCCAGCGTCTCATTGCGGCTTAAGATTAAGTCCGCCTGATCGTGTGGGTTGTGCTTAAAGTAGTCAGCACGGGCCTTCATGTTAAAGGCCGAAATGGAGGTGCCATTAGGGCAGACGCGATCGCAGTTTTTGCAGTTGGAGCAGAACTTGACCATGGGGTCGTCGTTCTCTTGCACCAGCAAGCGTAAACGCGTCAGCGCAGGGCCGTTGAGCTTTGGACCACGGTACAGACGGGTGGCTTTGGCCACAGGGCAGGCCGTAAGACAGATATTGCAGCTAACGCATGCATCTGGATTGTCGTGCTTAATGATAGAAGCCATCGCTGCCACCCTCCTAGTAGCGTGCTGCACGGGCCATCACGTCCGCGCTCTCTTTTAAGTTACGCTCTAATTCGCACACCGCATGGTAGGCCGTAGTTACCGCTACGCCATTACCCGACTTCTCAAAGCAGAAGTCATAGCCCCGTAAGCTGCGTCCCACAAACTGCACGTTGTGGAAGATGACGTGCTCGTCAGGATCCTCAGGGTCAATTGGCTGTAAGTGCTTATTAACGGCCACGCCATAGGAGGCAAATGGCTGTGGCTTACCACAGAAGAGGTATTGGTGTGACCAATCCTTTTGCTCGTGAGGTACAGGTACGCGCAGGTCAAAAATAGGCTCGTACATCTGGCCCATGGAGCTTACTAAACCCGAGCCAAAGACACCGCCGGTGGCAATAATAAAAGCATCAGCAGCATATTCACGCTCGCGGCCATAGCCACCAGTAATCAGGCTCTTGCAGATGCCTGGTACAGGGCCGTATGGATCGCGCTTGCCGCTAAGATTCTCAGCGGTAGCTTTAAGGCCAGTAAAGCCAATAGCTTGGGCTTTATCGATCACGGTCACATGCTTTTGCTCGCAGGCGCGGTGTAAGAGGAGGTCAAGGCGTAAGCCGGTTACCGATGGCGGAATGGCTGATACCTCAATGAGCTTGGTGTTGAGCTCTTGCTCCAGCTTTTGCTGGATGGCAGCGGAGAGCTCTGGGCGCTCACCTAAGATTGGGGGAATGATCACCGCGCAGTCAGGGCCGACTTTGCCTTTTAACTGGTTGATAAAGTTGAGCTGACCGACGCTGGTTTCTAAATCGCGGGCTAAATCCAGTGCGCTCACATCACGATAGCCACGACCGGTTGGCCATTGCAGCGTGATCTCCTCAATGGTGACTTCCTTGAGCTTGCCAAAGAAGTGGTGGAGATTTTTGGCAATGAGCTTTGGATAGTAGTCCTTAAGGAGGTTAAAGCCGACCACCACGATCTTTGGGCGGTCAAAGGCGGCGCTACCATCAATGGTTTGTGGGATTAAGCACGATGGCTTAAAAGAGCCAATGGCCGTAGGGACGCGCTGTTGGTGGTGGCCATCACCATAGTAGTGATAGCCCTGAGAGGCAGTCAGCTTTTTAAAGGCTTCGAGGCTTTCCTCAACACGCTGCGCTCCCATTAAGGCATAGGGGTGGGTCTTGGGCAGCGTCGCAATGTGTTGCAGCGGATCAGTGACGAGATTGCCTTGCTCGTCATAACCGTATAAGTCGATGATGCCACCGGCCACCGTCAGGGCGCCTTGGCCGTAAGCTAAGACCTTGACGTCGTGACCCTTGTCAGCAGCAAAACAAGCAGCGAGCAGGCCGGAGATACCTGCGCCTACTACTAGCACTTTAGCCATTATTTGCCCTCCTTGCTGCTGGCGTGAGTGGAAGTATTTCTCTTAGTTTTCACCGCAATCTTGGTGGTGCTCGCTTTAGGCGTGCTCTTTTTCTCGGCTGGAGCGGCCTTGCTCTCAGCAGCGGGCGCTGCGGGCGCAGCAGGCGTGGCAGCCGCAGTGGCTGCAGGCGCTGGCGCTACCGGAGCTGCTTTCGCAGCAGCTGCTGTTTTAGCCGCTGGGGCAGCGCTTACAGGAGCAACACTTGCTGGGGCAGCGCTTACAGGAGCCTCAGCCTGTGGTTTGGTTTGTGGTTGTGGCTTGCCTTGCTCTTGCTCTTGCTCTTGAAGGGCTAAGGCGAGGTCGTCCTCGTGGTTGATGTTCAGTGACACCTCGTAAATACCACGGGTCAGCTCCACGTCCTTAATCTGGTTACCCCACATCACCGGACGAATGCCTTTCCAGCGAGCCTCAAGGAACTCCTTGAACAGATCCTTAGTGTTGCCCGTCCACGTATCGGTTACCTCTTGCACGGTGCCCACCGCACGGTAGGTACAGAAGGTTCCTTGGCAGGTGCCCATACCTAAGCGAGTACGACGGCGCAGATCGGAAATCGAGTGCGTGGTGCTCTCTTTGGCGACCATCTCAATTTCCGCGCGAGTGACGTTTTCGCACTCGCAGATGATCTCGCCCTGATCGCTATCCTCTTCGATCTTCTTGACGATAGTGGCAAAGCGCTCCGCGCCTTGGCGGTTAAAGGAGAGCTTGGTGCCGTAGCTTGGGAAGACCTGACGGGCCTTTTCCATTAAGGCGGGGTCCGGCTCCGCATCTAAAGGAATCTTGGCGGTGGTGCAAGGCTCGTGGTTGCCTAAGATTGGGCAGACGATATTACAGACCTTTTCGGCCATCTGGCGGTGGGTGGTGAACTTACCGCCGCACACCGACATGAAGTTATCAAGGCCGTCGCGTGGGCCGTGCTCTAAGGCCACAAAGTCACGTGAGACGGCACGACCTGAGGCGTTCTTATCGTCACCAGCGTAGAGTGGACGGCAACCAGCGAAAACACGCAAGATACGGTAGCTGTCGAGGTTCTCAAAGGTAGCGCGACCAATGGCCATCATCTCCTCCACTTCCTGTTGGGTGGTGGAGGTGTCATCTGGATCGGCATCCATCGAGGTGGTGCCTAAGATGGTAACGGTGCCGTGTGGCACGAAGATATCAGCATCGGCTGGCTTGTGCAGACGGTGGATCACGTTGGTGCTGATACGGTGGTTAAAGGCGATTAAGGTGCCCTTGGAAGGTTTAATGTTGATGTCGATACCAGCAAGGGAAGCGACGCGGGCGCACCATGGGCCGGTGGCATTGATTAGGTAATTACAGGCGATCTTGTAGGTCTCGTGCGTGAACTTGTCTTGCACGGTGATGCCTTCGACCTTGCCGTTTTGGGTGTCGATGCCAATGACATTGGTGTAGGTGAGTACCTGCCCACCTAACTTCTTAGCGCTATCAAAGATGTGCCATAAGAGGCGGAAACCGTCGATGGCTGCACCTGGACAAAGATATGCCGATTGAATCTTTGGCGAGAGGTTTGGTTCCATTTCGAGGGCTTGCTCAACCGTCAGAGGTTGAGCTGAGATACCGGCAGCACGGCAGGAGGAAACCCACAGCTCTTCGTAGTCAGGATCGTCTTCTGGAGTACGGATGAAGATGGAGGAAATAGGCTCGACGCAGGACTTGGCGATGCGACGTAAGATGGTGTTTTCCTCAATGCACTCCACTGCTGCATGGCGGTCACGTACCGCATAGCGGGCACCGGAGTGTAAGAGACCATGGAAGCGCGAGCTGGTACCACAGCCTAAATCGCCACGCTCCACTAAGATTGCTTTGACGCCACGCAAACAGAGATCTCTTAAGATGCCAGCACCAGTGGCACCGCCTCCGATGATGACAACGTCGGCATTCAGCATGGTAAAACCCTCCTAACAGTGATTGTCATCATAAGCAAATGCGTTCAGTGAAACCCTGCAGATTTTGCGTAGTTCACAAATATCAGACATCCATCACGGGAAATGTGGCTGAGGACGGGGGAAGAGGTGGAGGGATGCCTTTTTGCGCGCTATGCATTTGTGCTGCACCTTGAAGTTTGAGTGTGGGGCGAGGTGGGGTAGAGGAAAATAGGCAGCAGCTGTAGCTAAGGAAGGTACTGTTAGCAGTAGGTAATTATGGCGAGGAGGCAACGGTGCTGCGCGCTAAAAGTCCAAAGGTAAGCGCTTAGTAGCGGGCAGACTCTGCAAGCGCAAAGGCACAGCGTAGCCTCTAGGTTGCAGCTTACGATCTTGGAGTTTGCGTGTATTTTACTGGGGGGGGTTGCTTGGCAGTTGCGGCAATAGCGATGCAGAGGCGCGGGCAAAAAGTCTTGAGGATCAAGGTAGAGAGGAAAGAAGGGGCTGGTGGCTAGATATACGCGACAAAATGTAGAAAAAGGTGCTTTGTAATCAAGACGCTGTATCAATAAGCAGCAAAAAAAGTTGAAAAAATTTTTGGCGGTGGAGACGTTTACAGCAAAGAGGCGGTGATCGAAGCGGGCCGTGGTAGGGAAAGGCAATGCTGGTGGTGAGTGGTGCCATTAGAGCAGTGGAGCGCTGCTACTGCATGTTATGCCTGATATTTTGGCGCTTTTCTGCGTGTGGTGGCGAGCATTCCTACCCTACTCTGAGGTGGCGACTGGCAAGCGCCATCACTTCTGCTTAGGTGCTTGCTTGCAGGGGCGAAGCTTCGTTTTGGCCGCCATCCAACTTAGAGTAGAGCGAGTATTTTGAGCGTTTGCACGCATAGGTACAGGGAAAAGATGACGCACAGGTGCGCCAGCAATAACTACGGCAACTAATGCAAGAAAGAGGCTTGGTAAGCAGCATTGCAGGTGGTAAGGGCCATACCCGCGAACCTAAGAGCTGACAGCTCAACTTAGAGCGTCAGCAACTTATCCCTCAGGGTGATTAAGATACGCAAAACCAGCTTGTAAGCGCTTCCTTAGAAGCCCGTGACCTCTACCTCGATGGGCTCCTCGATATCCTTAAGCAGCGGCGTGAAGAACTGCCCTAAAAAGTGCAGGAAGAGATCACCTTGCGATAGCACCAGTGGCACATTCTTTCTGGCAGCAACAAAGCGCTTTATGATGCTGCGCTCAAGAAGCACTGCTTTCACCAGATTGCACTCCTCTGGCTCTTGCAGCTTGGCAAACACAAAGTCGTGGAAGGCATCTCTGACCTGATACAAGCCGCCTGCTACCAAGGATGCGCTAACCAGCTCCTCCACATCGCTGGCGTTGCTGACTCGGTCTTTGGCACTTGAGGTCTGGGCAAACAGCCACATCCCGTCTAAAGCACATAACAGCTTGGTGGCATTGTCGTCAGCTGTAAAGTCGAGTGAGGTAATAAACAGGTCAGCTGCACTATCGATAAAGGAGAGCTTGTGCACAGGCAGATTGGTGTATGGCGCCAGCTCGGTGACGTGTCTAAAGACAAAATTGCAGCCGAAAAAGTTCTTCTCGCGCAGCTTCTCAACCCTTGGCTTGCCTTTTTGATAGCCCATGTCGTCAGACAAAATGAAGTAGTGGGCACCCGCCTCAGTAATAGCCTTGGTGGTTTGCTCCGCCGCAGTAGTGCTCATCAGAAAGAAGAGTACATGGCTAAGATCATAACCACAGCTCTTAAGTGCTGTGATGACGCGCTTCATGCCCTCATACTCACTGCTAACTGGCGCCGATAAGCCGTAGTAAAAGTCCTTCATGTTGGAGCAGTCGAGGAAAGGAATTGCGCCGCTAAACACCTGCCCCTCAGTGATAGGTGGAATCTGCGTCGCCACACTCAGATAAAGCGGATTGATGTGGATTATGTCAAAGCGCGGGCTCTTAAAGTGCAAGCGATTTTTCGGCCCCATGCTGCTTGCGTTTGGATTGCAAAACTCACGATTATGCCCCTGACGCCACGCCTGAAAGAAGGCGAGGTTAGACAGTAGCTTGGGAAAAACTCTGAGGGCACCCTCTTGCGTGGTGAGGTCGCGTGGGTTACAAAACTCCTTTTCAAGGAGCACGTTCAGCCAACAACTCACCAGCTGTTGCGGGTGATAGTGCTGCTCAAAGGGCATGCTTTGCGGCAGCACGGAGTGCATGGTGACTCTGTAGAAAGGATTAGAGTTGAGCTCCGTCATCTGCTCATAAAGGGTTGAATGGCCTTGCAGTACTCCCAAGATGAAGGTTAAGGCCATAGTAGAGATGTCAAAGCAGAGCAGATTAAGGTCGCAATTGCTGTAGTCCAAGCCCTTCTCTTTGAGCGCAGCGTAGTGCTTGTACATGAGGGTAGAAAAGAACGTCGTGACGTTTTCATCCTCTTGTAAGAGCTGATTGAGCTGGTTCTGGTAGTCGTGCAGCACACTAGGTGCCATGCCATAGGTGCGCAGGATGAGCTCATCTGGGAGCAGCTTCAGATCGAAGAGCTTATGGGAGACAGGGTTAAACGGAATGATCTGCGGCTCAGGCGAGGTATTGACCGTGTCCCTATCCGCGCTCGGCTTAGCGCTCTGCGCTGCTTTTGTGGCCTTAGTAGCAGTGGTAGCTTTGCTCTTAGCTGTTGCGGTTTTGGACTGCGCGGCTGTAGCCTTGGTGGTGGCTCTGCGCTTAGGGCTAGCTTTATCTGCTGGCGCGGTCTTAGTGGTTGTGGTGCTGTCTTTTGGGGTGCGAGGCATGAGCAAGGACTCCTTATGCTGAGGCCAAAGCGTGCTGGCGCATATAGCAAGCAGGCAGGTGGCAAGCAGGCGACGGGGGAGCGCAATGACGGAGGAACGCTATGGTGCGCTATGGTGCGCTATGTTGCGCTATGGCGGAGACGCTGTCGGGCTGCGCAGCAGCACTCTAAAAAGAGTGCGGGGCGGGCGCTGTCATGTGGGGAGCTTGGCGCATGGTCTCAGCTGGCATAGCGACGTTCTCTTAGCGGCTATGTAGCAAAAAAGGTGGCAGCGCTCAGAAGTTAGGTATGAGGACGCTTAGAGGTGGCAGGGAATACAGCCTTGAGAATGAGCTTGTGCAGCCTGAAAGTACCAAAAAAGGTGTGATGCTCTTTAGTATAACCCACTAAAACCCAATAAACATGCGATATTTTGGCTAACCACAACTATCACTAAAAACAACTAATGGTGACTAGTGATTGGTAGCTATCAGTCCTAGAGATTGGCTGATATAAGCCTGTTTACCAATAGTGGCTAAACAAACATT
>JAHLFE010000014.1 GCA_018884035.1 Candidatus Anaerobiospirillum pullicola
TTGCTGTGCTGTGCAGCAGGAGAAAGGCGTGCTCTGCTGCATGGTTTGTCCCAGAGATGAGGCATGTAAGGTAGAGCAGGAGTAGGAGTGCGCTGTAGTGCCGTCGCATCAGAAAGATAAAAGCAGGTAGGGCGCGCGTGAGGGTGGTAGGTAGGTAGGTAGGTAGGTGCTGGCAGCTGGATGTAGCTGTAGTGGTGATTACTAAGAGATAGTACGACTGGTTGTGACTGGCGTGTAAGATTAATCGCTTCCAGTGACCTTTACAGTTACCTCTAAGGGTGAGGGCAGGCGTGGGGCTTGGAGCTGAGGGCTATGGTTGGTTTTCTTCTTCTTCTTCTTCTTCTTCTTTCTTTGATGCGGCGCATGCGCTATAGGTCTCGCCTCACCTTTGTGTGGAGAGCAAAACAGTGTTGAGAGCTGTGGCACTGTACTGTTTGGCTACATGCCTTTACGCTACAGCAAAAAGCTAAACAGCTCCCATTTCCCACGAAAAAAGCGCCTTGCCCCTTGCATCACTGCGCCGCCCTTTCTATCATCTTGCCATTGCCCTGCTGTTTGGCATGCCGTTTCTTCTCTGCGCGAGGCCGCTGTGCAAATCCGAGCATTGTTACGTCAAGCTGTTACTCTCCTCAAAGATCATGGCTTTGAGAGCCCCCGCCTCGAAGCCGAACTCCTCATGATGCACGTCACTAAACTCAATAAGGTGCAGCTCATTACCCGTGATCATGAGGAGTTGCCGGCCTTAGACGAAACAGTCTACCGTGCCTTGCTCGAGCAGCGGCTGCAAGGACAACCTATAGCCTACATCGTAGGCGAGCGTGATTTCTGGAATCTCACCTTAAAGGTTAGCCCTGATACCCTGATCCCACGTCCTGATACCGAGATCCTCGTCGAAAAGGCCCTCACCCTCATTAAATGCAATTACTGCCGCGACGTCTTAGATTTGGGCACTGGTAGTGGCGCCATTATCCTCTCTTTAAAGCATGATGCCCCTGAGATTAGAGCCAGTGCGGTGGATATCTCACCAGCGGCTTTAGCGGTAGCTGCAGAAAACGCGGCCCGCTATAACTTAGAGGTGTCATGGTATTGCGGCTCGTGGTTCTCGCCTTTTATGCAGCCGCAAAATGCGGCTGGTGCTACTAAGGATAAAGCTAGCAGCTCTCCGTATACGTTTAACATCCGTGGTGGTGCTGCGGCTGCACAAGGTGAAGCCATTGCGCAATTTGACCTCATCGTGGCTAATCCGCCTTACATTGAAGAGGGCGATCCCCACTTAAAGCAGGGGGATGTGCGCTTTGAGCCTATGGGCGCGCTGGTTTCAGGACAGGATGGCCTCTCTGATATCAAGCTCATCGTCCATGAAAGTCGGGCCTTTTTACGCCAAGGTGGTTATTTAGTCCTCGAGCACGGTTACAATCAAGGAGAGGCCGTGCGGCATTTATTACAGACAGTGGGCTATGTCCAAGTTGAGACGCTGCGTGATTACGGCCAAAATGAGCGTGTGACTTTGGGGCGGGCGCTGTCATAGCCTTTATTCTGCTCATGCAGAGCAAAGCATGTACGCATATAGGCCTTGTGTGGGGCAGTACCCTTGCATCTGTAACCTGCCACCATCATGATGTATGCGCTGCGCCTGCAAGGCGCTACTGCACTGCATCTTTTGTCAGTCACAACGCAAACTGGGGAGCAAACTATGTCGTTAGCAACTGTCCATGTGGGCAGCTTTGATATCAGTAATTCCTTGCCTCTGACGGTGATCGGCGGTTTAAACGTCCTCGAGGACTATGATTTAGCCGCCCGTACCGCTGAGGCCTTTTTAACGGTCTGCTCTAAGCTGCACCTCAACTACGTATTTAAGGCCAGCTTTGATAAAGCCAACCGCTCCAGCCTCTACTCCTTCCGTGGCCCAGGCATCAAAGAGGGCATGGCCATCTTTAAGCGCCTCAAGGAGGCGTTTAACGTCCCGATCATTACCGACGTCCACGAGCCTTATCAGGCCGATGAGGTCGCCCCTTACGTCGATATCCTGCAGCTTCCAGCTTTCTTAGCGCGGCAAACTGACCTCGTCCACGCTATGGCCGTCACCGGTAAGGTGATTAACGTCAAGAAGCCTCAGTTTATGGCCCCAGCGCAGGTGTTTAACATCATCGAAAAGTTTGCCCAAGCCGGTAATGAGCAAATCATGCTCTGTGAGCGTGGCTCGCAGTTTGGCTACGATAACTTAGTGGTGGATATGCTAGGCTTTGGCGTGATGAAAAAGGTCAGCCACAATGCTCCACTGGTGTTTGATGTCACGCACTCGCTGCAATGCCGTGATGCCAATGCGCAGGCCTCCGGTGGCCGTCGGGCGCAGGCTTTAGATCTTGCTAAGGCTGGTGTCTCCCAAAAGATCGCGGCGATCTTCCTTGAGTGCCACCCTGATCCAGATATGGCCAAGTGTGATGGCCCAAGTGCCCTGCCTTTAGCGCTCTTAGAGCCATTCTTGACGCAAGTGCATGAAATTGATGCGGTCGTAAAGGCACAACCTGAGTTGGTGATTGAGTAGAAAATCCTGCTATTTAGGCTGCATTGGCGGTTGATTTGCGCTACAATGCTTGGCTTCAAGAGCGTTCTTGTGTAATGTATAGCGCTCAATATGCTATTGCAGCTTCATAGCTGCTTGGGCTTTCACTTTGCAAAGATTCGGTGGTAGCTACGGCAGCATGATTTTGGATTGAGGATACCTCTGTAGGGCTGGCAGCGTCACGTCACTTACTGCAATGTCGTCGCTTACAGGGGCGTGGTCAGACTATTACCACATTTGGCCACAACGTCTCAGGTAGCACATGGGGAGCTGCGTTTGGGGTGTAGCAAGCATATCTCCGCAGTCCGTACCATGTCGGGGCAGCTTTAGGGCTGTATGTAAGTTTGGTGCAGGTATTAGAGCTAAGCACCAGCTAATTTTCTCCGCCTAAACTGACGCCATCCTTTGGTTTTCTTCTTTACGGAGCATCTCTTAAATGCTTAGTACTAACAACCCACGAGTCACTAAAAAGACTCTTGTCATGTCGTCTTTGTGTGCTGCTTTACTGCTCAGTGCTTGCAACGACTCCAATGCTGAGCAAAAGCCTGCCGCCGCTGCAACACCAGCTGCTGCCACGCAAGATGCTGGGGTTGATTTAGTTACCACCACTGCGGATATCAATAAGCGTAACCATGTGTGCTTCACCATGGACGTGAATAACGTCAAGTGCGTGCTGGGTGATACCGTGGCTTACGTGCCACAGCCAATTCTCGAGGAGAATGCCAAGGCCGCTGAGAAGGCTGTAAAGGATAAGCTGGAGAATAAGAACAAGGACGATAAGGACAAGAGCAAGGAAGATGCCGCAGCCGAGAAGGAAGCTACCGCACAATTACTTGCTAATCAAAAGGCCTTAAATGAGGCTCGTTCCTTAGTGTTCGTGGCAAAGTACTGCGACATGGAGCGTCCTGTGGTCTACTCCAAGGAAGGTGTGGCTTGCACCTTTAAGCCACATGCTTTATATGATGCTGGTGCCGTGGCTGAAGCTACGCAGTATCAGATGAACCTCATCGCTTCTGATGACTTCTTCAAGCAAGTGGCCGCCATTCCAGGTGTGGAGAAGTTCACTGATCCAGCCTTTGGTTCCCACGGTGGCTACCGTATCTTCTTAGAGCACGGCAATAGCCAGAACGCGATGGCCATTGGTGATTCGACCTCTGCTCGTATCCTCACCAAGCGTATCGATCGCGAGGGCAACGTCTTAGGCTTCTATCATGAGGAGCTGAACTTCGCTAACTTAAACCCACAGATGAAGATCTTAACTGCGGGCTTAGTGGCGGGCGACCATGTGAAGCTGGTTTTTGACACCACCTTACAAAATGAGCAGCCTCTGTGGCGTACTTCTTCCTTAGAGTTTGGCCAGCCATACATCTGGGAAGTTATCGTGCAGGCTGTGGGGCCAGCGCAACAGCAACCAGCTCCAGCTGCTACAGCACCAACGGGTGACTCTGCTGCCGCCTCGGCCACGCAAGCCCCAGCAGCGCAGTAGTGCTATAATTAGACTCTAGAGTCTGGTCTTGGACCTCCTTTATAGAGAAAGCTCTGATCATGCAGTTTTGCCTATAGGTTGCGTGATCAGGGCTTTTTTGCTTTTTAGCTCCAGCTACAAGGCAAAGCGCAGCATGCTGCGCCAGTAACTGACATCGGGCAATTGGCTCGCATTTATTTTTTCTGATAAATAAGCGGTTTCTGCTGTAAGCCTCTAAGGATAGCCACCACATTGAAGCTTGAGATGGTGGCATCCCCAGCTTTAAGGCTATCGCCTTACTCTTGAGTGTTAGTCGTCAGTAGATCCAGTCTAAGGTAAAAGCCCTTAGAGGTTGGAGAAAAATCAGCCTCAATTTCTCTACATCAGAGCAAGCTTTAGCTTTAGCTTTAGCTTTAGCTTTAGCCTTACCTTAGTGGTAGATTCGGAAATTAACGAGGAACCCCATCCATAGCCATGCAGGCGCGTGTATGGGATCAATTAAGGGCATTGGACAGGCGTGATGAATGGCTGTTGCCCATGTTGTTAGGGTACTGGTTCCTCGTTAATTTCCGAATTCTTCATTAGCTTTATCCTGAGCCACGAAAAGCAAAGGGGCTCAGCTGACAGTAGTCGGTTGTGCCCCTGTGGCTGGGGGCCTCTTGCTTTTCTCTGCGCCACCATCACGCCTGCCTCTTGCAAATCTTAGCCACAGCGCGCTCAGACTCTTATGTGGCTACTGCTTACAAGGTCATCCCTCATTGGAATTACCAGAGACGCTTACAGCAGGCGTAGCGCTAATTGCGCACAGGCCTCAGCATCAGAGAGCGCATGGTGGTGATTGAGCTTGATGCCAAAGTAGCGCGAGAGGGTGTCTAAGCGGTGGTTAGGTAAGTTTGGCAGCTGCTCTCGTGCCGCAGTCAGGGTGCAATAGAACTCGTAGTCGGGGTAGCCCATACCGTAGGCCTCAAAGACCTTTTTGAGGCAGGAGTAATCAAAGGCGCGATTGTGCGCTACTAACGGCAGGTCGCCAATAATCTTTTCGGCCTGTGCCCAGACCTCAGGAAAGAGCGGCGCATTGGCCGTATCATAGTCACTGATGCCATGCACTTGGACACATTGTGGGCTGTAATAGTTGGGGATAGGCTGGATCAGGCTGTAGAAATCCTTATCCTTTTTTCCCTGACGGTAGGTAACAATGCCGACGCTGCAGACGCTGCTGCGCTTTAAGTTTGCGGTTTCAAAATCAATGGCAGCGAAATTGTCCATGGCAAAGAGCTGTTCTCACAAAGCATACACAAGAAGACGGTTGGGAGTACGCACAGAGCACCACTTGCAGTATTACCACCTCTAAGGGCGGTTGGGTGTCAGGCAAGTTCTGGCTATGCCGCACTTGAGACGGCGTCACGCCTTAAAAATGAACCAGCAGCCTGCCGCAGTTGGTGCTGACTTACGTACTACGCACCCGCTATTGTACAGACTTGCTTGCCCTATGTCGCAGAAAAAGTGCAGCACATCGTACCAAAGCAGTGGCTTTTGCTACAATGCGCGGGTGTTGGTTCGACGCGTGTAACTTAGGACGTGGAGGAGAAAAGACCTTAACGTGCCTTGGGCATGTATGCGTTTAGCGCTTGCGGTCTTTTCCAATGTGGTTTTGGTGATACCTGAGTTGGTGCGACGAGCCGCTGTTTTTTTCAGGAGTTTGTATGCTCATTCGCGGATTGATTGCCTTAGCATTCGGTACGCTAGGCTTAGGTATCACCGAGTATGTGGCGATGGGCTTGCTCCCGTATTGGGCCGAAAGCTTTAATGTTTCGATCGCTCAGTCGGGGCACGCTATCTCTGCCTATGCTTTAGGTGTGGCTATTGGTGCTTTCACCATTATCTTAATGCGCAAGATGAAGCTCAAGAATATCCTCTTGTTGCTCATCATCGTGCACATCGTGGGTAATGTCCTGACCGCCTTGGCACCAACCTTTGAGACCATGCTGGTCTCGCGTTTTGTCGCGGGTCTGCCTCATGGTTCTTACTTCGGTGTAGGCTCCATCATCGCGCAGCGTCTGGCCGCTAAAGGTAAGGGCACCAGCGCCGTGGCGATTATGGTTGCCGGTATGACCATTGCCAACATCTTTGGTGTGCCTTTAGGTACAGCCTTAGCCCACTCGTTGTCGTGGCGTACTATTTTCTACATTGTCGTGATCTGGGGTGTGCTCGTCTTTATCAGCGCCTACATGTGGATTCGTGACGTCGGTAAGATTCAGGATACGGGCTTTAGAGGACAGTTTGTCTTCTTAAAAGATCCAGCCCCATGGCTGGTGTTAGCCGCGACCATGTTTGGCAACGCCGGTATCTTCTGTATGCACTCGTATATCAGCCCAATTCTCACCGATTTTGCTGGTATTCCACTGGAGATGGTGTCGGCAGTGCTGGTCGTCATGGGTATTTCCATGGTGATCTTTAACCTTGTCTCCGGTAAGCTCTGCGACCGCTATACACCAGGTTTAGTGGCTTGCATTTGTCAGTTTGCTGCGATCTTTGTGCTGCTGGGTATCGCCTTCTTAGGTCGCAACCCATTCATTTGTATTCCGCTGGCAGTTATTGCTGCTGGTTTACTCTTCGCCATCTCCTCACCAGAGCAGGTGTCGATCTTACGTGTGGCTCCAGGTGGCTTGCTCTTAGGTGCCTCCATGGTGCAGGCGGCCTTTAACCTAGGTAACGCCTTGGGCGCTTACGTCGGTGGTATTCCATTCTCTATGGGGATGGATATCAGCTTCGTCACCATCTTTGGTGCAGTCTTGGCGTTCATTGGTGCCCTCTCTCTGCTGCTTTACTATAAGAAGCATGAGTCGCGCTTCCCTGATCCATCTGAGGCCACTACTGAGGGCCAGCAGGATGGTGTCTCGCAGGGGCCAATCCAGTCGATGGAGATCCATGAGTATGGTATGTCTGATGAGTTAATGGCGAAGTACCACGCGCAAAAGGCGGCAGATTATGCGGCTAAGGCGGCTAAAGCTGCAACGTACAATGCCATTAGCGAAGCGGCTGGCAATGCTGTTCCAGCGGATGATACAGCAGCACAAACACCAGCTCTGGATAAGCCAGCGCCAGCTGAGAGTTATAAGCCAGAGGCGGCAGCAACTGCAAGTGATGCTGCGGTAAAGGCCGCAGGCGAAGAACAGTCTACGCAAGAGGCGAAGTAAGCTCTTAGAGCTGCTCTTGCTGCGTCACGGCAGCAACTACCAAAAGTAAAGCAAAGGGGCACGGCTGACAGTGGTCGGTTGCGCCCCTTTGTCGTTTCTGGAGGTGAGTGTAATGATAGGTGGTAGGGAGTGGTTAGAGAGTGGTTAGAGAGCAGCGCTGGCTCGGGTGGTAAAGCCACCCGCAAGCTTAAACCCTATGAACCTCAAGGAACTTTAAGGAGGAAGGCGGCATGCCCGCGAACCTAAGACATGGATGTACACCACAAGCACCATAAGTCCAAGTGAGCTGTAGATAGCGCTTATTGCCGCGACGGTTTGACCAATCCCATAAAGTGCACCTGCCGTTGCGCTAAGCTCTGCTCCAGCGCTTGCTGCTCAGCTTTACTCTGGGGCGCCTCTTGCGTAAAAAGCAGTACGCGCTCGCTGACCTTTTGTGGCAGGTGCAGCTTACTCTTTGCAGCCAGAGTCTCGCTCATGCCGCGCTGGCGATAGAGGCTACAAGCAGCCGTAAGCGGCTCAATGGTGGTTAGCGCCAGTAGGGGCAGCTCTTTGTGTTGACACCAGAGTAGGGAGCAATCTAAAAGAGCTGAGGCCACACCCTGACGGCGAAATGGTGGCAGCACTACGAGGTTCTCTAAAAAGAGGTAGTCAGACTGCGGCTCCAAAAGACAATAGGCACAGAGCTCGACCTCGGCATGAAGCGGTTGCTGATACGTGGCGCACAGACAAAAGCCATGCTGTAATTCCTTTTGGGCACGCTCATAACAGGCGTCAGCATAAGTCTTTAACAGGGCGGCGCCTAAGAGCGTACTCGTGGCAGAGTGCGGCGGCTTGTGGCTCTTTGCTTTTGGGTTGCGCGTGTTGTGCTGTGCTGACAGGGATGACTGGGCAGACACTGCTGCTTTTAGCTCCTCATCGTCAGCGGCGAGGCCACTGATACACGCGTAGTAAAAGCTGCTCAGGGCTGGTAAAAAGTCAGAGCTGGCCACAAAGATGGCCAAAGGGGCGGGCGCTGTAGTTGGCATAGGGCTAATAGTCGGTCGCTGGGTTGGGGCAGGAGCGCTGCTCAAAGAGAGCAGCTGGCAGATTGAAGATAGAGGGAGAGCGTTTTCCCTCTTGTTCCTTCAAAGTATTTTCCCCATGTTATGGCTCTACCGATCGTGAGGATGTCTGGGATAATTTCGATCTGGCTTATCAACACAGGGGTTAAGTGCACAAGGCAAGGCTATCTCGAGATAACCTTGAGCCGGAATTGGGGGTCTTGACCTTATTTTGACCATAAGCCACATGCTTTATCCAAGATCTACCTTAAGATAGGGCTCATGAAAAGCCTTGTTTATGGGCTTGGTAAAAATGAACTTAGATCTCCTCACGGTCGGCTCTACTCAGAGTTTGGTGGATACCAAAAAGCAGCAGCGTCCTGCAATCAAGCATGTAAACCCATGTGATGGCGTTTGGCGTGACCAACCTTAGAGTATTGTTGGTGCCATATCCACCAAACTCTGAGCAGAGATCATTTTTTGCAAAAGCGCGGCGGCGATCTTTGCGGGGCAGAGAACCTTGGCACTATGGCTTTTCTGCACCCATTAGGGGCCTGCGCAACTTAAGCAGGCTTGCTAAATGGCGCTGTGAAGAGGGGATCATGATGTATAATTCAGATGCTGCACTCATATGGGCCGGTCAGGCGTCAGAGCAGCAGTAATACAAGTTACCTGCTGCCGCGCGACAAATAGGGCCACATCGTGGTCACCGCTTTGTCTGTCACGACCATGTGAGCAGAGGCCTGAGGGTCAGGAAAAGTAAGTGTATCACCCCTAAAGGTGGGCTCGTCATATATGCTAAGACTGAACGATGCGTACCGCACTTGCTATGGTCAAACGCTGTCACGCACTCACGTAAGAAGCCCTGAAGCGCTTAGCGCTTGCAGATAAAGCTTCCGCGCTGGTGTCCTTGCCGTATCCAAATACAGCATGCTGACAATTTTTGGAAAGTTTGATGAGCTGGATTGACAATATTAAGACGGTTTTCAACAAGAACACTGACAGCAGCAAGCACGAAATTCCAGAGGGCGTCTGGACAAAGTGCGCCGCTTGCAATCAGGTCTTGTATCGCAGTGAGCTCGAGCGCAACCTCAATGTGTGCCCAAAGTGCGGTCACCACATGCGTATCAAAGCTCGGGTGCGCTTAGATTCCTTCTTAGATCCAGAGGGCCGTGTGGAGCTCGGCGAGAGCTTTGAGCCTGTGGACATCCTCCGCTTCAAGGATTCCAAGCGCTATAAAGACCGCCTTGCGGCCGCGCAAAAGAACACGGGCGAAAAAGACGCCATTGTGGTGGAAAAGGGTACCTTAAAGGGTATCCCTGTGGTCGCCTGCGCCTTTGAATTCAACTTTATGGGTGGTTCGATGGGCGCCGTCGTTGGTGCTCGTTTCTGCTTAGCCGCCAAAACCTGCATCGAGGAGCAGCGGGCTTTAGTCTGCTTTGCCACCTCCGGTGGTGCCCGTATGCAGGAGTCCCTCATCTCTCTCATGCAAATGGCTAAGACCTCGGCAGCCTTAGCGCGCATGTCCGATCACCACCTGCCATTTATTTCCGTGATGAGCGATCCTACCATGGGTGGTGTGTCGGCTTCTCTTGCCATGCTGGGTGATATCAACGTCGCCGAGCCACATGCGCTGATTGGTTTTGCTGGCCCACGCGTGATTGAGCAGACCGTGCGTGAGAAGCTGCCAGAGGGCTTCCAGTTAGCCGAATTCCTCCTCGAAAAGGGCGCCATTGACATGATTGTGCCGCGCCATCAGATGCGCGAGCAACTCTCGGAGCTCCTTGCCAAGCTCTTAAACTACCACCTCGAAGGTGAGGTCTATGTGCCTAACACTCAGACCTTAGATGTGGTCTCTCTGCCACAAGCTGCAGTCGCTGAGGAGAGCGATACGGCTACGACCAAGAAGAAGCGCACCACCAAGGCCAAGGCTGATGATAAGGCAGTTGAGGATAAGGCCGAGGACAAGAGTGCTGAGGCTAAGAACGCTGACAAGGACGCCGATAAGGGCGAGGATGCTGATAGCTCCGCCAAAAAGGCTGCCACCAAGAGCACTGCTACTACGCGCCGTCGTACTACATCCAGCGCCAAGTCGTAAGTAAGAGCCATAGGCTCTGCTGTGACCCAAGCAAGAGCATAAGCGGCCGCAGGTGCTGTGGCCTGCTCTTGTCAGCAGTGCCGTGAGCAAAGAGGGGCTAGCGCCTGATACAAAGTGCTGGCAGTGGCAGTGGCAGTGATAGTGGTTGGGCATCTCCACGCTTAATGGTAAGTAAGCGTGCCCGTCAGTGCTGCTTTTGTTTTGCCCCAAGCTGCAGTAGCCCTGCGGCTTTTTTTGTAACTGCATGTAAGGCAGTTTGTCCCTAATCCGTACCCATACCTTTTCTGCATTGTTGCTGTAAGTAACCTCCATACCGAGACAGGCAGGGACAGGCGAAGTCACGTCTCATGAGAGGCGCTGTGACTTTTGTTCCCGTGCTCGTTGCTGTCCTCATGGTGTGATGGCAGATGCGAGCAAGTGAGACAGTTTTAGATCCTGCTGGCTTGTCTTTGCTGCTTTTGCTGGCAGTTGTGGTTACTTTGCGGGTGTAGGTAGTTAGGCTCAGATCATAATTTCATAAGTAAGGAATGAGTGATCGCATAAATGACAGAGAAGGGGAGGAGTGAGGGGCAACGTCACTCACCTCAAGATGCATGGTGCAGGTGAGTCTAATCCTATCTTAAGACGGTGCACCATGATTACCCTAAAGCCCGTCATCTCTTAAGTCAGTCATTCCTAAAAACAATCTCAGGGAGGAGCACCATGACCACAGTCCAAACTATTGGTGGAGAGCAAGTTGCGACCTCCTTAGAGCAGCATCGCACCGCCTTAGAAGAAGCTCGTACTCACGGTAAGTCCTATGCGCTTGATAAGTGGCTTTCCTACTTAGAGGCTATTAACCCGCAGCATATGGCCTTAGGCTTAGATCGCGTGCGGGAGGTGGCACAGCGCTTACACCTCTACAGTGATCTGCTCTACTTAAATCCTTTTGTGGTGACCATTGCCGGTACCAATGGTAAGGGTTCGACTGCGGCGCTGATTGCCGATGCTTGCCAGCGCTGTGGCTGTAAGGTCGGACTGTTTACCTCGCCACATTTACTGCACTTTAATGAGCGCATTCAGCTCTCTGGCCATGAGATTAGTGATGAGCTCTTACAGAGCTGCCTCTATGAGGTGATTGCGGCGCAATTCCCTGACGCTGCATTAGAGCCCGTGTGCCTTGATTGTGCCACTGATGAGGAATTAGCTGCCGAGCATGATGCTGCGACCTTAAGAGCACAGCACTGTGCCGATGCTGCAGGTAATGGCGACACCGCCGCTGCTAGCAATGCTGCTAACGCAGCTGTTGCTACTGATGCTGATGCTGACGACCTCTTAGCAGAGGACGATGACGAGCTTTTTGCTGATGATGAGCTCCTAGAAGAAGACCAGCGCTTAGCGGCTACGGTCAAGCGCAATATGGCTTTAGGTCTTGAGATTACAGACGAATCTCCTGTCCAAGAGCTGGCCTTAGCGGTAGAGCAGCAAGCCCGTCCTTTACGCGACGACATTATAGACCTCACTTATTTCGAGATTGCTACCTTAGCCGCCTTACGTGCCATGGCTCGTGAGCACTGCAATCTGTGGGTGTTGGAGGTGGGCTTAGGCGGACGCTTAGACGCAGTTAACGCTTTCCCTAACGATCTGGCTATTATCACCTCCATTGGTTTAGACCACATGAAAATTCTGGGCAATACCACCACCCAGATTGCCCATGAAAAGGCGGGCATCATTAAGTCCTTAAGTGAAGTGATCTTAGGCGCAAACATCGATCCTGCTGCCATGAAAGAAATCATGCAGACGGTAAAGCGCTTAGGAGCCCATGCGGAGATAGAGAATCAGCACTTTAAGGTGCGCGTGGTGCCAAGTGCCGATGGTAAGGGCCCTGATGAGATCCAATTCCGCGACAGTGAAATGCGCTACGATCTCTTCTTGCCTTACCCAAAGGTGCCAGTGAGCTGTGCTGGTATCGCCCTGCATGCCATCTTGCACATCTTGCGTTACTTCTTAGAGCGCGATCTGGGGCGCTTTGAGGATCTGCATCATATTGCTGCCGCCTTACAGGAAACAGCTTTGCCAGGACGCATGCAGCTTATGGCACGTGACCCTGTCATTTACCTTGATGTGGCTCACAATGTACCAGCGGCGATTCACTTACGTGAGGCTATTATGCGTCTGTCGCGTTGCTCGCAAAATGCCGGTACTCGTCGTGCGGTGATAGGTATGCTCAAGGATAAGGACGTCGAGGGCGTGCTGCAGGTACTAAAAGATGCTTTTGGGGCGTTTTACCTTGCGGACTTATCCGGTGACCGTGGTGAGCAAGCGGCGCGCTTAGCAGCGGCTTTACAGGGCAAGGTGCCAAGCTCGGTGCAGGTGCAGTGCTTTGCCTCTGTAGCTGCGGCGCTGGCGGCTGCTCGTGCTGAGGCTAAGAGCGTCGATGAGATCATCGTCTGCGGCTCCTTTGTGACGGTAGCCGAGGCGACGCAAGTTTTGCAAGCGCAGTAACCAAGAGCGGCTATCCCTTAAGATTTCCTTAGCTTAGGGCTAAGGGTAGTGAACGCAGCATCTTGGTGGCAGCCTGTAGCTTGTGGTTTGGAGCACTGTAAAGAACAGATCCTACCAGCTATCGGCACAGATACGGTTCAGCAGTGGGGAAGACCCTGCGCTCATGGTTGCGGTGCGCTGCTTTCTTCGGTGCGCCACGGGGCCGTATCTCTGCTTTTGCGGCAAAGGGCTTGCTTGTTGATACTATTAGCCTTCCGCTGAGACTGTTAGGTCTTTTGGGGCAGTCTAGCGGAGTGTGATTATGTGCGGTGTGCTTTTGTGAGATAGGCTCCCAAGAGCTGCAGGGGTGGCTTGCGAGGGGACGGAGATTAGTTTTATGGCAATCAGCACCAGTTTGCGCAATAGGATCGTCGGCTTTACGATAGTGGCCTCGACGATATTGATCTTTTTGCCGGTGATCCTCTCCAAGGACATGATTAAGCGTGATGCTCCGGACAACAGTGCCATTGCCATTAATCAAAACGGTGCGGTCTTAGACGATAATGGCAACTTGCAGCATCAGCCGTTGCCGAATAACGCGCAAGCCTTTAACTTTGGCAACCGTAATGGCCAGCTCTCGATTGCGGGCAATCCTAACACCCAGCCATCGTTGCAGGCTAATAAGCCAGTGCCTGCTGACAATGGCGTGGAAATTTTAGAGGCGCCACGTCAAGGCGCACAGCCACCAAGTGCCTTGGGCCCAGCCCCGTTACCTACTGCCCAAAACCGCCCTAATAATGTGTCCACGCGTCCTCAAACGGAGATCTTAGAGGCTAAGCCACAGCCGCAAAAGAAGCCTGAGGTGCTCGTCGCCAATAACAATAAAGATAACCGTAAGCCTGCGGCCACAACCACAGCTTCTACCACAGCAAAGCCAGCACCACGTCCTGCTGCGACCACTAATGCTAACAAGAGCTCTAGTGGCTCACCAAAGGTGATTGCCGGTACCAAGCCACAAGAGAAGTACGTCATTCAGGTGGGCGTGTTCTCCAAGCGCACTAATGCGGACAATGTGATCAATAAGATCACTAAAGCTGGTATTTCGGTCTATGCGGTGCAAACATCGAGCAACAATGGCCAGCCACTGTTTCGTATTTATGCCGGTAGAGCCAATGCCCGCAGTGATCTGCAAGCCCAGTCTGCCCGTATTGATAAGCTCTGCGGCACCAAGAGCAAGATCGTAGCCCTGTAGTGGTAGTGCGTAGTGCTCTGCGCCCAGAGATCAGGACGCAGCGTTCTCTGCGGCCTAGGGCGTGCGCCTCAATATCACTTTAGCCTCCTAAGATAAGCGATTGGCCTTACTCCCATGCCTTGCCAAAGACGCGGCAGCGCTGCTTTTAGCTCAAAGGAGCCAGAGGGCAGAGGACGCGTTAATGGGGACGGTTTTTTGGTGGGGTATTGGTGGGGTACAGGCGGCACACGGCTAATGCACAGGTGCTAAAACAGCTTGGTTGGGCTCAGAATAGCGTCGGTATCCGCAAAAGCGTCTGACGGCGCTTTATCTCGAGAGCTGCGCCGCAAAACCTCTACCTTCATTGCGGGTAAAACACCTGATTGTAGGCAGATACCTCCTTGGTAATTTGCTTTTGGAGATACTATCAGCAGTTGCGGGCACGTGTCTGAGCGCAATCTCGTGTAATATGGGAGAGAGCACTTAAGGGGCAGCTGCATTGTATGTTCTGCTACCTGAGGTTAGCTCTGAAGCTACTTGAATCAATGGCAGCAAAGGAGAGCACCGTGACAGAGGCCCAGCCAAATGTACAGCAAATCGTGGCGTTTTTAGATGACTTTCTGGAGTCCCGTGATTTCCGTGATGTGTCCTACAACGGCTTACAAGTAGCCGGTAGCAAGCACATCAAAAAGATTGTCACCGCCTGCACCGCCTCGTTAGAAGCCATTGATACGGCTTTAGAGCTTAACGCTGACATGCTTTTAGTGCATCACGGCCTCTTCTGGAAAGGTGCCGACCCACGCTTGGTGGGGAACTACTACCAGCGTGTGAAGACCCTCATCAAGGGAAAGATCAATCTCGTAGCCTACCACTTGCCCTTAGACGCGCACTTTTCCCACGGCAATAATGCCTACTTAGCACAGATCTTAGGTGCCGATAAGCTCGACTATGTGGTACCTGGTGATAAGACCTCCATTGCCATGCGCGCTCAGCTCTTTGAGGGCTTAACTGTAAGTGAGATCACCGCCATCTTATGCGAGCGCTTGGATACGCGCGTGCAGGTGATTGGTAATATCTCCTCTGACATGATGTTAGATGACCTGCTCATTTGCAGTGGCTCGGGCTCGTCTTTCCTCGATAACGATAAGCAGCCAACTTATCAAGCGCTCATTACTGGTGACGTCAATGAGCAAACCTACCATATGGCCGTAGAAACGGGCACTGTGGTCTTTGTGGTGGGACATCATGCCTCAGAGCAAGTGGCGATCAACAATTTAGGGGCGTTGGTAGCTGAAAAGTTTGGCCTTGAGCACCATGCGACCCACTTTAGCTACGAAAAGGATTTGCCATCCTTTACTGTGGAGAGCTTAGACAGCGCAGACGAGGAGTAGAGCTGCTGTAGCGTTCGTGAGCAGGGGGCGGGCGCTGTCATGTGCAGTAATGAGGCATAAGCGTGTGATGTTGCCCTGTCACGCTGCCATGGTGCTGAAGGGCGCAGGCTGTGGCGTGAGGCCAATGGTGGCTATCCAGCATATGGACGTAGGAGTGCTTCTCTACCACCATGCAGCTTAGAGATGCTGTGGTGGAGCGGAGCGCATTGTTTGCTCGCCTCCGCAGAGTTTGTTGGGTAGTGCACCAACACTACTTCAAGGTGGAGCGTGCCAAACGCTATCGCAGGGGCTACCCAGCTTGATCGCGGGAGCGATGCTGCGCTTCGTTTGACAGTTCCAAAACTTAGCGTAGGGCCAGCAACCTGTGGTAGATCTCGTAGTGGTACATCCCGCCTGCTTTTTCTTACCCACCGCCACCGCCACCATCACCATACACTTGAACCTAAAAGTGGACAGCGTAAAGCAGAGAGTCAGCAACTCATCCCTTAGGGTGATTAAGATGTGCCAAACCAGCTTGTAAGCGCTATAGCTGCTATGTGCAGCACTAATCTCCAAGGGGCATAAACACTCACCAAGAGCACCATAAAGCCATGGAGGAGCTAAGCTCGCGGAGATAAACGCCACCAGCTCCTATCAATAGAAGCATCCTCAGAGCAGCACCGCATGAAAGATTTTATTGCCTACACCGGAGTCAGAGTCAGCGTCCTTGTCAGAGCAAGTTGCGTGATAACTTGCTCTTAGACTTTGGTGACACGTTCTTGGTCGACTCCTACATCCGTGAGCTCTGCTTTGACAAAGCCTTAAACGCGCTGGGCTATAGCAATCCTGATACATTGCGGGCTCTGCTGCATTTCTATCTGCTGAGCTCCTTGCCTAACGAGCACGCTATGGCGTGGCTTGATGGTAATGTCGCGCGGGTTCTTTATCCGCAAGCGGACTTAAGTGCACAGAGCATCGATAGCCTGCTGCACTTTCTGGGTAGTGGCTCAGTCTAAAGAAAGTTCTTTAAGTCCTATAAGGCCTTGCTGCAAAGCTCTTTTGCTGGTCACGCTAAGGCCGAGAACGTCCTTATCGACAGCACCGGTCTGCCTTACAGCAGCCATTTCCGGATTACAAGCATTGAGCTTAACAAACAAGATAATTGCTCTGCGCTCAGACTGCTCTATGCCGTGCAACAGCAGACAGGGTTGCCTCTCGCTTTGCCTTATGTGCATCCTGTGTACGATGAAGGCAGCGATGCAGCCACGGTAGTGGACACGATCGCAGCTCTCAAGGAGCAAGGCATCAATATCACTGCTGTTAACTTGGTCAATGGCTACTATGGCCCAAAGGACATCACTGTTCTCTATCAGAATAAGGTAGCGTTTCTGCAGCGCTTGCCAAAACATTGCAAGCTCTATAAGCAGCTGGTGGAGAAAAATGCCAGCACGCTGATAGGCACAGGTGTGTTCGTAGACGCGCGCCCAAACCTCTACATGATAAAGCGTGTTCCCTGCAAGTTGGAGGGAGAGCGTTTTCTCCCTTGTGCCGTCAGAGTATTTTCACCCTATGATATGGGCTTAAAATCGTCCTTTGAGGTAAGTTAAGACCCTTGATGCAGAAACCTGATATGGAGCATCAAGCGTCGCTATCGCGACGTATCTCTAAGGTAGGCTCACACATGGGAAAACGCCCTCGTTGGAGGGGCACGATAAGCAGCACTCTGCGTATGCTTATCTGGTGCAGGATCAAGCACGTAGGCTTGACGGTAACGCTGCGGTGCTGCGGCTCACTCGTTCTTACGACAGCGACAACTACAAATACGAGCTGTTTGCTGACCTGAATGAGGCAGGGCTGACGGTGCTGGTGTCCTCAAAGCAGCTTGAGCCTCAGGATCTGCTGGCCTTGTACGATACACGGCAGTATATGGATGCGGTCTTTGCGCTGCAAGATAACGCTTACTCCTTTGACCCAAAGGGTAGCAGGAGTGAGGCTACGGTGCGCGGCCACCTCTTGCTGACCTTTATGGCGGCGGTAGTTACAAGAAAGCTACAGGAGCTTAGTGCCCAGCTGGTGGACACCACTGACAGCATGCTGCAACACTTGCGCAACCACAAGTGCATGGTAAGTGGCGAGGAGATCGCTATTGCAAAGGTGCCTACCAGCGTAGCGCAGATTTACGAGGCGGCGCATATTAAGTGCCCGTCAGTACTGACGCATAGCTTGTGGTTAGAGCAACACCGCAGTAAGTAGAGGCAAGCCCTCTAGGCAAATGCCAGCGCTCCTATGGCTGCACGTAAGAGTAAGGACGGAGTGATCTCATAAGTGACGGATACTGGGGAGATTGCTGGCAACGTCAACACCTCGAGGTTCTGAGAAGGTATCTCCTCAGAGTTTCTATGAGCTTGCAAACAAGCACACCGCATCATGATGCATTGCAGGGCTCAGAACTATTGCCACAGCATGGCACTAACGCTGATAAACATCAGCTTATTGCTGGGGGTAACTCTTACACCAGCTTTACTTCTGCTTGTGACGCAATGACTGCGGCGGGGCGGCTGTTTCCGCAGATACACTGGGCTGCGCTATAATGCGCCTCACATTGAGCGCAGGAGCGGCGCTGACGGCTCTCAAAGCAGAGGCCTCACGCTCTGCTGACGCATCAGGAGCAGGCAGCGTCCTGCGTAGAGTTGGTCTTTTGAGGCGCAGCCTCCTACAGGGACGAAATGGACGAGCACATGGGCGCGACCGCAGTATCCGCGCAACATCAAGACGACTACCGCACAGCACAGGCTAAGCCGTCACCGGTGGTACAGGACAAAGCGCCAGCTGTGGCAGAGGTAAGCTCCGAGAGCTCTTTGCCTCTGACCATGGGCAATAGCCTCAATCTGCCAAGTGAGAGCGCCTTGCTGCCAGCAGAGCAGTCACAGCTGCACATGCTTTCGGCCCAAGATGACGGCTTAAGTGAGCAAGCCCGCATGGTGCGCGCGGCTCTGATTGCCCGTGGCCTTGAGACCCCTCTGAAGGATAACGGTCTGACTCCAGAACAAAAGCGCGCCAAGATCTCAGCGTGCATGCAGGAGATGATGCTGACCTTAGGTCTTGATTTGAGCGATGATAGCCTTATTAAGACCCCGTACCGTGTGGGCAAGATGTTTGTCGATGAGATCTTTAGGGGCCTTGATTACCACAACTTCCCTGACATCACGGTCATCGAGAACAAAATGCAGGTAGATGAGATGATTAAGGTTAAAGACATCTCGTTTACGTCTACCTGTGAGCACCACTTTATGGTGATCGATGGCATGGCCAAGGTAGCATATATGCCCAAGAGCAAGATCATTGGTCTTTCCAAGATCAACCGCATTGTGCGCTTCTTTGCGCAGCGGCCACAGGTGCAAGAGCGCTTGACGCAGCAGATTCTGGTGGCGTTACAGACTCTCTTGGAGACGCGTAATGTAGCGGTGACGATTACTGCTACGCACTATTGTGTAAAAGCACGCGGTGTCCAAGACCCAACCTCATCCACGACGACCACGGCTTTAGGTGGGCACTTTAAGCTCAATCCATCGTCCCGTCATGAGTTCCTCACGGATTAAGGTGAAGTAAGGCCAAGCAGCAGGCAAAAGCCAAAAGCCAGCTTACTGCACCTGACTGCCTGACGCTGGCTATGCACACAAGCAGGAGAGATGGCTCTGGTCTTACCTTCGAGATAGGCCGGTTCATGGCGGCAGCGCGCAATATCTTCAAAGTAGGCTGCGGGCATACCACCTTACCATTAGAGTAGCGATAGCCAAGGTCTTACCTGCGTGATACGGCGCTAAGGGGCTAAAGGGCATGTTTACGCCAGAGCTCGGTGCAGCTTAGAGTAGAGCACGTATGTTGGGTGCCGTTAGTACCGCAGAAAAGTAGGGATTATTGCCACTTGGTTGAGGCGTGTTGCTCAAAGCCCACGCCGCTTAAGTAGGGATTTGCTCCGGTGCCATCGGCAGAATCTGGCCTCTTGTCAGTGCTTAGCTGTCCTCAAATATCAATACTGCCTGCTAAAAGCTGACGTCGGGGAGTTGGATCGTATTTATTTTTCCTGATAAATAAGCCGTTTTTGCTGTAGGCCTCTCAACGATCGTAAGCACCATTACCGCTTTAGATGTGTTTTTGCTCAGCTTTGCAGCTTCAG
>JAHLFE010000143.1 GCA_018884035.1 Candidatus Anaerobiospirillum pullicola
GAGGGGGCCGACCATGAGAAGATCTAAGTTCATTTTTACCAAGCCCATAAACAAGGCTTTTCATGAGCCCTATCTCAAGGTAGATCTTGGATAAAGCATGTGGCTTATGGTCAAAATAAGGTCAAGAACCCTAATTCTGGCTCAAGGTTATCTCGAGATAGCCTTGCCTTGTACCCTTACCCACTGTGTTGCTAAGCCAGATCGAAATTATCCCAGACCTCCTCACGATCGGCTCTAAGATCTCTTAGAGCTCTTTGAGTACCCACGCTCACAGTACTCTACTATCGGTGCTTCCCCTACTGACCAGCGTAGTGCTGACAGCGTCATGCAGGCTGCCTTATGCTAGCCGCATCCCAAACCACAGCTACGCAGCAGAGCTGTGCCGAGTCGTATCCGACGTAGCTGCAGAGTATGAGCGAGGCACTTAATCACTACTGCACTCAAAGAGGTGGCGATAGTGCTTAATGATGCGGATAATGTGGTCAACGTCATTCATACGCACATTGCTGCTGAGCGCTAAGCGCAATCTCGCCTGCTTATGCGGAACTGTGGGGTAACGCAGCGGCATCGCTAAGACGCCCTCGCGTCGCAAGCTCCTTGCAGCCAGTAAGGCCTTATCGCTGTTAGCCGTAAGCAGCGGCTGGATGTGGCTCTGCGATGGCTTGATCCCAATCTCCAGCAGATTGGTATGCAAGTAGGAGGAAATCTTATGGACGTATTCGCGCTTGTTTTGCATGGCGCTGGTCTTTAAGAGGCCCACCACATACATGCTAAAGGTCACGTTAATCGGAGGCAGCGCCGTCGAAAAGATCAGCGGCCGCATAAAGTTAACGAGGTAGTCCTTAACCTCAGCGGCACAGAGCAAAAACGCGCCTTGCGAGCCAATCGCCTTGCTTAAGTCAGCTACCAAGAAATCGACGTGCTCGACAACGTTAAACTCTGTGCACAGCCCTAAGCCATCCTCACCATAGAGGCCAAAGCCATGCGAGTCATCGACGTAGATGAGGACGTTAGGGTAACGAGCTTTTAAGGAGACAATCTCCGATAACGCCGCAAAGTCACCATCGACCGAAAAGATCGCCTCGGTGATGATCACCACGTTATCGTAGTGCTTGTAGTTCTTTTCAATTAAGGCCTCTAAATGCCCCATGTCATTGTGAGCATAGCGTAAGGCCTTAGCCTTACTCTGCATCATGCCATCAATGAGAGAGGCATGCGAAAGGCGGTCTACGAGCAAGAGGTCGTGCTTAGAAAACAAAGTGGAGATTACCCCCACATTGGCCTCATAACCAGAGTTAAAGTACAGGCATTTACGCATATGCCTCAACTCTGGCTCTGGTGCTAAAGGCACTTCCAGCCCTCGCGCCTCACCTGATGCCGCACCACCCGAGAATCCACTTTGAGACGTCGTCAGCGTAGGCTGTGGCGCGTCTTCAGCTGTATTCGCAGGCTCACCCCGCCAGCGCCCCTGCTGCTGAGGCGAGCTTGCACTTACCTTCCCTGCCCCATGGTGCATAAGGCGCGTATGCTGTGGCTGGTGGGCATGTTGCGTGTGAGCCCCATGAGGCGCATGAGAGGCAAGATCCCCACTACCACCACTGCTTACAAGGGCTGGCTCTAAAGAGGTGTTAGCAGTAAAGCTGTCCCCCTCAACCATGGGCATATCAGGAGCTGATGCGAGGTCGTCAGCAAACAGATACGCAATCTCCTGCTGTGCCTTAGCCGGATCGCTTTTATGGGTGTCGCACAAACACGCCACACTGCCGTTGTAGAGCGAGGCTAGTAAGTCCTCACAGTAGGCATATGGTGTTTGGTTACCGGTAATGAGGCGCGAGCCAGTAGAGCCCATACGCACCGAACTTAAGAGTAAGTACTCGGCGTACTCACTACCACTGCCCTCGGTGTCGGTAAAGGTATCTAAAAAGGTACGAAAGAAGTCAGGATCGCGGGCAATACCTAAGTAGTCGTTACTCGACAGATCTATGCACGGATCGCTATCGACAAGAATGCGATCTTGGTTAAAGGTCACGAGGGGCAATTCGCGATAATAGCCTTCCTTGCGGCACTTTTGCAGCTGCGCATGGATTCTGTCATAAAAAGGCATGGAGCATCTCCACCCAAAAGAGCGTAGGTATCACCACAACTGAGTTTGGATAACGACCACCACAAGCAGTCTGAGACTGACTGTCACAGGGCGTGTTGTAAGAGCGAATAACTACAAATGAGGAGTTATTTGCTTATGGTAGCACAGCCATCTCAGACTTGCCTGAGCTAAGACACGCACATCTCCGATTACGTGATAACTGTAGCAAGCCTGAGAAAAGGGCAACGCCAAAGACTATCACTAACATCTGGCAGTTGACTTGCGTTTATTTTTCCTGATAAATAAGCTGTTTCTGCTGTATATCCCTAAATGATAACCATCACATGAAGCTTATCTTGAATCCCAGCACAGATCATGCGCTCAGTGCTGCTCACTGCAGTCGCAAAAACCTGATGTTTATCGGCGTTATCAATAAGAAGCTGTTGCTGCCTAGCGATTCATTAATGATTCGGTGTGCTTGTGTGCTGTTTGGGGATGCCAGCGTGCAAGCTCATCGCCCCTGAGATGGAGGCATCCCCAGCTTTACGGCTAGCGCCTTACCCTTGAGGGGTAGTAGTCAGTAGATCCACTCTCAGGTAAGAGCCGTAGCTTAAAGGTTTGAGAAAAATCGGCCTCAACTCCTCGACATCAGTATCAGTCTGGCTTTTGCCGTCTGTGCTAAGATGACTACCCTTTTCTTTTGCCCCTAGAGGAGGCTTATGGCGACCTCAATGCTTAGCAACGCCAGCTGCACCACCCCAGAAAACAGCAGTGTAAAAAGCCGCGCGGATCACTCCGTAGCAGAGCTTTTAGCGCACTTAAGTGTCAGTACGCCACCGGCCGTTACCACCTCCATGGCTGCATCTGTCATCTCTGCTGCACCTACTCCCGTCTATGCCATTCCTGCAAGCGGCGCCCACAACCACAGCGAGCTCAGTGCTTTTATCGCCCAAGAGCACGACGCGGCATGGGCCTCTTTCTCAGCTGATGAGCTCATTACTGCAGTTAAGGCGCAATTAAGCGCCACAGCGCCAGACCAACAGTGCCACGGCCTTAATGCATGGCAGACCATGCTCTGCTTAGAAAAGCTGTCCTTAGAACAACTTACGGCCTTAAGTCAGTGGTGCACCCAGCATTGTGCCCCTCAAGAGGCCAGCCTCTGCTCTATTGTTAACGTCAAATCCGGTGAGTGCACAGAGAACTGCCACTGGTGTGCGCAGTCACGGCACTACCACACTGGAGCCTCGGTCTATGGAGTCAAAAGCGGCGTGGAGTGCATCCCTGCGGCACGGCAGTGCTATGAGCACGGTGTCTCCATGTTTTCTTTTGTAGCCAGTGGTCGCAAGCAGAATAAGCACGAGCTCCAAGAGCTTCTTACTACCATTGATGAGGTACGGAAGCAGGTGCCAATTAAGCTCTGTGCCTCGCTAGGCTTATGCCGTGCAGACGAGCTCAAGACACTGTATGCCCACGGTATTGGCCGCTACCACTGCAATTTAGAGACAGCAGGGAGCTTCTTTGCGGCGGTGTGCACCAGTCATAACCAAAGCGATAAGCTTAAGACCTTAGAAGCGGCACGGGATTGTGGCATGGAACTGTGCTCAGGCTGCATCTTAGGCATGGGCGAGAGTGAGCTCCAGCGCATTGAGCTTAGCCAGCAATTACGGGCACTACAGATTCACTCGATTCCGCTCAACTTCTTACACCCGATTGCTGGTACGCCTCTTAAGCAACAGCACAAGCTGAGCTTTGAGGAAATTGTACGCGCGGTGTGTATCTTTAGGTTGGCAAACCCGCAGGCGCATCTGCGTTTTGCCGGTGGCCGCGCGCTGTTAACAGCTGAGGAGCTTCATGCGGCGCTCAGCGCGGGTGTTAATGCCACGATTGTGGGTAACTTACTGACGACAGTGGCGTCGACCTCGATTGCTGACGATAGGGAAATGTTTTTACAGCACGACTACATCCTGCCGCCGTTACCTGCATCCACTGCTGACGCTAATAACCATGCCTAAAGCAGTTGACTTGAGCTGCTCAAACTACCGCCATTGATGCTGACTCTAAAGGTAGCTTCAGGACTCACAGCCTTACTCCGAGGTGAGGTATGCTGTCTCCTCTCAGTAAGGCTATCACCATACCTCATGATGACCGCTTGCTACCGCAAAGAGCTGCCACATAAGAGGCACTTGACCGCGCTGCTTAGCAGCGCCTATCTCAAGGTAGCTTATGGGCTCAAGGCCCTACTCCGAGGTGATATAGGCTGTCTTCTCTCAGTAAGGCCATTACCCTACCTCAGGGTAAAAGCTGGCTAACGCCAAGACCTGCAACAGCAGACGGCTTTGCCGCGACGCTACATAGCGCCTATCTTAAGGACAGGACGAAGTTTCACGCCATACTCTGCGTACTCCGAATGGTGGCCAACATCTCGCCTCATACCACCTCCCCCTAAACACTCCTTTAATCACTTCCCAGAAACACCTCCCACAGCCACAGGAAAGATCCAATGACCACTTCTATCCTTTCCCCACAGAGCGCATGGCAACAAGCGCAAAACACCGTGGCCAACCTGCTGCCACCTGAGCACATGGCTAAGCGCGTGCGCGATTTAGGCGACAGCTTTGATCACGATCACCTGTGGCATCCTTACACCTCAGCAACCGCGCCTGTACCGGCCTTTGCTGTCGAGCACGCCCATGGACGTACCTTAGTACTAAAAGATGGCACCGCGCTTTTAGACGGTATCTCCTCATGGTGGTGCTGTGTCCACGGCTATAACATCCCTGAGATCACCTCTGCTCTCGTCACGCAGGCCCACAAGCTCTCGCACGTCATGTTTGCAGGCTTAACCCATCAGCCTGCCATCGACTTAAGCCAGCGCCTCTTAGAGCAGTGGCAGCCACAAATGAGCCATATCTTCTATGCAGACTCCGGCTCAGTGGCCGTCGAGGTGGCTCTAAAAATGGCACTGCAATACCAGCATGCCCGAGGCCATAGCAGCAAGCAAAACTTCCTTACAGTACGCAGTGGCTATCATGGCGATACATGGAATGCCATGTCCGTAAGTGAGCCTGCGGGCATGCATTTGCTCTTTGGCAAAACACTGCCACAGCGTATCTTTGCCCCTAACCCTGTAACTCCCTTCCCAAACTCCATCGTGACGTGGCCAGAGTCCGTGCCAGAGGCTACAGCTGCTGGCAACAATCTGGACGCTGACAGCGCGTCCTTAGCAGCCCTTGAAAAACAGCTGGCGAGCCAAAACATTGCGGCAGTCATCCTCGAGCCTATTGTGCAGGGGGCTAACCGCATGTTCTTCTACCACCCCGCCTACTTACAAAAGCTACGTGAGCTGTGCACCCAGTATGACTGCTTGCTCATCTGTGATGAGATTGCTACCGGCTTTGGCCGTACCGGTAGAACCTTTGCCTGCGATTACAGTGGCATTACCCCTGATATCGTGCTCATAGGAAAGGGTCTTACTGCAGGATATCTCACTCTCTCTGCGACTTTATGCACCGAGCGCGTTGCTGCCGCCATTTCCCATGAGCCCCCACATGTGTTTATGCACGGACCAACCTTTATGGCCAATCCTCTGGCCTGTGCAACAGCTTGTGCGGCTTTGGATTACTTCTCCACTTATGATTGGCAGGCTAATACGCAGCGTATGGAGGAGATGTTTAAGCGCCTACTGGCGCCTGCGGCACAGCTTAAAGTTGTCAAGCAGATTCGCGTCTTAGGAACCATTGCAGCTGTGGAACTTACTAAGCCACTTAGTGCCGCCGTGGCCTCAGCTTATGCGCTGCAATTGGGTGTTTGGCTGCGCCCAATGGGTAACTTGCTCTATGCGATGCCACCCCTGACCACTACAGCTCAGGAGCAAGAGCAAATCATCCACGCGATGCTGTGCCTGCTTTTAAGCCACGAGCAAGCCTGTGCTGGTGCTGCTAATGATGGAGTTTAAAAGTATTTACCACCAAGCTGCGCATGATACCCTTAATGACAAACCGCTAATACAAGCCATTCCATAGTGATCTCCACTAAAGATCGCTTATTGGTTGGCTCGGCAAATACTTTTGAACTCCATCACTAATACTGATACAGCAACTCAGGCGTAAGCCAACAGGCTTAGCTCTGCTTGTCTTATCCTACAGCGCCGCTGCGCTGCGGCGGCGCCTGCTATCAGTCGGGAAGATAGCAGCCAACTTGCTAACGGAGTAGATGTTGGAGTGTTAGCGTTCTTGCAGCTGCTGATGCTTTGGCTTAGCGTCACAGCGTCTCGCCTTATGGCGCTATCTGAGGAGATCCGTCTCTATTCCGGCGCCTCGTCTAAAGCCTCTTCGTCATCTGGCAGGGCCAACGTATACAGCAGGTTGCAGCGCAAGTTCATAAGCTCGCTATTCTTACCAATGGTCGCCAGCACTGGTGTCTGCGTACAGCGCTCAATGAGATCTAACGAGTCCAAATGCGCGTAGTTGTGCTCATTAAAAGCATTGATAATGATGCCGCAAGGTGACTTGCTGATACTCTTGAGGTAGTTCACGGCCAGCACGCTGTTATTGAGCGCCGCTGCCGACATGCGCACGATTAAGATGACCTTAAGCTGGAGCTTGAAGATCAAATCCTCCTGCAAGAGCACCTGATCGCGCTCCATGATCAGAGGTGACACCACCTCCCCCACGCCCTCGACCACGATATGCGAGTGCGTCGCTAAGCTCCATGCAAAGCGCTCTGTAATCGCCCGCTCATTGATAAAGTGCATAGCCCGTCTTGCCGCCAGATGCACTGGCCCCGAGGCAGTGCAGTAATACGGGATCATGTCATTGAGGTTCTGATCCAAACGACACGAGGCCTGCACCACCGCCGCTTCTGAGCGTTCTAACGAGGCAATGCCAGTGGCGGCAAACTTGAAGTAAGCCGGATTCTGGCCCAGACGTAGTAGCTCTTGTAAGAGCAGGATAGAGGCGTAGGTCTTACCGACTCTAGGCTCCGTCCCCAATAAAATCACGCCTGCCACAACTTGCCTCCAGCACGTGTACCAACTGCCATCACCCATGTGCGCTGTTTTGCGCGCAAACTACAACTGCGGCCATATGTTATCATGCCCCATTACGTAGAAGAGAGCGCGCCAAAAGAAATCACACCGCACGTGCAGCGCTCTGCCACAGGCACGGTAATGGGTAACAATCATGGCTGACTATAAGCTTTTACGCAAGCTTAATCTCAAGAATCCTTGGCATTTATTAGCAGTGGGCTTTGGTTCGGGCTTAAGCCCAAAGGCACCAGGCACCTGTGGCTCTTTTGTCGCCATGTTTATCTGCATGGGCCTCATTATGGCGCCATGGTATGCGGCACCACTTGCAGCGGTGCTGTTCTTTGTCTTAGGCACCAAGGCCTGTAACGAAGCGGAAAAAGCTATGGGCGTCCACGACCATGGTGGCTTAGTGGTTGATGAGTTTGTGGGCATGTTTATCGCGGTGATCGCATTTCCCCAGGGACAGTGGTATTGGGCGATAATGGCCTTTGTGCTGTTTCGCTTTTTCGATATCTTAAAGCCATTCCCAGTAAGCTATGCCGACCGCAATATTAGCGGTGGCCTCGGCGTTATGGTCGATGATGTCTTAGCCGGTATTTACGCCTTAGTGGCGGGTCATATCATTCTGCACTTTGTGCTTTAGGAGGCGCCTCTTGAGCGCCTCTTGAGAGCACCATGAATGCCTTTCACAGCGCACCTTGGGTTAGGCTGTGCGCATCTTTGGTCTGGTACTAGCTTGCAGCCTTACTCCCAGTGAGACTGGGCTGGTGATGATTGCGCCCTCCACTCTCAAAGATAATAACGGGCCCTCTCCAGAGTTTGGTGGATATGGCACCAACACTACTCCAAGGTTGGTCACGCCAAACGCCATCACATGAGGTACCATGCTTGATCGCATGGCGCTGCTGCTTTTTGCTATCCACCAAACTCTGAGTAAAGACTACTAACGCTGTAACGCCGTGAGAGCAACAACTCTCGGTTGCGCGCAGTAGTCTCAGAAGCTAACCACAGGTAATGGTGTCAGCACCAACCACCACCCTCAAACACCAAGGTCCAGAGACGCACTCTACAAGCACCATAAAGATATGGTGGGGTTAAGTTCGCGGGAAGCTAACCACCCCCTACGCAGAGTGAGTTGTAATGGTTGTTGTTGTTGTTGTTGTGGTGGTGGTGACAAAGCCACACCTACTTAGAAGCAGTACTGCAGCAGTGCCTTGCTTGCAGCTATTGCCCTGCTACTTAGAGTAACGCGCTCTCAGGCTCTAAGGCTGCTTTATGCCCTTGCCCGCAAAGGCAAAGCTCTCTCTGCTCCCACCACTAAGAGCCCAAAAAGCCCCCAACCTGCTGTTGCCACAGCCGTGCATACAGCCCATTATGGCTAAGCAGCTCCTCGTGCGTGCCTACCTCCACAATAGTGCCGTGATCCATTACTATGATGCGATCCATCATCAGCAGGGTCGATAAGCGGTGAGCAATCGCAATCACGGTACGTCCCGCAATGATCTTGCCCAGATTCTCCTGAATCACATGCTCGCTCTCGCTATCTAAAGCCGAGGTAGCCTCATCCAAGATAAGAATCGGCGCATCACGCATCACTACACGCGCTAAGGCAATACGCTGTCTCTGCCCACCCGAGAGCTTCACACCACGGTCACCTACCATAGCATCAAAGCCCGATGCGCCCTGAAAGTCCGCCAGCGACTTAATAAAATCGAGCGAATCCGTGAGCATAGCAGCACGCTCTAAGTCCTCCTCAGAGTACACCGAGCAACCGTAGGAGATATTCTCGCCAATAGTACGATGCAGCAGTGATGGCTCTTGCGCCACTAAGGCAAAGGCATCGTGCAAGTCATCCTGCCGTAAATCCTTAATGTTGTGCCCATCTAGGGTGATCACGCCCTGATCCACATCGTAAAAGCGCAACAGCAACGAAATCAGGGTGGACTTACCCGCACCTGACGGCCCCACTAAGCCAATCTTTTCGCCTGGGTGGATGGTAAAGCTAAGGTCGTGAATGACCTCTTTGCCTTGGCGGTAGCTAAAGCTCACGTGTTCAAAGCTGATGAGGCCCTTTACCTGCTTGCTGGGTAAAGTGTGCGGCTTCTCAGGATCGCTAATCGTATGTGGCTTAGCAATGGTGTTGATGCCGTCGTACACGGTACCAATGTTTTCAAAGATGGCACCTACTTCCCACATCATCCAGCGGGACATGTTAATCACACGAATGGAGACAGCGACGGCAATAGCAATGCTGCCAGGGGTAATATCATGTGATGCCCACAGGTACAGCGCTAAGGTCGTAGTGGCAATGAGCAAGGCGTAATTCATGAGCTGCACCGAGACATCAAAGAGCGTCAGAATGCGCAGCGCATTGTACTCGGCCTTAATGTAGGCACTCATGGCGTCCTGAGCGTACTTGCTCTCACGCCCCTTACCACCAAAGAGCTTTACTGTGGCGATATTAGCGTAGCTGTCGACGATGCGGCCGACCATGGTCGAGCGCGTATCAGCCTGCCGCTGCGCCATACGGCGCAAGCGGGGAATAAAGATGAAAATAGCCCACGTGTACAGCACTAACCACACGCACAGCGGAATGGCCAAATAGAGATCGGCATCGCCCAGCATCCAAACCATGGTGGCTAAATACACGCACAGATGGACGAGCACGTCGAGGAGTTTTAGCACTGAGGTGCGCACAGCCATGGCCGTTTGCATCACCTTATTGGCAATACGACCAGCAAACTCCTCCGAGAAAAAGGACAGGGATTGGCCTAAGAGGTAGCGGTGCACCTGCCAGCGAATCTGCATGGGATAATTTGAGGATACCGTCTGATGCAGCAGCAGCGAATGCAGAATGGTGGCTAGAGGTAGGATCAGTCCTGCCATCAGTACCATGACCACTAATTCGCGGCCATGCAGCTCGATAAAGAGTGTGGCAGGGGTAGCTTGTGTCCAGTCGACTAACAAGCCTAAGCAGATGAAAAACAGCGCTTCGCCAGCGGCCATGAGCGAAGTTAAGAAGGCGAGGATCGCAAGGAAGGGCCACAGACCTTGGGTGTAAAAGATGATAAACCTGATTAATCCCTGTGGGGGCTCGCCCTTGATATCCTTAGGGAAAGGCGGTACCAGACGCTCAAAGAAACGCCAGAATCTTTCCACAGAAACAACTCCCAGCAGGCCCACAGGCAGATGGCAAAAGGCAAAAGATGATTAACAGGTGAGGAACAATGCGGTAGTAATGGTAACGGAAATGGGACGGTGGGTACAGCCGCAGCACCAACAATCTTACGCTGGTGAGTGGCATTAAGTGGAATGGTGACGTGAGGTGGCGGGCACTAGCGTGAGGTGGCGTAAAGCAAAGAGCAGCAAGTAGAGAAAAAGCGCAATCACGCTCTACACTCTACTCTCTACCCCCACTCTCCACTCCTACCCCCTGCTGTGGCCAATTCTGCCTCACGTCTTAGAGCTACACCTAACGAGCCATGGTCGCTAAGATATCAGTTAAGCGATTGTTAGCGATGTCGATATGACGGGCTAAAGCTGCGATATGGTTTGGCATCATGGCATCGCCAATCTCATTGCCACCGGCCATAACGTACATTGGATTGAACTCGTCAATGTACTCAAAGCGCTTTAAGGCCTCGTTCACATTCTCGGCACCACCACGCTCGTAAATCGAGCTGTCGATCGCGAGTAAGGCACGGAACACATTAGCGGTTACGGCGCACACCCCCTTAGCATAGTAGAGGTTGTTATCGGTCTTGAAGTGGCCGACGTTGCTCTCGTTTAACACGCCTAAGGCAAACTCCGTCATGGTGACGCAGTACTTAATGATGTTGTACACGTCATCTGAGCGTAAATTGTAAACACCGGCGTTCTTACCCTCGGTGCCTACAGACGAGGCCCAATCTGCCCAGTTTTTGATACCGCTCTTGTACTTACCCTCAGCGTCGTACACAAAGAGGAAGCCCCACACATTCTCGGAGTAAGAGAAGAAACGCGAGGTGGCGTTAGCAAGGCGTGGATCCATAGTATCGCGGTTACCATAACGGCCCACATTCTGGGAAATCACCTCAGAGGCAGGGCGGGTAGCGTAAATGACACCACGCTGATAGTTGGTGGTATTGTCGATCACCCATGGAGCGATCAGATCGTTTGGCAGCCAGCCAAAGCCCGAAGATAAGGACTGATCTAATGCAGTGGTTAAACCACGGGCGATGACGGTAGCACGATCTTGATCAGTAGCATTAGCAGCTAATGGCTCTGGCTTGTAAGGATCGGTGCTGGGCGAGGAAATCAAACCGACTGCTACGAGGTAAAGCACCACGAGGGCAACGAGGCCGAGGATGCCCATACCCACCTTTTTGCCGGTGGATCCTTGAAGTTGTTGCATGAATACCCCCAAATATTCTCTAAAGCTTGACCTGACAGGCCACGGTGCAGCACACCGTAGCGCCACAGGACAGGGCTCTCGCATGGCGTCCCTACCCCATAGGGGTCATTATAGCGAATTTCCCTTAGATGCTTCTTAGCAGGGCAGGGTAGAACCAAGACACCAGCGGCCAACGCTCTGGGGTAGACAGCAACAGAAGACAACTGAGTACTGAGAAGCAGCAACTGCACACAGGCAGCTAACTACAGGTAATTGTGCCAAGCGCTCCCTTACGCTACCACAGAAGCCTCTAATGATAAGCTCACTTAACAGGCGTTACTCCGAGGCGCTGGTTCTGTTGCTAGTCATAGAGGTGCTGCTGTTGCTGTTGTTGTTGTTGGTGGTGGTGGTGCGGCTCTAACACCACCATAACAGCGCCCGCCCCTGCCTCAGCCGTCCACTGAGGGCAAAGCTGCCTCATGCTGCCTCATCTTGTAGCAGCTTTTTGCGCTGCATCACTGTGACTGTGTGTAGCTAATGCAGGTTGGCAGCTTTTTTTGTAGACTGAGAGTCAGGCACTGGTAGATACTACTTACCACCGCTGCGACCTTACTCCTTTTGCCGCCTATCCTATTGCTGCTTTGCTTATGACCATTCTTGCCTCTGTACTGTCATTCCTATCATCCCCACGTAAACCACGCACGCCGCGCGACGCCTCCACTGCCGCTGCCACCACTGCTCCAACCTGCAACAGCTGTCCACAATGCTTTGCCCGCACTCTAAGCTTAGTCGGAGGCGCCCTCTGCAGCTTACTTTTGAGCACATCTGCGCTAGCTGCGCCTGCTGAGGATCAGGTGGTCGCGCCAGATGCTGACAAGAATCTCTTTGTCTACAACTGGTCAGACTACATCGACCCGCAGGTGCTTAAAGACTTTGAAAAGGAAACCGGCATTACGGTGCACTACGACCTCATGGACTCTAATGAGGTGTTAGAGGCCAAGCTCATGGTTGGTAGCAGTGGCTACGACATCATTGCTCCGTCTATTCATGTGCTCAAGCGCTTAGGAGACGCAGGCTTACTCCTGCCGCTTGATAAGAGCAAGCTACCTAACTTAAAGCACTTAGACCCACAGAAGATGGCCAAGATTGCCCTGATCGATAAGGACAATCGCTACGGCATCCCCTACATGGAGCTGTCGACGGGCATTGCCTACAACACACGCAAAGTAGCAGAGATCATGGGCCCTGACTTTAAGGTGGACTCATGGCGCATCCTCTTTGACGAGAATGTGCTCAAGAAGCTCAGTCAATGCGGCATTACTGCCCTAGATAGTCCATCGGACATGCTGTGCTCGACGCTGATTTACATGGGCCGCGATCCGGAGAGCACTAAGGCCCAAGACTACGAAGACGCAGGTGAGAAACTGAAGATCTTAGGTCGCTATGTCCGCTACTTCCACAGCTCGCAGTACGCCAATGATTTAGCCAGCGGTGATGTGTGCATCAGCGTAGCGTGGGCTGGTGATGCGCAGCTTGCCAATCAGCGCTCACTGGAAGCGGGCTTAGACCCTATTGCCTATGTCATTCCTCAAGAAGGCGCCCTCATGGGCTATGACATGCTGGCCATTACCAAAACCAGCACGCACCCTAACAATGCACACATCTTCCTCAACTACATCATGCGCCCTGAGGTCATTGCCAAGATCTCTGATTACATCCGCTACGCTAATGCCAATAAAGATGCGACGGCGCTGATGAATCCCGAGATCACCAGCAATAAGGGTATTTACTACGATGAGCAGACCTTACAGCGTATGCACATTGTGGTGCCACCTGCTGAGGTAGAGCGCATCATGACGCGCACGTGGAATAACGTGATCTCGTCAAGTGCCCAGTAGCAAGTAACAAAGACCAGAGACAGGGGCGTGCTAGAAATGGTTGTGCATGGGAACAACTGACTTAATAGATGACGGCATTTAATGTAAGCAGACGTGCCCAATCTTAAGATTGGCTAAGGTTCGCCTGCACCTTTCATCTCGAGGTAAGGACGTTAGGAACCTATCAATTAATAACTGCCAGTTTTTTAGCCACTCGCAAAGTTGCGACAGTACCGCAGAGCAACAGCGCTACTGTAAATGTAATGGAGCATGTGCGTCTGTGCTGGCTTGTAGTTTGACCATCCTTAGGATGGTGATAGGCTACCCACCAAACTTTGAGGTGAGCCCCTTTGTTGGTAGTTAATAGTGGCAACCTTCCTTACCACCACCTAACCTAACCTAACCTAACCTAACCTTGCCTTCGTCACTTATTAGATCACTCATTCCTGGGGGCGCATAGGCAAGCCCACGTTCGCTCCTTTATCTTTTCATTTTGCGGTGGATTCGCCCCTTTCTGCTACACTGCTTGAGGCTTGTTCTCGAGCCATAGCCTTTAGCTCCATTCTAGCCTCTGTGGGGCTATCTTAGGAGTAACTGACTTAAGAGATGACTGCATGTAAGGCCATCATGCGTGACCAAAATTAAGCGAGGCTAAGACTCACCAGCCCACTTCAGCTCGAGCTGGGGACGTTACCCGCACTCAACCTTGCAGCCGTCACTTATTAGTTCACGCCATACCGCCCTACTGTCAGCTGTGCATGCTGTGTCCATATAGGCTAACCTGCGCCTCTTGTCTCCACTGTCCTTTGCTTCTTTCCACCTTAAAGTGAGCAAGAGCTTTTTCTCCCCCAGACAACAGGAGTTCTGGATGATTTATACCGTGACCATGTCGCCATCTTTGGATTTGGTGATACAACTGGCCTCCCCGCTGCAAGTGGGACAAACCCAACGTGCCATTAAAGAAGAGCTGCGACCAGGCGGTAAAGGTATAAACATCTCGATCATGCTTCACAACTTAGGTGTCATGTCTACCGCCTTTGGCTTTGTGGCGGGATTCTCTGGCGATGAGCTCATGCGTATGACCGCCGCAACCGGAGTAAAGACGGGCTTTTTGCGTGTGCGTCGTGGTCGTACCCGTATCAACATTCGCATCAAAGATGGTACCCCAGCAGAGCAAAGTGCCATGCAAGATGGCACCGTAAAGTGGGCTCATGGCGTACAGACCAGCATTAATGGCTTAGGCCCTGAGGTCGCTCCTGACGATATCCAATACCTAATGCGCAAGCTCGCAGCGCTGACGGCAGAGGACTATTTAGTGTTAGCGGGCATGGTGCCTCCATCGCTGCCACAGGACATTTACTCCAAGGTCTTTACCTGCTTTAAGCCAAGCGCGGCACCTAAGGTCATAGTGGACGCTCCTGCAGACCAGTTTAAGTACGTCCTCAAGTACCACCCTTTCCTCATTAAGCCTAATTTGCGCGAGCTGAGTGACTACCTCAAGTTAGAGCTCAAGGATGCGCCCTCGGTTTTAGAGGCCTGCCACCGCTTGCAGTGCGAGGGGGCACGCAACATCTTAGTGTCCTTAGGAGCACATGGCGCTATCTTTGTGGACGAGCGCTGCACATCGTTGCGTGTGTCTGCCCCAGGTGGCCCTCTTGTCGATAAGACTGGTGCTGGGGACTCGATGATTGCAGGCTTCTTAGCGGACTACCATAAGAACAAGTCCCTTGAAAGTGCAGTGTATATGGCGGTAGCGACGGGCTCGGCTACAGCTACCAGTGAGGGCATTGCGACACGTGAGCAAGTGGAGAAACTACGGGCACAGATGTCTGATCATGCAGACTGGGGCGAGGCGCTGATTTAGCCGCAACTCAAGATCGGCGTCATCGCCTCACACTGAGAGCGCGGCAAAACAAAAGGAAAAAGGGAAGCCACTAGGACTTCCCTTTTTGTAACGGTGCTCCGTGACTGCTATCACGGCGCTAATCTCGAGGTAATGCACTGAGGTGCTGACTCGTCCTAACCTCAGAGGCTTAGGCCTAGCTACGGCCTACGCCTCTTAAGTTATTTGGCGTGAAAGAGGCAGTTTGCCTGCTCCCCCTCTAAACGCACCGGCCGATTGTGCTCGTCTACCACTACGACCTTAGGCTCAATGCTGTTGGCCTCATCTAAGGTGCACAAGCCATAAGCCATAATGATGACTAAGTCGCCCACTTGAAAGTGGCGGGCTGCCGCACCGTTAAGGCAGATCTCACCACTATGACGCTCACCTTTAATGGTGTAGGTCTCAAGGCGTGCTCCGGTGTTAATGTTTACCACCTGCACCTTTTCACCACTGGCAATACCAGACTTTTCTAAGAGCTCCTCGTCAATGGTGATGGATCCAACGTAGTTGAGGTTGGCAGCAGTCACATGGGCACGGTGAATTTTGCCGTGCATAATTTCGATAAACATAGCAGTTCCGACATGGATGGGCTGTAGCTCTACAGATCCGTGACTGGGCTGGTAGAGCACTTTGGGTAATACTCGCTACCCTGTCCCCTATTTGATAAGACCGTGATGCTGTAGCTTTTCAAGCAAGCTTGACAGCTCAAATGGAGTGCAGCCAGCACTCTGCTGCAGCTCGTCAAAAGTAAACGAGCCGTCACTTAAACTCAGTACCGTCAGCACTTGCTGTAAAGCGCGGACATTGCGCTCGTACTGCTCTTTGTTGCCAACGTCACTGTGTAAGTCAGGGTATAAGCCGCGTTTACCCAATTGCGGCTCCCCCTTAACCTGACAGATAAACTTGTGCTGCTGTTGCTCGTAAAGTTGCAGCAAGCGCCAGATCTTCAGCGCAGCATCAAGGATGCTGTCAAGCGCAAAGAGCTCTTGGTTATCCCCCGAGGAGTGATACTCCGGATAGGTATCAAACTGCACTCGTGTGACCTGCACTACCGGCAGGTTGACGCGTGGAGAGTTGTATTGGCGCTCATCTGAGCCCATGAGCGCAAAGCGGTGTAAGCTGACACTGTCACCTTGGCTGTGCGCCAGCTGACTGAGAAACTGATCAATGGCGCGGCTGTAGGCAAAGGTATAGGCCTGACTTAAAGGCAACACTTGATCGAGCATGGCGCTGGAGATGCCATGCTGTGTGCCGTAGTCATGACGCTTTAAGAGGTAGAGTGCCATGCGCTCCTCATCGCTTAAGAGGCGCTTTTTGCTGTAGATGCCGTGGTTGTAGCTGAGCTCAGAGCTTTGGAGCTCCTGCTGCCACTTTTCAAGCAGGGCTGGCTCTTTTTGCTGGGTAAGCTTTTGTGCCAGCAACACATCGGGACTGCTGGCTTTGCCCGCCCCTCTAGAGAAAGCAGGAGTTGCTGGCGTTTGCAGCAGCTGCTGCTGTTGAGGTTGATGCTGCTGCGCAAAGACAAAGTGCAGCTCGTCCACAACGCTCTGCCGCGTGCGCTGGAAGCTCAGTGGCAACGGCAAAAAATTAGGATTGATGCTATCTTGCAGTTGCTGTAGCAGCTGTTGCTGCATCTTAAAAAACTGCTGCTGTAAAGCAGCAGGCTGCGGTACTCCGTTGGTCGCATCTGCAGCAGCTTGTGACTTTTGATACTGTGCTCTTTGCGGACATCCTTGTGAATCTTGTGGCCGATAAAGGCGCATGAGCGCTTCTAAGCTATTGAGGTCTCGTAAATCCAGCGGAGAAATTGAATCTTTGCCGTGAGCGTTCTTGTAGAAACTGCCCAAACAAGTAAGCACCACTCCATACTCAAGACGCTCTGTCAGCTCCTCATAGTGAGCGGCGATATAGCACAACGAGCCAATGGTCTCCGGATTAATGACAAAGCGGTAGGTGTAGTAGCGCTCAGGTTGCGCCCGTAAGAGGTGATAGAGGTATACAAGCGCAAGCGGCCCCGAAAGCTCGTTATTAAGCATGCTCGGATGGCACAGATAGCTTGACAGCTGGACAATGCGCTCGCTTTGCCCAGAGAGCTCGCACACACCGACCTTAAGCGGGCCCGCTACTTTGCGTGCGGCGATATCAACCTCGTAGCAGTCGTCTGTAAGGCTCTGGCGCTGCTCATGGCTTAAGCAAAAGCCCCAGCGATCGTTGTAGTAGCTGATGACATAAGGGATGAGCTGTGGACGCGTTGGATCCGAATAGAGGTGACTCTCAAGCTCCGCACGCGATACTCTGCCCTTAAAGCTCTGCGAGTAGTTGAGCACGTGTAAAGAGTTTTGGGCTGCATCAATGATGACACGGCCATGGCTGTCTTTTAAGACGGCGTGGTCTAATTCCCAGCGAGGTGGCACTGTCCAGTCAAACACCTTGCTACCACTGGCGTACTCTTCGACATGAAAGGGAATGTAGCGCTTTAAGATGTCCAGAGACTGATCGTAGCCATAGCCACTTAAAGAGCGACATAAAGGAAAGAGCTCGTCTATCAAGGCTTGAGGATCAATGAAATCGGGGGCTGACTGGGACATCGGTAAAAGCAAAAGTTAATAGACAAGCTGCAGCGCGGGGCGCGCCTCTGCGTAGAGCCAAATAGCAGTGCACTCGTAAGACTTAAGAGCCCTCAAAGAGCAGAGCCGGCAGCGCCCGCAGCTCTTATCTCTTAGCACAGCATCACAGCAGTGGCCAGCAAAGCAGTGAGCAAGCTGCAATCTGCAAGCAGCAAGCTGCAAGCTGCAAGCTGTTACTGGTGCGACCTGTGTGATCGACTACCACTTAGAGATAGTTGGCTGCTAATCATCACACCACTACCAACACCACTGTCATTTTGCCTTTTGCCATGTTTACTCGCTGTTAAGGCAAATTACCACAGAGGGCTTGAGCGTAATGGCAGTGACCATGGATAGAAGCGGCTGCGGCCACGGCCACGGCCATAGGCTGCTAGGGGTAGTGGTTTATTTCAAGGTGGCACGCGACCGCACCAATCGTACTGGGGTTAGATTTTTTCCTGCCCCGCCTTATACTGCTAACTTAATGGCAGGATAGAGACGACGCTCAACTTGGGTGTGGTAGTTATCAGGAATTTGTGCCTCCATTTGCGCACGGGTTAAAGCAGGGCCTTGCAAGAGCTCCCATGGGTTACGCTGCAAAACCTCACGGTAGGCCGCGCACATGGCCGCCACCTCACAACCTAAGATGCTGCTCTTGCCCACAGGTACGCGCTGACAGATACCTTTCTTGATCTGCTCTTCAATAAAGGCATCTAATTTGGCATGATCACGCATGGTGTGCTCAGTGTTGTAGCGGCAGTAGAAATAGGCGGTGCGCTGTTCGACGCTTTCATGGTCACGAAATGAGCCGCTAAAGCCCTTGTAAAAGCGGTTAGGAGTATGAAGACGGTCTTCTTCAGCATGCCAAATGGTGAAAAAGAAGCCGCTGCCCAACATCAAGTACTTGGCATGATGGGTCACGAGAAAGTCATACATGCTGTCGTGACTGTCAAAGCACACATTGGACATCGGCGGCAGGTTAATAGCCGCCGGGCCCCATACGATGTAGGAAAAGAGCGGATCTGCAGTGCGGTACCCTAACTTATGCTTCAGGCAATAGTTAGCAAGACCACTGACCGTGGACGGAGTACTGTGCGGGTCAAAACCTTGGCCTTTACAGAAGGAGTAACTAAAGGCGGGGAAGATTAAAGTGCCAGAGGGCCCCACCACCTCTTGGAGCACCTTGACGTAGTACTCATTGAGGTCAGTAAGTGGCTCTTGCGGCAAGCCTAAAGACAATAAGGCCGAGTGCACCAGCACCATGTCACCTGAGCCGATACCAGCTTGGGTGAGCGCAGCTTTAATGCTTTGGCGATCGAGTGGTAAACTCATGTTTCTGCATCCCTACACTAACCAAGCGTCAATTCGCCACGGTCTTTAATCAGCTGTAATAACGCTTTGCGGTCGAGTTTGCCGTTAGCATTGAGCGGGAAGTTGTCGCAGGCCCTAATGGCTTGTGGCACCATGTAGAAAGGAAGCTTACTTACAATCTGCTTTTGCACGGTGGCACACAGCTGCAAATCGGTGGTTTCCAACACGCCGATGATGCCATGCACTAACGAAAACTCATCGCGTACAGGTAAGGCTAAGGCGCGTACTCCCGCAAGCTGTTGTAGGCACTCATCAACCTCAAGCAAAGACACGCGGAAGCCATTGACTTTAACCTCATCATTGCAGCGTCCACAGAAGGTAAGAAGCGGCTTCCCCTCATGCTGCTCCACAAGGCCTAAATCACCCGTGCGATACCAGATGGTGCCCTCAAGCTCAACAAAGGCAGCTGCGGTTTTTTGCGGACTGCCTAAGTAGCCATCACCCATTTGATCGCCACTCAAATAAATCTCCCCTTGAGTACCTGCAGGCACCACGTGCTGCTGCTCATCACGCAGAGAATAAGCGGCATGCTCTAAGGTGTTGCCTAAAGGCACGCGACCATGCTCAGGCAGCTCCTTAAGCTCTTGCTTGGCTGGATCAAAAGCTAAGTATGTGGCAATAATGACCGTGGTCTCGGTAGGCCCGTAGGTGTTGATGATCTTGCTGTGTGGGCAAGTCTGCCCCCAAAGCTGCACTTGCTCATACCACAGCGGCTCCCCTACAAAGAGCGAAAGGCGCACTGAGGGTAAGAGGTTAGGGGCTAAGACTTGGATCTTGTCCATATAGCCCACGACCGAAGGTACCGAGTGGAACACAGTGATGCCATAGCGCTTGATGACGCTGATAGGAGCAAAGAGGACTTTCTTCGGGATAGGAACTAAGGTGCCACCGCTTAAAATGGCAGATAGCAGGTCTTGCAAGCTCAGATCAAAGGTGATCTCAAACATCTGCGAGAAGACGTCATCTGCAGTGAACTGGTACAGGCGCAAGACCTTGAGTAAGTACAAGGTAAAAGCCCGATAGGAAATGAGTACGCCCTTGGCCTCACCCGTGGTACCTGAGGTGTAAATGATGTAGATCGATTTGTGCTCAGCATAAGCAGGAAGTGGCGGACACTGTGCTTGCGTGCTGGCAAAAGAACCGATGCTGACGATAGTCCAGTCACTATGTTGCGTGCGTAACAGCCCATCTGAGGTGTCGTCAGTGAAGACTAAGGTGTGCGCTGGTATGGAGAGATCCTGCGCATACTGGGCACATTCGGGACACACAATCAGCGCGTCTACCTGCGCATTTGCCATCATGTTGTTGCAGCGCTCGTGAGGAAAGCGCGGATTTAGTGGCACGTAGGTGGTGCGCGCGTAAAGGCAGGCTAAGAGTGTGGCTTCTACTTCAGCGGAGCGGTAGCCTAAGACCGCGACGGTCTTTACCTGATGCTGTACTAAAAACGCTGTCAGGTGGTACACCCGACCTTGCAGCTCGTGGTAAGTCAGATTGACATCAGCCACCCTCAGCGCCGTGCGCGCGGCATGCTGGGTAAAGCTTGCTTCCAGCAGTGATACTAAGTCAGTCACGTTACTTCCTTAGGTGCATGCGAATGCTGCCATCAATGGCGGTACCGCCATCAACAGTAATAGCTTCGCCGGTGATCATGTGCGCCTGCTCTGAGAGCAAGAACGCAACGACCTGAGCTACGTCTTGAGGCTGGGTGATACCGCTTGGGCTGCGCTCTTGGTATGAGGCTAAGATCTCTGGATTGTCAAAGATTTCTTTGGCCAGAGGTGTTTGCACCAGACCTGGTTTCACGACGTTAACGCGTACCTGAGGGGCTAACTCGATCGCTAAGCAGCGCGCCATAGTTTCAGCTGCGGCCTTGGAGGCTTGGTAGAAGCTGTAGCCTTGCACTGCACGCATGCTGTTATGGCTCGTTAAGAGCACAGCCGCATCAAGAGCCCGCTGATTAAAGCGTGAGCACAACGTCTTAATGATGAGGCCAGCGCTGACGCAATGGAGCTTATAGCAAGAGAGAAAGTCAGATTCAGTCACCAGATGCAGATGCTTCATCTTGCCGCCACCGGCGCAATGGACAAACTTGCTCACCACAGCATCGTTATGCTCGGCACGCCATGAGGTTAAGAAGTCCTTGAGAGCAGACTCTAATTGCTCGGTTTGCGTCAGGTCGTAGCACCACAAGGACACCACGCAGCTCGGTCTTAACGCTAAACATTGCGCCTTGGTTTGCTCCAAACGCTCAAGGTTACGGCCGCAGAGGAGCAAATCATAAGACGGAGCCAAATTAAGAGCGGTCGCTTGGCCCATGCCACTACTGGCGCCAGTAATCAGAGCTGTTGCCATGAAAGCCTCGCTTACTTGACCAGATCTAAGAGATCTTGCGGCGTCTCACATTGCATGAGACGGTGCAGCTCAACCTGCTGTCCAAATTTATCTTGGAGCATGGTAGCCAAGGCCATGAAAGTCAGCGAATCCCACTTCGGTAAGTCTTGCAATGCGGTCATCATGGTCATGCTGGCTGGATCCTCATCAAAGATCTCAGCGACGGCTTCTAAAAAGCTCTGGTTGTCCATTCAATTCTGCCTCATAAGGTCTAAGGTGAGGCCAACTTCAAGCATGCTCACTTTGTGACCATGCTGGCGCGCAAAATACATTGGCATATACAAGGTTAGCCCTGCCTCAAGTCAGCTCTTCTCGCTATCTAGCTCGGTGATTATAAACATCAAAAATATGGCATGAAAA
>JAHLFE010000144.1 GCA_018884035.1 Candidatus Anaerobiospirillum pullicola
TCCTCAGAGTTTGGTGGTTACCAAAAGCAGCATCACCACTGCGATCAAGCAGTAGTCCCTTGTGATGGCGTTTGGCGTGACCAACCATGAGATAGTGTTGGAGCCACATCCACCGAACTCTGAGGAGAGCACATTTTTAGGCAAGCACATGAGCCGTGGTGATGGCGTTTAATGTTAGCCACCTAAAAGTAGTGTGTGGCTCTATCCATCAACCTCTGATAAGAGCCGATTTTTGTAGATAGGGCACCAACAGCACTTCAAAGTTGGTCACGCCACACGCCAGCACCGAGCCTCATGCTTGAGCGCTGGGGGCGATGCTGCTTTGTGCTATCTCCATAATTCAGATGAAACGCCAAACAAACCAACACACCTCTTAGTGAGCTGTTTGGCGTCAGACTGTGCCTTATCTCGAGGACGATGATAAGTAACAGCCTGCTATGAGTTAATGGCTACAGTGCAGCTCTGCTGTCACATTCAAGACCGGCTGTTCACGACTTATTAGATTTCATCCCCAGAGCCCTTGCCTTAACTTTCCTGACGCGGCTTTGGTGGAGCTCTTTTTATAGGATTAATCTGCAACATGGCGCAATCCATTCAGGCCATTCGTGGTATGAACGACCTCTTGCCAGAGGACACCTCCATTTGGCAGCAGGTAGAAAAGATTATTCGGCAAACCGTCTCTTCCTACGGCTATAGCGAAATGCGTATGCCAATAGTCGAGCATACCAACCTCTTTAGTCGTGCCATCGGTGAAGTCACCGACGTCGTGGAAAAGGAGATGTACACCTTTACCGATCGCTCCGGTGATAGCCTCTCGCTGCGTCCAGAGGGCACCGCCGGTTGTGTCCGCGCCGCGTTAGAGCACTCCTTAATCTACAATCAAGAGCAGCGCCTGTGGTACATGGGCCCCATGTTCCGCCACGAGCGTCCACAAAAGGGGCGCTATCGCCAATTCCACCAATTAGGTGTGGAGGTCTTTGGCTTAAATGGCCCTGACATCGATGCGGAGATTATCTGCTTAACGCACGACTTATGGTGCAAGCTGGGGATCGCGGGCGATCTGACCTTAGAGCTCAATACCTTAGGTAATAACGACGAGCGTAAGGTCTACAAAGAGAATCTGGTCAAGTTCCTTGAGGCCAACTTCGATCAGCTCGATGAGGACTCGAAGCGTCGTACCCACACCAATCCACTGCGTGTGCTCGATAGCAAAGATCCACAAGTCCAAGAGCTGTTAAAGGATGCCCCAACGCTTTATGACTACTTAGGTGAGGAGAGCAAGGCGCACTTTACTAAGCTGCAAGAGCTCTTAACCTCGCAGGGTATCAGCTTTAAACTCAACCCACGTTTAGTGCGTGGTTTGGATTACTACAATCTGACCGTGTTTGAGTGGACGACTACGGCCTTAGGTGCTCAAGGTACGGTGTGCGGCGGTGGTCGCTATGATGGCCTTGTAGAGCAATTAGGCGGTAAGCCAACCCCTGCGGTGGGCTTTGGCTTAGGTCTTGAGCGACTGATGCTTTTGCTGACCACTTTAGGTAAGATTAAAGTTTCCAGTGCTGTGGACGTTTATGTCTGTGGCATGGGCGAGGGCAGCGAAGCGGCGCAGTTGCGTATCTGTCAGCAATTACGTGCAGCCTTACCTGATTTTGGCGTTATGAATCACTGCGGTGGCGGCAACTTTAAGCGCCTATTAAAGCGTGCTGATAAGGTGCAGGCTAAGGTGGCTGTGATTTTAGGTGAGGAAGAGCTGAAGAACGGCACCCTCACGATTAAGAATCTGCGTACTACCGAGCAACAGGTGGTGCCAGAGACTGAGGCCTTAGAGCTGATCAAGAGCATCTTGCAGCAGAGCGCGGTTGAGGCCTAAAGCTTACTTTTTGAATCTTCTCAGAGGTTGGTGGATAGAGCCACCACACTACTTTTAGGTGGCTAACATGAAACGCCATAACCACGGCTTATGTGGTTGCCTCAAGGTGTGAGGTTACGTTTTGGTATCCATCAAACTCTGAGTAGAGCCTACTTTTTTCCGCGAGTTTCCAGTGAGTTCCTTGTGATCTTCAAGTGAGCTCCCTGTGAGTTCCCTGTGAGTGCCAGCGACTTCCTCGCAAGGCTTGGGGTCAGCAGTGGTACTCCATAGAGGTTAGCGCCAGTGAAAGCTGAGCTGATGAAAGCAGAGCTAAGCGGCGCCCCTCTCTAAGCTAAGGTGAGGCTAAGCCTCGTAGCTTAGACTTGGCTGTCTCTACTGTGGTGGAGAGCGTTTTCCTTTTTGAGATTTTTCTATGGACATCTTAACTGACGAGCACGAAAGAGAAGAGGCGGTACGCAAGTGGTGGCATGAGCACTGGAAGCCTATTGCCTTAGGTATCGCCATCGCCTTATTAGGCTTAGTGGCCGTGCGTCAGTACCAAGCCTACGAGCTTGAGCAAAAGCAAGCTACGGCCTTAGAGGTCTATCAGCTGCAAAATCAAATGGCCAGCCGTGGTACCGCTATCTTCCCTGAGGCCCAGAAGTTCTTAGACGAGCACGATGACGTCTATGGCGCTATTTTGGCCTTAGATATGGCCAATGTGGTCTTACAAGCTAACAATTACTCTGAGGCGGAGCGCTATATCGACTTTGCCCAGCAGCACGGTGGCGAGCTGATTGCGCCACAAACGGCCATTGTCAAAGCGCGCCTACAGGCGCAAAATGCTCAGTACGATGCTGCTTTGCAGACCTTAGATGGCATTAAGTCCGACTCCTATAAGGCTGAGATCTTAGAGGTGCGCGGTGACATCTTTATGGCACGCAATCAGACTGAAGAGGCTCACGATGCCTACAAGCAGGCCATTGACATCCTGTACGCTGCCAAGCTGCAAATCAGCCCAATGCTGCAGATGAAGTTTGACAACGTGATTCAAGCAGGTGACACCCCAGCTTTTCAGTTAATGGCTGAGCAGGCACAGGATGCAGCTACTGCTCTGAAGCAAGCTGATGCTGAGGTTAGTGCCGCTGCTGAGGGCTAATACTGCCATTAAAGAGTAAAGCCCTTTGCCTGCACCAAAGCTTTTTTAGTAAAAGCCTGTGCAGTGCCAAAGCCTTGTTGCATCTTGGCAAAAGGCTTTAGTCCCGCCCGCGTATGTCTTACAATACAGAGCATCAACGTCACCGTTAACGTGGAAAAAAGAACATGCTCAAGTCCAAACTCGCCATAGCTCTGCCTGCTGCCTTACTGCTGCTTGCAGGTTGCTCCAGCTCTGATACCCGTTTTCAACCTGTAGAATCACCTGAGGTCGAAAACCGCTTTGCGGTCGCTGAGCTCTGGTCGAGCGCCACAGGTGGCGTATCCGACTTCTTCTCGGAGTTAGAGGCGGCCTTTGATGAGCGCAATGTCTATACGGCTTCCCGTAATGGTGATGTGATGGCCTTTACCCAGAGCAACGGTGATCGCCTCTGGGAAGTGGACTTAAGCAACGAAGCAGAGAATCAGGATAAGCGCTCGGCGCGCTTATCAGGTGGCGTGGCCATTAATGGCTCCAAGCTCGCTATTGGCTCTGAAAACGGTTACATCTACGTGCTCAATAGTGCTGACGGCTCTATTGCGTGGAAGCACTACTTAGAGGCGGAGGTGGTAGCGCGCCCAACCTTCAATGCTTCTGGCTCTAAGCTCTTTGTCTTAGATAGCCGTGGTAACTTCAGCGCTTTTGATACCTTAAGCGGGGAGCTCTTATGGGTTACCGGTGATGCACCACAAGCGCTGCGCTTAAGAGCACAAGCCAATCCGCTGGCGGTGGGTGATGAGTACGTATTAGTCGGCACCTCCTCAGGCCGTGTTAATGTGCTTTTACAGAGCAATGGCGCCACGGTTAACCAAATTACCGTGGGTGAGGCTATTGGCGCGAATGCATTAGAGCGTGTGGCTGATGTTTCGACCTCGCCACTGCTTTTAGGCAATATGCTCTATGCTGCCTCCTTTTCTGGCAGCTTAGTGGAATACGATTTCGGTACTTTCAACTACGCCGCCCGCTTAGGCTATCAGTCGAGCCGTGATTTTGGCTTTGATGAGAATTCGCTGGTGCTGACCTCTGATGACGGTACCGTGTACTGCATCAATCGCTCTGACAACAGCCAGCGCTGGGCTAATACCCAGTTAAGCTATCGTAATGTCACGGGCCCAGTGGTCTACGGTAATTACGCTGTGGTGGGTGACTACGAGGGCTATGTGTACTTCCTCGATATGCAGGATGGCTCCATTGATTACAAGGAGTCCTTAGATAGCTCGGGCTACTATGTCGAGGGTCAGGTCAAGAACGGAAACTTATACCTCTTAGCGCGTGATGGCACTTTAAGCTGCCTGCGTTACGAGGCCCAAGGTCAGAACTCCACGGCCGCTCAAGTGGAAAGCACTAATGAAGCGCTGCTGGCAAGTGCGGGGCAGGGCTTAACGCTCAATCACCCAGGCGTATACGATGGTGGTATTTATGCGCCATCGTCGATGAGCCAAGAGCAGTTAGAGGCCCGTCGTGCGGCTATTCGCCGTGCGGTGGCTCAGCAAGAGGCGCAGATTGCGGCACAACGTCGGGCAGCGGCCGAGGCTGCTAAGGCCCGTGCTGAGTATGAGGCTCGTGTGAGGGCTTACGAGGAAGAGCGTCGTAAGCAGGTTTCTGGCTTTGGTATCGCCCCAGGTGTGCGTGCCGCTATGGATGATGAGCCGGAAGGTCAAAAGTAAGAGGCGGTTCTGCTGAAAATAAAGGCTGCCTGCTGTTAAGAGCTGGCAGCTTATGCTTGCTGAGCAAAAGCACCATCTTGTGAGAAGACGGTGCTTTTGTTGTTTTTGTGGGATCAAGAGCAGAGCAGAGGTGTGGGCTAAGCTTTGCCCTTAGCAGCAGAAAACGCTAAAATATGCAGTTTGAGCAGTTAATGAGCTCATGGACTTAGCTGCAAAGGCACTAGTGGTGCGTTGTGGCGTGTTGCTGTGCTGTGTTGTGCAGCTGAGCTGTGCGGTCAGCTGTGCAGCTGAGCTGAACCGAGCTTTGGTGCGGAGCAGTATGAGCACTCTTTGCTTGGTAGCTGTGTACTGCCGTGGTTCCGACCGTGAGGTCGTAAGATTTTGTTGTTCCCGTCATTATTACCAGCGCTAACTGTCATCACGCTTTGCAGACAAGATGAATGTGGTGGCAGGGAGCACAGGAGCACTGGAGTGCTGGGGCTGGCGTGATGTTGGTAGAGGGAACTAAGAAGCGCTACAGCCGTGAGGCGTTAGTGGCGAGGCCTTTTGCTAAAGCTCTTTGTGGTGTAAACCTGAGAGAGGATGGTCACACATATTGGCCTTAACGCTATAGCACTTAGGTGTGGTCTCGAAAAACTAACGTAGTGGCCTTTAGTGCAGGGGTTTTTTATGAAGGTTGTGGCCTTAGTGGGCTGCCCAAACGTGGGCAAATCCACGCTTTTTAATCGATTAACTAAGACACGTGATGCCTTAGTGGCAGACTTCCCTGGCTTAACCCGCGACCGTAAATACGGTCGTGCCTTATATGATGGTCGTGAGTATATCGTTATCGACACAGGTGGTATCGCCGAAGATGCCGAGCAACCATCTGATCTTACCAGTCGCATGACCTCGCAGGCCTTACTGGCTATTGATGAGTGCGATTTAGTGCTCTTTATGGTCGATGCCCGCGCGGGCATTATGCCAGGCGATTATGCGGTCGCCGATTACATTCGTCGCTCCGGCAAGCCATGCGCTGTCGTGGCCAATAAGGTCGACGGTATGGATCTGGACATCGCTGGTACTGACTTCTATGCCTTAGGCTTAGGCGAGATCTACCAGACGGCAGTAGTGCATGGCCGTGGCGTCAATATCCTCTTAGAGGAAGTGGTTGCGCCAATTCTGCGTGAAGAGGGCCCTCTTGATAGCGATATGATCGCGGAGGCCGAGGACGAGGAAGAAGACAACGACCTTGAGATTGATGTCTCTGGCAAGCTCTATGAGCGTCCAGCCGCAACAACCTCAGTTGATGACAGTACAGACGCCGAGAGCGATGATGCTGAGGCGGAGATGCTGGCAGATAAAGCTGCTGACGCTGACGCCGACGCAGATGCTGACGTCGACGCTGCTAGCTCTGACAACGACGCTGCTAGCTCTGAGGTCACTGATATCGCCTCTGACCTGTCCTTAGGTAGTGGCCTCGACTTAGACGAGTTCGATTTTAGCGACGCAGAAGACGCGACACAGGAGCAAGCATCTCGTCACCCTCGCCATAGCGAAGAGAATAGCGAGTGGGAGCAGGGGTACGCCTTCCTTGATAACGTGCCCGTGGATCGCACCGGTGGTGGCTTTGATTGGCATAACTTCCGTGAGAACCAGCGTGCCCAGCAAAAGGGTGAGCTCAGTGCGGAGCAGCAACAAAAGATTGCTGAGAGCACCAAGACGCCATTTGCTGACCTGCCAATTAAGTTTGCGCTGATCGGTAAGCCTAATGTGGGTAAGTCCACACTGACCAATCGCCTCTTAGGTGAGGAGCGTGTGGTGGTCGCTGATATGCCGGGCACCACGCGTGACTCGATTTACATCCCGCTAGAGCGCGAGGGCAAGAAGTACATCGTGATCGACACGGCTGGTGTCCGTAAGCGTCGTAAGGTCTCTGACACCATTGAGAAGTTCTCGATTGTTAAGACCTTAAAGGCGATTGAGGACTGCAACGTAGCGATCTTAGTGATTGATGCCCGTGAGCACATCACGGATCAAGACTTATCGCTTTTGAGCTTTATCATTGACTCGGGGCGCTCACTTGTAATTGCTGTTAACAAGTGGGACGGCCTGACTACTGACTTTAAGCATGAGATTAAGCAGGAGTTAGAGCTGCGCTTAGGCTTTGTGGACTTTGCGCGCGTGCACTTTATCTCGGCCTTACACGGTACTGGTGTGGGCAACCTCTTTGAGTCGATTGATGAGGCCTATGAGTCGGCCACGCGTCGTAACAGCTCTTCAACCTTAAACCGTATCCTCGCGGCGGCGGTACAAGAGCATGAGCCTCCTATGTCGGGTGGCCGTCGTATCAAGCTCAAGTACGCTCACGCGGGTGGTTATAACCCACCACGTATCATTATTCACGGCAATAAGGTCTCAAAGATGCCAGATAGCTATAAGCGCTATCTCATCAACTGCTACCGCAAGTCGCTGCACATCATGGGCTCGCCAGTGATTCTGGAGTTTAAGGAGGGTGATAACCCTTACGCCAATGAGAAGCCAGCGCAGAAGCGCCTGACACAATCGAAGATGCGTCAGCAGCGTCGCCAAGCTGAGACCGAGCGTCGTTATGAGCGTTCTGCACAAAAGGCCGCCCGCGCTACCAATAAGGCGATTGCCGAGGCTAAGCGTACTGGTTCGGGCTTAGTGCTGAAAAAGCGCGTCAAAAAGGCTGGTAAGAGCAGCAAGTAGGAAGTAGTCATTACTGGGGTGGACACGCGTAAGTGAGGTCGCCCCATGCTCATCTGACGTCGAGGAGTTGAGGCTGATTTTTCTTAAACCTCTAAGATACGGCTTTTACCTTAAAGTGGATCTACTGACCCCTAACAATCAAAGGTAAGGCGATAGCCTTAAAGGCTGGGGATGCCCCCATCTCAAGCTTCAATGTAGTGGCTATCATTTATGGTTGTACAGCAGAAACAGCTTATTTATCAGGAAAAATAAATGCGAACCAACTGCCCGATGTCCGCTCATCCCAGCCACGTGTTATAGCAGCGCTGTCAGGTGCTGTTGTCCATGGTTAGCCGCGTCATGTTACCTTGAGGTGAGCGTATGCCAGCCTACCTGAGAGATGGCGACGCCTCTTATTACCTCATAGCGAGCCACTTTACCTAGAGGTGAGGTCAGCTCTTAATCTCTTGAGAGAACAGTACCGTCAGTCGTTACTCCCAGCTTCCTTGCTTCCTCACCTTTTTGCCCTTTGTCCTGCCATTCTTTGCTCTGCTGCTTGCCCTACCTTGAAGCCACGTGAAACCATAAAGGGTATCCCTTGGTGGTCAGAGCAGTGGGGAGCAGCCTTGCACCTGTAACAGGCATCCTGCCCTTATTTACGCCATGAGGTGCCTTCCTCTTGTGTGCTATGCCTGTAACTACAACATGCCATAGAAATTTTTTACGTGAGATGTGCTCTCAGATCGAAATTTTTGGTATTCTCATTTTACATTAGTAGTACTCTGTGCTTTTTATCGCATTTACAAGCGCGTGTTGTGTTCTTGCATGCCACGCGATGCTGACCCTACCTCAACGGAGTACTCATGGCAAAAAGGTGTGGTCGGCTTGTGCTTCTCAGGAAGTAGTTTTTCGTTGTTGAGAGTTTTGTCATAGGGCAATGTCAGCTCTATGTTTACTAATGATCGATCTGCCTTGCGGCCCTAGACTAAAGGTGACTGTCTTCTAGGAGACAGTAGTCGAGTCTAGTGTGATCATTTCTTTTAGGATAGCCGGTGCTGTAGGGTGGTAAGGCGCGCTGTGTTTTTAGCTGTGCGTACAACACTCAGAGCAGTTGGTGTTATCGGAGTTAAGTTGATGGATAGCGAAAACTCGAGCGGCTTGGAGCAAACCGCTACGCGAAAAAAAAGCACGCTCACAGGTGCAGGTGACGACCTGCCTCGTACTGTGATCGTAAACGCTGATGCTCCTGAGACCAAGCCAAAGCGTACCCGTCGCACCAAGGCGCAAATCGAAGCTGACAATGCCGCCGCTGCCGCAGCTGCAGCTGCCGCCGCTGAGGCGAGTGAAGAGGTCAAGCCAAAGCGTACCCGCCGTACTAAAGCGCAAATTGAGGCTGACAATGCCGCCGCTGCCGCAGCTGCTACTGAGGCTGCAGCCGCCAGTGGAGAGGTGAAGCCAAAGCGCACCCGTCGCACCAAGGCGCAAATCGAAGCTGACAATGCCGCCGCTGCCGCAGCTGCAGCCGCAGCTGCTGAAGCTGGTGAAGAGGTTAAGCCAAAGCGCACGCGTCGTACCAAGGCCCAGATCGAGGCTGATAACGCTGCTGCCGCTGCTTCCGCCGCAGCCGCTGCTGAGGCCAATGCCGCGCCTGCTGAGAGTGCCGCTGCTGAGTCATCCCTGTCAGATAAGATCAAAGCTTTAGCTGCCGCTGCCAAAGCGCAAGATGCTGCTGTTGGTGGCGCTGCTGCTGAAGCTGACGCTGAAGAAGATGACGACATCGGCAATCGCGTCGAGTCTGAGGCTGTACCAGCAACCACTGACGATGACATCGGCAATAAGGCTGAGGCTCCGGTAGCTGCCCCTGAAGAGGTTGCGGCGCCAGAGCCGGTCGCTGCTCTTGAGCCAGTGGCCGCTCCTGCTGCCCCTGTAGCGGCAGAAGCTCCGGCGGCCCCAGCTGCTGTAGAGCCTGCTACCGCTTCACCAGCACCAGTACCTGCTAGCGCTGATGGTGCTGCTGCCGTCCCCGCCGAGGGGGCTGTTGCTCCTGCTGAGGGCGCCGCTCCTAGTGCAGAGGGCGACGCAGCTGAGCCAAAGAAGAAGGGCTCGTGGCGTGACAACCGTCCTATTCTGACCCCTGCTGAGCGTGCGGCCCGCCGCGCTAAGGTTGTTGCGGAGCGTAAGGCTGCTGAAGAGCGTCGTGCCCGTGATAAGGCTGAGCGCGACAAGTTCTTAAGCTTCCTTGCTTTAGCCTTCCCTAAGGCCATCTTTACCGAGCGTGACAAGCGCGTGCCGTTAAAGATTGGTATTGCGCAGGAAATCCTGCAGCGCTTAGAGGGCATGGATGCGCAGTACAACTACTTCAATAAGCATCGCTACAAGATGCTCCACAACTACTGCCACTCCATTCCTTACCTGCAGAAGCTGGCTGATGGCGTGCCTCGTGTTGACCTCGAGGGTAACGTGGTCAGCGAGATCGAGCCGGAGCACCGCGAGAACGCTCGTCAAGAGATCATCCGCATTAAGCAGCAGATCGCTGAGGACGTAGCCAAGGCCAAGAAGAAGGCCGCCAAGATGCGCAAGCAACAGCAGCGCAAGCAGGCTCCACGTCGTCCAGGTGGCTTCAAGCAGGGTGGTGGCTATCGCCCTCAAGGCCAAGGTGGTTACCGTCCACAGGGTGGTGGTTATCGTCCACAGGCTGGTGCCGGTGGTTACCGTCCACAAGGCGGTGGCTATCGTCCACAGGGTGGCTACCAACAAGGTGGTGGTTACCAGCAAGGTGGTGGCGGCTATCGCCCACAAGGCGGCAGCTCGTACCGTCCACAGGGTGGTAACAGCTACCGTCCACAAGGTGGTGGCTACCAGCAGGGCGGCTACCAACAAGGTGGTGGTTACCAGCAAGGTGGTGGCGGCTATCGCCCACAAGGCGGCAGCTCGTACCGTCCACAAGGTGGCAGCAGCTACCGCCCACAGGGAGGCTACCAGCCAAGCTCGGGCCAAGGCGGTTACCAAAACCGCTATCAGCAGGGCGGTAACAGCGCCGGTGCTGGCCACGAGAGCAATGGGCCAAAGGTGGTGCACCGCAGCAGCCGTGTCTTTACGGTGAAGAAGGATCAGTAGTTATCCTCGCTGCAAAGTGATGCGGGCCTGAGGCCCTCATCCAGGGTTAAGGGACTGGAAGTCCCTTATGGGTGCAGGGCAAAGCCCAGCTGATGTGGGCATAGCCCACATCTCAACCCTGTTGATACTTCACGGCGTGCAATAAAAAAGGCAGGTTAGCAATAACCTGCCTTTTTTCATAGGCGCTCAACGCGGGTTCCCCACGTCGGTACCAGAGCTGACGTCGTGGAGTTGAGCCTGATTTTCCAAAAACCGCTAATATACGGCCTTTGCCTAAGAGTGATGCCCCTTACTGGCATCGATCACAGGTAAGGATGTAGCCTCAAAACTTGGCAATAGCACATCTAAAGCAGTCAGTATGCTTGAGATCGTTTAGAGTTGTAAAGCAGAAACGGCTTTTTTATCAGGAAAAATAAATACAAGGCAACTCCCCGATGTCAGCAGAGAGCGTTTAACGCGGGTTAACCCGCGTTGTGCAAAAGAGCGCTTAACGCGAGTTACCCCACGTTGCACGGCTACTCGTAGCGTTTGACAAACTTACGCGTTGGGTAGTTGGCGGTGTCCTCTGGGGTGACGTATACCTTACGCATACGGATTGGAGGGGCTTTGCTGTCTGGGTGATCAAAGCCTACCACACCATTTAAGTTCTTCTGGTGATCCTCGGCGCAGTAGTCCGGCAGCATGCGGAAGATCTTCTTCGCGTCCTCAATGAAGTAGAGGATGTACTTGATCTGATCCTCTGTGACGCGGATAGCTTCTTTCTCATCCTTGATCTGGAAGAGCGAGCGCATCAGCATGGCAAACATACTGTAGAGCGAGCCATCAAAGAAGTCCGCTACGTAGTAGTCGCGCGTCGAGTGCAGCTTGAACAGCATCTCGCACACATTCTGTAAACGCAGCGCAAAATCAAGACGGGTCTCTGGCGTCTCACCTTTGAGCATCTTCATAGCCAGATCGGCTACCATGTCAAAGATGGTAGGATCGAGCATGCTCTCCCGATCTTTGTCCGTGAACTCGAGGGCAAAGCTCTTTTCGTTGTCCATGTACTCAAAGAACTTCTTGCGATCGAGATCTGGCAGGTCGTACCACCACTCCAGCTCATCAGTGTGCGTTGGGATAGCATTATCTAAGAGCACACCATCAGAGCAGTTGTAGTAGTTGAGCTTAAAGTCATGCACACCATGACGCATGATCACGTTCATATAGCGCGCTGATAAGCGGTAGAGGTAGGACGTTGCGACTGTACCACCAAAGTTGCCGTCCATGGTATAGGTCAGATTGTGAATCGCGGAGGATGCGGCCTTGTGCTTCTTATAGAACAGGTTCTCGTCTGGGTGAGTTTCCTTGTCCTCACGCTTGGTACCGTTGTCCACACCAAAGAGGTAGATACGCTTAAAGCCCAGCTGCGTAGCAGCAGCCACACCCAAGTTACCTACTAGCGGATTCATCAGGCTGATAGGCATGATCTTACGGAACTGGTCGTACATCTTGCCTGCACCCAGCCAGTAAAAGTTTTCGTCAGCCTTGCCAAAGAGGGCAGCATGATCAAAGTGCGCCACTACTGCTGGGTGTACCACGTCAGCAGAAATGAGGTAGCAGCTGCGGATAAAGTCCTGATCAGGAATTAAGTCCAAGTGCTCGCTCACCACACGTAAGCGCTCGGTACAACCATAGAAGGTTGGACGGATACCAGCGTTGTAGAGCGTCTCAATGGCCGTGCCGCAGGCAAAGATGATCACCTTATCCTGCACTTTACGCAGGAATTCAAGGTCGTTTGACAGCGATGGGCCGTTTGCCACGATGCAGAATGGGATATTGCTGACTTCTGCACTCAGTGGTGGATTGCGACGTAAGAAGTGCGTGTGGTTGATGAGGTGGTTGATACCGTGGGAGATATCAAAGAGGTGATCATCAAAGAAGCCTAAGGTCGCGTAAGAGCGCTCGTAGTCCTCAATGATACGGTCGCTGATCTCATTAATGATTGGCGAGCGGTAGTGCACTAAGCTCCACATAAAGCAAGCTAAGTGACGACCATGGCGGGTGTAGAAGGAGTTGAGATCCTCAAACACCTGATCCTTGCTTTGGCCCACCATGAAGTAGATGCCGCGATTGTTCTCATGGAGGAAATCGAGCAAGTTGGCCCAATCAAAGGCGTGCAGCGAAGCAAAGAAGAGGTCAGAGTTAGGCTCAATTAAGACGAGGTTACCGATATCGATACGCTCGTAGAGGTGGCCAATTTGGTAGCCTAAGCCGCAGCCTACCATTAAGCAAATAGGGCAGGAATCGATTAAAAGTGGCTTTGGGTTAGGTGGAACATGCGTCGACTGGTATTTTACAATCTCATTTAAATAGCGGTGGTGAATCTGGCCTAAGTTCTCGTTATCGACAGAGTACTTAAGCTGGCGGAAGATACAGTGATCGATGACGGTATCGACCTGCATGTTGCACAGCTCTTGTGGGTTGTAGGTCTTGTAGAAGAACTCTTGGCGATCAGGGAAGAAGAGGTTAGGGATGCCATTAGCGGTGCACATAAACTCTAAAGGCTCAGAAGGACGGAAGTCCTTAAAGCGCTCGTAGATATCTGGCACGTACTTTTTGAAGGCTTCCATATTTTTTTGGAAGCGCTCAATGAGCATGGAGCCCATCTGCTGTTGCAGTTCCATTAAATTATGGATATTGGCGTCCAGCTCGGCATCAGAGCCCATCTTGGCTGACAGTTGGTCGAGGTCGCTAGGATCGAAGCCCAAGTCTCCCACAAATTCAGCCTTAATATCGGCACGAGTCTTAAGTGCGATGTTAATGGCTTCAGGCGCAAAGTCTTCTTGCTTTCCTGAATCGGCAGGAGCTGCAGCTGCTGACGAGGACATAGCCGCTTGCGTAGCGGCGGTAGCTGCGGCAGAAGTTGTGAGGTTTTGTTCTTCTTGCGACATACCAGATTCCAGATATAGCCATCAGGCTAGGGTTGCACAGGCAGTGCGGTGGAGTGCACACAGAGTGCGAAAAAAAGATGCTAACCATAGCGACAAAGCAGCAAGATACTTTTGTCCACTGAGGTTGTAGCCTGAGTTGTGACTGAGTTACTTAACAGATCGGCGCAAAGGCTGATATAAATGGCCTTTTTGCGGATCCAAAGTAGCAGCAGAGAGGTAATGCAATTTCTAAGCACAGGTGGGGATAAATTGCCGTGTGCATGGGGACGGGGGGCTAATAACTGGGCACAGCGGCCGCATCTAGCCTAGTGCGGGGCGAGGTGGCAAGCTCACGCTGGGAGAATGAGGATCCCATGAGGGCGGGACTGGGCAGGTCAGGGTAGGGCTAAAGATCCTGCGACCAGAGAGAAAAGAGAGGTGGTGGTAGAAAGAGGATAAGAGCGGATAGGTGGAGCGGGCGCGGCTGATGAGCAAAGCTCGGTGGTGAGCACTTAGCCTTGAGCCTTGTGCTCTGAGCTTAGGGTTGCCCTGCACACAGGGCACCACTCTCTAGACTGCGCTTAACCAAAAATGGTCTTAGTGCGGGCGTATGCACGTACCTGTTGATAGGCCTTTTGCCCCTTAGAGCCACGGTTAATACCACGCAGCTGCGAGCGCATCTTATTGTGCTCACTGTTTAAGATATCACGCTGCTCTTGCGTGACCTCGTAGAGCGAGTTTAAGTACTCGTTGAGCTCGGTCTTATCCTCAATGGTCTCCGAGAGCTCATACAGGCGCTTAAAGAGCTTGACCTTTTCGTTGGAAAGCTCAACCGCCTTATCAAACTCCTCGTTCTCCAAGGCATCGCTGATAGCGTCTTCGTTATCGTCAATTTGTTTGGCTAAGTCGAGCAGTTCCTGATTCATAACAGCAATCCCTTGGCAGTTGACTCTCTTGCACGGGCTAGGAAAAAAGTGATAGCAGCTCTAGAGAGCTTAGTAGCACCATACCACGTAGCAGGCATTTTTTCTGTGGTAATGCCGTGCATCCTCACGATGCATAGTACCACAATACGCCGCCTAAAAAGCAAAAGCGCCAGCACCGCCCTATCGTAAAAGATACGGCAGCACACGGCGCTTTAGCAGCAAAGCTCTAGCACTGAGCACAGGCGCTTTAGGCAAAGCCTACTACCCCAGCATTCAGGGATTAACCAGCAATCTGGGATTAACCTGTAAGCAGGGATTAGATGGCTCCGTCGACCAAGTTCTTGCTTGGGTCGTAGTTGTGCTGGAAGTGCTGGTTGTTAGCACGCATCTTACTCTCGGCTTCCTTAATGGCCGATTGTGGAATCGAGTCCCACGCGTTCTTGATTGGCATGAAGACCTTTAAGGCGTCGTCAATTGGCTGTGCGCTGACTTGCATGGTGGCGTCAGCAATCTTGGCCAACATAAAGTCGTAGATAAAGGCCAGATTCTTGGCAATCTCAGGCGCTTGGGTAGGGTCGAGCGTGTCCTTTAAGTGCTGAATAATGGCACTGGCAGATGCCAGCTTCTTCGCCTTTTCCTCGAGATCACCACGGGCGATGGCACCCTTGGCTTGACCTAAACGCTCAAAGACACCTTGAAACAGTGCCTTGGTGATGGTGTACGGATCAGCCATCGCCAGCTCAGCATTCACTGAGGTCTTTTGGTACTCTTTCAGCATGTCTTGAGGCTTATTAACAAACATTAAAGACTCCTGCGAACGTGAACGAAAGGTCAAAATCAGTAAGGGGGTAAGCGCAGTGGTGGCGAACAGCTCGAGTCTGGCGCAGATGACAGATGATGCTACTTACTAAGATTACGTTTTCCCCAGAGGTGAAATGACGTAGTGGAAGTTCTCTCTCCTCACCATCACAAAATATTGCCATGAATCCTTATTCTAATGGCTTTTGTGTGGGGTGGAGCGGTCATATCGTTGCTTTTAGCAAATAGTGTGCACTATGTTCACTCTGCGCTGGGGTCACATCACCATAATGGGGCAGATAATGGGGCTGGAAAGGGGGCGGTAGGGGCGTTTTTCGGGAAAAGAATGCGGTTGGAGCTGGCTTAGGGAGGTAGACGCGTTAAAGTAGTTTCTGGCGTGTTTTCGCTTGTAACAAAAACAAGCGGTGACAGAATGCTAACAGGCTTAACCCATGGCACCGTGGCAAAGTGGCACAGGGGCTGGCAGCGTCAGCTGAGCAGCGCGCAAGGCGCGCTCGCGGGCAAAGGGATCGAACGCAAAGGTGATACATGAACTACCGCAGACTTACGTCTGCGGTTTCACAGTGCTAACTCTGCTTTTACACAGTGTTAACACTGCTTTTTTCTAGTAGCGAGCCGCTATCTGATCTTCTGATGTAGATTGCGGATCACTACGGGCT
>JAHLFE010000145.1 GCA_018884035.1 Candidatus Anaerobiospirillum pullicola
AATATAAACCAAGATCTGGTCTCATTGTACCGTTTTTGCGGGTTAAAATGCCAATCGACCGGCGTAAGAGCCTTAGTAAGTGGCTACAATGCTGATATTTAAGCGCTTTTGCTTAACTTAATGCCCATGAAATAGAACACCTTTTATCTCGAAGTGTAGGCTGTTGCTTGCAATCCCCCCTGCATCCGTCAGTTATTAGAGAACTCATTCCTAGGCACAGCTTGCTCTTTAAGTAGCATCATGCAGCCTGTCTTTTGCTACTTTTACCATCGGCCGCTACCACAACCTTTTCTTACTTCTGACGGCATGGACACCCACGCCGCGAGATTTCACCATGAGTGATAACGCCAATATTAAACTCATTGTCGGTCTGGGCAATGTCGGCAGCAAATACGAGCACACCCGCCACAACATGGGTGTCGATCTGCTGCAAATGATTGCTGACCACTACCGCATCACCTTGCAGCCACAAAGCAAGTTCTTTGGCTTATTAGGTCAGGGCCGCATCGAAGGCCACGACGTCAAGCTGCTTTTCCCTACTACCTTTATGAACGAGTCCGGCCGCGCCGTCGGTGCGGTGTGCAATTTCTACAAAATTGCACCTGAGGAGATGCTCGTCCTGCACGATGAACTCGACTTACAACCAGGCCAATTAAAGTTAAAGTTTGGTGGTGGCCTCGCTGGCCACAACGGTCTAAAATCCATTACGGCCCATCTGGGTAATAGCCAAAACTACTACCGCTTGCGTATCGGCATTGGCAAGGCACCAGATACCTACTCATGGGTCTTAGGCCGCCCAGCGCCACTTGATCGCTCCCTGTTAGAGGAAGCACTGCACGCCGCCACTTTAAACGTAGGCAAGATCTTTACACAAGGCATCGCCAAAGCTACCAGCGCCATCAATGGCTTTAAGCCACAAAACTTTGAAGTTTAGGCGACCTCAAAGTGGCGGGAGCTAAGAGCGTGACGTTCTACTCTTTAGCGCCCTGCTAGCGTAAGATGCTGTTTTCCGTCTTGCTGTTTTCTGAGAGTTTCTGACATGGGTTTTAACTGTGGTATCGTCGGCTTGCCAAACGTGGGCAAGTCCACTTTATTCAATGCACTGACCAAAGCTGGCATCGCTGCCGAAAACTTCCCTTTCTGCACCATCGATCCCAACACGGGTATCGTGCCTGTGCCAGATCAGCGCTTGGATAAGATCGCCGCTATCGTCAAGCCTGCCAAGGTGGTACCGACGGCCATGGAATTTGTGGACATCGCAGGACTAGTAAAAGGCGCGGCGCAAGGAGAGGGACTGGGCAATAAATTCCTCTCCAACATCCGCGAAACTGACGCCATTGCGCATGTCGTGCGCTGCTTTGAGGATCCCAACGTGATCCACGTTAATGGCAAGATCGATCCCGTGGACGATGCTGACGTCATTAACACCGAGCTGGCCTTAGCTGACTTAGAAGTAGCAGATAAGGCCTTACAGCGCCTTGAGAAGCGTGCTCGTACTGGCGGCGATAAAGAAGCCTTAGCGCAAGTGGTGGCCTTAGAGAAGGTGAAGCCAGCCTTAGAGCAAGGCAAGATGCTGCGTGCTGTGGACTTTACCAAAGAAGACTTACACGCCATTAAGGGCTTTAACTTCCTCACCTTAAAGCCAATGATGTATATTGCCAACGTCTCCGAGGATGGCTTTGAGAACAATCCCTACCTCGACAAGCTGCGTGAGTACGCCGCCAAAGAAAAGTCGATCGTGGTGCCAGTGTCGGCCGCAATTGAGGCTGATTTAGCCTCGATGGATGAGGCTGATCGGCAGGAGTTTATGGAGAGCATGGGCTTAAGCGAGCCTGGCTTAAACCGTGTAATTCGTGCAGGCTACCAGCTCTTAGGCTTACAGACCTTCTTTACGGCCGGTCCAAAGGAAGTGAGAGCGTGGACGGTACCAGTGGGTGCTACCGCACCACAAGCTGCGGGTAAGATCCACTCTGACTTTGAAAAGGGCTTTATCCGCGCGCAGACCATTGCCTATGGCGATTTCATCGCCTATAACGGTGAGGCTGGTGCTAAGGAAGCGGGCAAGCTGCGCTCTGAGGGTAAGGACTACATTGTGCAGGACGGCGATCTCTTCGAGTTCCTGTTTAACGTCTAAAGCTCTCTGCTATCGCCCCCCTGTGTTGCTCAGGCGCGAGATGGCTCTTAGCGCCACTTCATCGCGTTCATCGCGCGATGCAATGACACTCATTCTGGAGCCCATCATCAGGAACCACTCTCTCCAGAAGTGAATGCGGCAGCCACTATGGCTGCCGTTTTTATTTCTGTGCCGCATAAAGTGCAACACCAAAATCCCACCTCAAATGATGTGTTTTTCCCTGTGGAACCGATCGTGAGGAGGTCTAGCTTAATTTTTACAAAGCGCATAAATAAGGCGTTTCTTGGTCACCTAATTAAAGGTAATATGGGACAAAGCAAGGGGCTTATGCCACAAAACTGAGGTAAGGTTCCTTACTTTGCGCTCAAGTTTTACCTCGAGATAGTCTGATGCATGCCCATAAAGCATGTGTTTATCAGCTTGACCAAAATTATCCCAAACCTCCTCACGGTCGGGTGGAAGCACAGCGAGTGTCCTTTAATCTAACTCAGAGCTAAGTCGCGGTAGCGACGATTGCTGGTATGCTGCCCCCTATCAGGCACTGCATCAAGGGGCTTGAGCTTAACCCCACCTAAAAGATCGATTTTAAACCAATAACCTCGGATGCAAATGCTCTGCAGGAACAAGGAGTAAACGCTCTCGCCACAAGCGCCAGCACGGTGTAACCCTCTACCAGCAGCACCACCTGTGAAAGGCTCAGCCCCTCAGCTGAGGGGCTGTGGCGTGCTACTTGGAGCTGACGCTGGCCTTAGGGCGCTTAGTAGCTGCGGTTGCGGCTTGTGGGGCTGTGGTCTTATTGGCAGCACTGTGCGCGCGTGGGGTGCGCTTACGGTGAGGTTTGCTAGCCGTAGCCTTTACCAGCTCCTCAGACTGTGGTGCGGCCGGAGATGCAGGCTGCGCTTTTTGACTCTCCTTAGTGGTAGCTTGCTCTGCTACCCTCTCAGCTTTTTCTGCCTGTGGCGCCTCTTGCATGGCGCTAACCTCTTGCGGGGCATCGGCCTTTTGCGCGGCCTTTACCTCGGTCTTAGCCGCAGCTTTACCCTCAGCAGACTCTACATCGGGCGCTGCCTCTGCTACCTGCGCTGGCGTCGCGTCTGGGAATTTCTGAATAGCAGCTGGCTCCGCAGGCGTAGCTGCGGGCAGTGCTAGCGGAGAGCGTAAGTCCTTTTCGTACACAAAGCAGTGTAAGAAACTGTTGAGATAGTAATCGTAGTGCGGCACATGAGTGATGCTAAAGCTCATTGCCACATCGACCACACGGGACATATGCAAGCGGTCATAGAACTTGTAATCGCAGCTACTGTCGGTAAGCAGATAGTAGTGGTCATACCCCTGCGTGCGCAGAATCTCTTCACCACGTGCTACCAGCTTGCGGCCCACGCCTTTGCGCTTAGCGTTTGGCGAGACAATGAGCAGCGTAAACTCTGGCCACTGGGTATGCGGAGCTAAGCGGCGCAGCTTCTGGTAGTTAGCTGCAAATAAGCCACTAAACAGGCGTGGCGTCTCTGCTTGTGGCAGGAGGTACATCAATAGAGACGCACCACGCTCTAAAGCCGCGCACTGCCATGCATGGAAGCGATTAGTACGGGCAATGACAGGAGAGTCGACCTTATTGTCTAAAGAGAGCAGGCCGAGCATTTCACCGTCTTTAGCGGTGGCTACCACGATGTTGGTGGCATGAGCGAGGTAGTGCAGCGCAAAGTTAGCAGCGCCGCAATAGCCAATGAGCGGCTTGTCCTCAAAAAACCAAGAATCGTAGAGGATTTTGAGAATGCCTCGCCAATCCTGAGCCCAATCGAAATCCCTTAGTACGACCTCATTTGTTGGCACCAATGACGTCTCTTTGCCACCCATAGCTTCCTCGAAACCAGCTCCGAGAGCCACCGCTACCCTCATATGTGCCAAAAACGACAGAAGCTTTAGAGGCACAGCGCTAATGCTACTGGGGAGGTGGAGTGGTGCTACGCTACATGACATCTGCTACATGACACCTGTAGTGTTGTTCTGAGAGGTATGAGCTCTCAGAAGGCAGGTAGGTGCACTCTACTCTCGAGCAAAAACAGCGTTTGACCGCCAGCGGCGGTTTCCGTGCCCAAAGATAACAGGCGCCCTTGCTAAAAACAAGGGTCTAACCGCTCCTTACAGCATCGCCTCGACACTTAAGCGGTACAGCTGCGCTACAACTCTGAGGCGGGGCCATGAAAAAGCGCTGGACGCACCTCGAGCAGAGGCCATTTATCGGCTCTGCTCAGAGTTTGGTGGATACCACAACGTAGCCGCATACCTTTAGGTAAGCACTTGAGCGGTGATTATGGCGTTTAATGTTAGCCACCTAAGAGTCGTATGGTGGCTCTACCCACCAAGCTCTGAGGCGAGCCCATTTATCTTGACTCAGCGCCTCGTAACTTTGGAAGCTCACAGCTTCTCGTGGGAAGAGACTGCTGGCAACAGACAAACTTCAGAGATGGTGCCCATACTGTTGAGGCTCTATGCCATATCCTCACGCTCACTCCTTCGTCCGTCACGCTCACTCCCCCAAAACAAAAAACTCAAGGCCATAGGGTTGCCCCTACAACCTTGAGTTTTGTGAAAGCAGGTTGGCCCTACTTCGTTAGTTGCCCACTAACACTCCCACTATGGCTGCGGTTGCCTGTAGCGCTACACCACAATTAGCGCTCTGCACTACCGAAGCAAGGAGGATTAATGAGAGCAAGTTGACGCTACTCCTTTGGCGCCGCCTTGTTCTCTAAATTGTTGAACTTTACCAAGCGGTTCACAATGAAGAGGTCGCCCTTGATCTGCTCTAGTACCAGCTCACTGGCACTCTGGTCAATCGCACTTAAGATGCCGTTCTTGCTGGAGGTTCCCATGCAGACCATACGGGCTTCTAACTTCGAGCAGACACGTGGGATCATCTCATCCACACGGCCCTCAGCAATGTGGCAATGCTCCTTAGGAATATTATGAGCCTCGGCAAAGTCGTAAAGCCCCATGGCGTGCACATCGGTGCGCTTGATTGGCTTGTTGTTACCCAGAATAATGGACTCGGAGGTGTTAGCGCCCATGAGACCACGGTGTACTGGTGGCACGCAGTTTAAGACGTGCACCTCACCGTTAAAGTGCTGGGCAAAGATGTTGGCAGCCGTAAAGAGCACCTCGTCGACAAACTTGTCGTGGTTGGTCTCTTCAAAGTCGATAGCCAGCAGAATGGTACGGCTTAAGCGCTGTGGCGCGTTGGCATCCTTAACCACTAAAAGTGGCAGTGGAATCTGGCGCATGATCTGCGAGTCAAGTGGCGAGACAAACAGATCCTTTAAGGTGTTACGGCGGTTAGCAGAAACAATGGCCAGATCAAAGTGCTCGGCCTGCTCGGCGGCATACTGGCAGAAGGCATCAGCAACATCAGGAGAGAAGACGATGTGCGTCTTGTAATGCGTGATGCTTGGGTACTGCTGCATCATAGTCTGCAGCTCGCGCTCGGCGCTTTCATTGAGGGCTTCCACCTGATTTTCCGAGAACTCACGGATCACGCGGAAAAGTACGACCTCCAAATCTGGCATAAAGCGCGCGAATTCAGCTGCACGTACTAATGCTGGCTGCTCCTCAGTTGGCTTAATCAGCACTAATACTTTGTAAGACATACTTCCCCTCCTTAGTAAGAGCTCGAGCTCTCGCATCATGCCTATGGCCTCATTATCACAGGCTAGGGGAGATAAGAGAAACGTTTTAGGTAAAATCTTTGATAGACAACACCTTTTGGGGCAAAAGAGTGGTATCTGCACCCAAAGGAGGCGCTCTTCAGGGCTTCTCAGAGTTCAAAGGTAAGTAGCGTCATATGGCAGGAAAATGGCTCTCCTCAGAGCTTGGTGGGTAGAGCCACCATACTACTCTTAAGGTGGCTAAAAATGAACTACCGCAGACTTACGTCTGCGGTTTCACAGTGCTAACTCTGCTTTTACACAGTGTTAACACTGCTTTTTTCTAGTAGCGAGCCGCTATCTGATCTTCTGATGTAGATTGCGGATCACTACGGGCT
>JAHLFE010000146.1 GCA_018884035.1 Candidatus Anaerobiospirillum pullicola
ATCTGCTTGGGTATAGCCCAATAAATCGGCAACAACAGGCTCCATGCTGATATCAATGATATCCTGCCCTGTAAACAACGAGGTTTCACGATAGCGCATAATCCCCGTGATCAAGATAAATCTCACGCTACACGGCTGCATACGCAGCCAGCCATAGAAATTCCTCATTACCTGCTGTAAAGCGGCACACACTTGCGGCCGCTTGATATTAAAAGAGAGAGGGTAATCCCACTCATCGATCAAGAACACGAGCGGTTTGCCGCGTTCTATTGCTACTTTATTAAGACGCCGATACAGCCTTTTAAACGAATTGATGCCATCGCAGTCACTGACTTGAAAGCCTGCAACACTATAAGCGTCAGTCAATCTTGCACACAAGTCAGACTCAAACTCGGCCGCATCGCCGCTCTCGCCCATGCTGAAAAAAGACAAGTTGATAACAGGGTAGCCACCTTCCTCCTGCAACTTGCCATCAATCGCCATGCCTGAAAAGCTCTTAGAGCCGTTAGTGAACCACTCCTTCAGCATGGAACAGAGGAGAGTTTTTCCCATACGACGTGGTCTGGTGAGGAAAAGCTGATCCCCCATGTTAAACAGTTTTGGCAGCAAGGCTGTCTTGTCTACAAAGAAATACCTACCGCTACGCAAGTCACTCCATCTAGAAACACCCACAGGCATTTTGATTAGCATCGTCTCTTCCGCCATTTTGTCCCAACCTCCATGAGAAATACGGCATTACCAGCAAGCGGCTCTGGACACTTTAGGAACAGCCACTTTACTACGGTCTATAACGAGATTTTAGCAAGCCCATCCGCTAAATCAGGCCTACAAAGGATGGCGCTAGGCAAGGATGGCGCGGCCCCCTACCCACTAACCAAATAGTGGACATAGGCACGCAGAAGCGCCACTCAGAGCGGCATAACCTCATACTGCTCACAAAGAGGATTAATATGCACACAACCAGCTGGTAAGAGCTTGAGATTAACTGGCAGCACACATCCCTATGGGACATTGACGCCACAAACCAAGAGCCCCATGCAACCACGATGCAGCCATGTTGCTACTCTTTGTCCCTTGAGCTCTCTATCTCCGCAGCACTTGCCAACACAGCTTCAGAGAGGCCTCTGGCAAACATAGCTGCTGCCGCTGGGAAAAAGCCCCTGTAGCAAGCAGCTATGCTGCGCTCATCCTCTGCTTTGGTGCCTACTACTTCTGCTCAGATTGCAGCTTAGCGCTGTGCACCGCCCACGACTGATAGCCACCCGTCAGGTTATAGACCTTCTTGGCCCCTAACGCGCGCAGGATGCAGCAAGCAATGTGGCCACGCACACCAACTTGGCAAGTCACCACGTAGTTCTTGCTCTCATCTAATGGGTGCTCCTTAACGTACCCACGCAGCGTATCCAGTGGCACATTCACAAAGTGAGGAATCTCACCTGCCGCCACTTCAGCTGGGGTGCGAACATCCCAGAAAACGGTGTTCTCTGCATCCATCTTACTTAAGTCAGCGCAGGTCACTGTATCTTCCATGCCGTCGACCACATTAGCCGCAGTCGAGCCCGCCATATTCACAGGGGAGCGTGGGGCGGAGAATGGTGGGGCATAAGCACTCTCAAACTCCACCATATCGTAGACAGTGCCGTGCATTTGCATCAGCGCCGAGATTGCCTCGAGATTCTTATCTACGCTTTGCTCACCTACAGCCTGCGCACCTAAGATTGCACCCGACTCCTTATCAAAGAGCAGCTTTAAGTGCACTGGGGTAGGAGCAGTAAACCACGAAACGTGATTAGGCGTGTGCACCAGAGCCACGCCAATCTTGCTCTGATCATAGCCCTGAGCCTGTAAAGCACGGGTATTGGCACCCACGGCACCAGCCGTTAAGCGCATCACACGCACAATGCTCACACCTAACGAGCCATGGTAGTGGTGGCTGTGCTCATCATGCAGCAGGTCAGCATTCTCTGGTAAGAGGATATTGTGCGCTAAGACACGTGCCTGCTTGGTGGCAGGGCCTGCTAAGGCCATGGTGCCATAACGGCCTGTTGGCACATCCTTAACTGCGACCACGTCACCTAATGCAAAGATGTTAGGTTCAGAGGTCTGCATGGTGTCATCAGTCACCACATAGCCACGCGCATTCAGCTCCACCCCCGTAGCCTGTAAGAAATCACTCTCTGGAGCGATACCTAAGGACATGATGACCAGCTGGGTCTTGATGACCTCGCCGTTTTCCAGCTCAACGCTCAGCTTTTCACCTTCCTCCACGCGTGGAATGTTGGTGATACCCACTCCCAGCTTTAAGCACACGCCGTGCTTTTCCAGCTCTAAGTGCAGGTACTTAGCGATATCAGGATCAACAGGGGTTAAGACCTGTGGGGCCTTTTCCACTAAAGTGATCTTGATGCCTAAGGATTGCAGGTTCTCGCAGGCCTCTAAGCCGATAAAGCCGCCACCCACGATGACAGCGTTTTGCACATTGTGCTGCTTAATGTACTTGCGGATACCATCAGCGTCTTCGATCGAGCGCATGGTAAAGATGCCATCGGCATTACGACGTTGGGCAAAGGCAGGGACAATAGCCTTAGCACCAGTGGCGATGACCAAGCGATCGTAAGGCACCTTTTGTGGGGTCTTGGTAGGCAACGCGGCATCATCGACTAAGACACACTTCTGCTCACGATCGATGCCCACAGCACGCGTGGCGTCCATAACGTCGATGTTATAGCGCGACTTAAACATCTCCTTGGTGGCTAAGAAGAGGGTGTCCTTATCGGCAATCACGCCACCGGCGAAGTAAGGTAGAGCGCACCCCGCCCATGAGATGTATGGGTTCTTTTCAATAATGGTGATTTCTACCTTTTCATCAAGACGACGTAAGCGTGCGGCTAAACCGGCACCACCGGCAGTACCGCCGATAATCACAACTTTCATCAAAAATCCTCGAAAAACTAAGCCACCACAACTTGCAGCCCCCTATCATAAGCTGCGCTGAGCCAAAAGCAAAAGCAGCAGACACAGTAGATCATGCAAGCTGGCAATACAGAGCGCTGCGAGCAAAGCGCAGCTCGCAGACAGTGCTCTGCAAGCAGATAGTGCTCTCACAGGTGTGCAGCGCTTGTTGGTATGTAGCGTTTCTGGGTGGGCACAGGCGTAAAGTGGACGCCCATACACACCAGACTACGCTCTTGATCTTAACACGCGCCACGGACTTATGCAGTGGGTGTACGCATCAACTTGCGCTGTTAGCCACGTCATGCGCGGCCCCGCTCTGAGGGTGCTCTTTAGCTTGCAGCTTCGGTAACCTAAAAGCGTCTAACGGCGCCTTATCTCAAGAGTAGCGCCGCAGCAACACCTCCTCTCAGGGGAAAACACCTGATTGCAGGCTGTTCCCCTGAGGTCGCGGAGTTGAGGCTGATTTTTCTCAAACCTCTAAGATACGGCTTGTACCTTAAAGTGGATCTACTGACGACTAATCCTCAAGGGTAAGGCGCTAGCCTTAAAGCTGGGGATGCCCCTATCTCCAGCTTCAATGTGGTGGCTATCGTTTAAAGGCTTACAGCAGAAACAGCTTATTTATCAGGAAAAACACATGCGAGCCAACTTCCCCATGTCAGTTACCTCCTTGGGGATTTGCTTTTGGGGATACTCTCCTTAGCATCTTGCCCTGTGCTGCAGGCAAAAAAAATCCAGCCTAATGGCTGGATTCTTTTTTGGACGCAGCGCCTGTGCGCGCCGCTGTCTTTACTTTATTTGAGTCTTACAAGCTCAATCTTATTTAGCATTAGCTTGAGCACGAGCAGCAGCATCATCAATCGAGAGCTTGTTAGCAGCAGCTTGTAACTCTTCGATCGACATGTTGGCTAAAGCCTTAATCTCGTCAGCATTGTATGGTAACGACTGCTCGAAGTACTTGTCGTAATCACCGTAGTCAGCAGGGGAGGACACGAACAGGTATGGGAACACTAAGTCCACAAACTTGCCCTCAAAGTCCTTGTAGTTGCCCTTAACTGCGTTGTACACCAGTAAGAAGGCATACAGAGGATCGCAGTAGTGACCACCGGATTGACCAGCCATGGAGCCGTTTTGTAAGCGCTCGCCTAAGTCAGGTAAGAAGTCAGTGGAAACCACGGCAATGTCCTTAACCTTACCGGCACGCTCCACTGCAGCCACGGCACCTAATAATGGGTCACCGCCACCACCAGCTGGAATTAAGGCGTCTAAGGTTGGGTCAGCAGCCATTAAAGCTTCAGCAGCCTTGGAACCGCCCTCAGAGGAAGTACCAGCATATTGTGGCTCAGATAACTTGGCTTGATCATCTGGGTGAGCAGCGTTCCACTTCTCTACACCGGCCTTGTAGCCTTCCCAGCGGCCGAGCCAAGTGGCATCACCTTGCTCCCAACCGATCAGACCGATGTTACGGCAGCCCTTGTTTAACAGGATGTTGACTAAAGCCTCACCATTGGCTGGCTCATCCTCGTGCACAGCACCAATGAAGTATGGCGAGCTCTTAGCCATCTCGTAAATCTGAGGGTTGGCAGTCTCAGAAATGATACGGTAGAACTGAGCTAAGTAGACCTCATTGTCGTTGCAGTTCTTAATGGCGGACACCATCTCGGTATCAGCGGAGTTGCAAACGATAATGCCTTGGCAGCCAGCAGCGATTAATTGCTCAATAGAAGCAGTCACACGCTCGGAGACGTGGCCTTGGTCGACGTACTGTAACTCGACACCTAAGGCATCGGCAGCAGCGTCTAACATACGCTTGGAGTCAGAGCCTAAGACGTCAGTGGACGACCAAATCGAAACACCAATCTTGATGTCATCAGCAGCATTAGCAACGGTGCTGGCGCAAGCCATGGTGGCAGCCATCACAGCGGTACCTACGAACAGGCTCAGCTTCTTTAACTTCATCACACAATCCTCTCAATCCTTGGCACTGGCAAGCGCGTCAGGCTACCTGCTGTGCTCTAATGGGGCGTATCTTAGCGAAAATCGCCAGCGCAAATGTGACACAAGTTCACATTTTGGGGAAAAACAGGGCTGAGCCTGGGGAATTTGCTGTCTTTTTGTGAGCTGGTGCAAGTTTTTTCGCAAATGTATCAAGCGCTTTAAAGCTTGCAGGCAAGCCGGAATAGCCGTAACAGTGAAAACGATTACAGTGTTGCGCTACGTTACATGGGCAGGCATAGTACAAGCGCAGATGGATTCAACGCAGATGACACCAACGCTGACAGAGCGGCAATAGGCTTGAGAAAACTGAGGTGAGGTGAGGTACTAAGGGGCGCCAACTGGAGGACGGCGGTAAGCTCCAAGCAGTAAGGAGTAAGGACTGGGTGATCTCAGCAGTGCAAGATGCAGGAGGGAGTTATGGCAACGTGCCACGCTACACCTCGAGATAAGGGTGCGGGTTAGCTTGCACCTACCTAAACCTACCTCAAGGGTGGTCACCATGCTGCTCCTAAAGCCGTCAGCTATTAAGGAAGCCGCTCCGCAGCGCTACGCAGAATGAGTCCAAAAGTGACAACTACAAGATGATACCGATGGTGATGGTGGTGGTTATGGTGGTGTAGCTGCGCTTTGCTGGATGGCATTTGAAGAAGGAGAATGAGGAGATGGTGGTTGTTATTGTGGTGGTGGAAAAGAATATAGTATCCCCAAAAGCCTCTCCCCAAGGAGATAACAGCCTACAAGCAGGGGGGTTACCATTAGAGTAAAGTAGAGCTTGCTGCAGCACTACTCTCGAGATAAGTCGCCGTCAGGCGCTGTGATGGCGTCTGTAGTGATGGTGGTGTGGTGATGATGATAGCGGATGTGGGTGAGGATGAACTACCGCAGACTTCCGTCTGCGGTTTCACAGTGCTAACTCTGCTTTTACACAGTGTTAACACTGCTTTTTTCTAGTAGCGAGCCGCTATCTGATCTTCTGATGTAGATTGCGGATCACTACGGGC
>JAHLFE010000147.1 GCA_018884035.1 Candidatus Anaerobiospirillum pullicola
TTGAGCCAGAATTGGGGGTCTTGACCTTATTTTGACCATAAGCCACATGCTTTATCCAAGATCTACCTTGAGATAGGGCTCATGAAAAGCCTTGTTTATGGGCTTGGTAAAAATGAACTTAGATCTCCTCATGGTCGGGCACCACCACCGCCGCAACCAACACTACCACTACGCACACCGTGCAGAGTGTAACTGACATCGGGCAGTTGGCTCGCATTTATTTTTCCTGATAAATAAGCTGTTGCTGCTGTACGCCCTTAAATGATAGCCACCACATGGAAGCTTGAGATAGGGGCATCCCCAGCTTGAAGGCTAGCGCCTTACCCTTGAGAGGCGTCGTAAGTAGAACCACTTAAGGTAAAAGCCGTATCTGAGCGGTTTTGGCAAAATCAGCCGCAACTCCTCAACGTCAGTACCATGGCTGCGTATTGGCTTTACTTTTTTAGGACGTCAGAGCGGCTTTTTGCGCTTAGCGACGGCGCCTTTTTGCTCCAAGCATGGCACCACTTTCAGCAATGCATTACAATAGTCTCAATTGCTGATCTTTTCCGTGTAAGTTAGGACGCATCTTGGTTCGCTCTTAGCGCTAAGAGTGCTTACTTGCTTACTTGCTTGCACGTAACGGTTGGCACTTTTCTCGATAGAGTGTACCTTTGAGGAGAATCAGGTGTCTCACCGCAAAATCAATTTGTCCCGTAAGACGCTGCTGTTAGGCGTGTGCGGCAGTGGTGCTTTATTGCTCAGCGCTTGCAGTACCGTAGGTGATGTATGGGATTACGCCACCACCGGCTCTGACTCTTCTTTACGTACACCAACCGGTTACTACGATCACACCTCCTCACAGGAGTTGCAAGACCCACTGGTCGTGCCAAGTGGCTTAAGCAATCCTTACACTGATCACGCCTTTGATGTGCCAAATCAGGCGGTAACCGACCAAAGCCGCAGCCTTGTCGGTGAGGCTATGGATGTGCGCCCTCCTGTGGTGTCGCAAGTGGGTGAGTCTGGTATTGAGATCATGAACCAAGGCACTGATGCCTTGGTGTGGTTCTTACCATACAACAAGTTTAATGTGCACACCGTGAACGACGCGTGGACGGTCTTAGGCTTAGCCTTAGATTACATGAAGGTGCCTGTAGCCGAGAGCAATCCAGCCTCCTTTGCGGTAGCCACTGCCCCAGCGTGGTATGCACCTGACGGTAGCCTCTACAGCACCATCAATGAGGACTTTGAGTCTCCTCGCTACAATCAAGTCTTCCGCATTAATGTCGGCACCTCAGCTCAGGGCGTGGTGGGCTATTCGGTGTCCTTAGTTTCCTCAAGCCCTGATGAGGATGACAAGCGCGCGGTGGCGGTTTTAAACCCTCGCCAGCAGAGCAGCTTTACCTTGGGCTTTGCTAATTCCATTATCAAGGCTTTAGTACAGCAACAAGCTCAGGATGAGGTGGTACCTGATGTTGTGAACGTCTTCTTAGGCCGCGACAATAACGATCAGGATGCGCTCTTTGTTAATGCCCCTTACCAGGCGACATGGAACGTGATGCGTGGCCTCTTATCGCAGTACGGCTTTACTGTGGAAGAGTACTCAGTGTCGAGCTCTTCGATTAACGTCACCTACGATGAGCGTGATCCTGAAGAATACCGTAGCATGGGTCTGCAGCCATTTAACCTCACCAGCGGTGATTACATCGTGCGCTTAGGCGTTAGCGGCAACCAGACGGTGATCACCTTCTACGATGAGGATGACCGTCCACTCACTGGCTCTGCGGTGGCAACCTTATACCAAGGCATGTCGCAGGCTATCGTGCGTGAATTTGAGGTCTACAAGCGCGAGGGCGCCAGCTATCTTGCTAAATTCAGCGAGTAAGACTAAAATTATGGCGCTTTGATCAGCACCTGTGCCGTTTTGCGCAGCAATTGGCCACGCGGCGGAGCGGGTGTGATCGTGTGCCTAAGGTCAGAGGCTCCTGCGGCCCCTAGCTGGTTTTCCTAATAATTTTGGGTTTCTACCTCATGGAAAAGAAAGAAGAACTCTATCGCGGCAAGGCTAAGTCGGTTTTCGCTACTGACGATCCAAACCACTACATCATGCTTTTCCGCAATGATACTTCCGCTTTCGATGGCAAGATCATCAAGCAGTTAGACCGCAAGGGCCGCACCAACAATCGCTTCAACTTCTTCATCATGAAGAAGTTAGAAGAGGCTGGTATTCCAGTGCACGTGGAGGAGTTACTCTCCGACACCGAGTGCCTCGTAAAGAAGCTGGAAATGGTGCCAGTTGAGTGCGTGGTGCGTAATGTTGCTGCTGGCTCGATCTGCAAGCGCTTAGGCGTGACCGAGGGTATGGATTTAAATCCACCTACCTTTGAGTTCTTCTTAAAGAACGACGAGCTGCACGATCCAATGGTGAACGATTCCCACATCATCACCTTTGGTTGGGGCACCCAAGAGCAGATCGACGAGATGAAGTCGCTGTCCTACAAGATCAATGACATCTTAAAGGACTTATTCGACAAGGCGGGCTTAATCTTAGTCGATTACAAGCTTGAGTTTGGTATGTACGAGGGCAAGCTGATGTTAGGCGACGAGTTCTCGCCAGACGGCTGCCGTTTATGGGATAAGGAAACCCGTAAGAAGCTGGATAAGGATCGCTTCCGTCAGGGTTTAGGCGACGTCATCGAGGGTTACGAGGAAGTGGCCCGTCGTATTGGCTGCCCACTCTAATTTATCCGCAGCACTAAGCGTGTGGCGTAAGCGCGGCATGAGTTTATAAGCTCCGTGCCTTGCAGCCACAGTACAGTGAGTGCTAAAGAGCCCAGCAAGGTTATGCTTTGCTGGGCTTTTGCGTTTTTTGCGGGCAAAGAAAACCCATTACCGCATCGTAAGCACCTGCTATAGACTTGGCATCGGGCAGTTGACTTGCATTTATTTTTCCTGATAAATAAGCTGTTTCTGCTGTACGCCCCTAAATGATAGCCACCACATTTAAGCTTGAGATGGGGGCATCCCCTGCTTTACGGCTATCGCCTTACCCTTGAGGGTTAGTAGTCGGTAGATCCACTCTCAGGTAAAAGCCGTATCTTAAAGGTTTGAGAAAAATCGGCCTCAACTCCTCGACATCAGTAGACGTGAGCAGTAGAGCAATAGAGCAATAGTTTGCCGGATCTCCTCAGAGTTTGGTTGTTACCAAAAGCAGCATCGCCTCTGCGAGCAAGCAGCTTGACCATGTGATGGCGTTTGGCGTGACCAACCTCAAGATAGTGTTGAGCCACATCACTCAAACACTGAGGAGAGTCCGTTTTCCCCATGTGTAAGCACAGCTACTTGCTATTGAACTCACTACCTTAGAGATACGTCGCGTTAGCGACGCTTGATGATCCAGAGCTGCTTTCTGCAGCAAGAGGTTTAACCCCAGCGCAAAGACCGATTGTAAGCCCATAGCAAAGGAGGTAAATACTCTAAAGAAGCAAAGAGGAAACACGCTCTCCTATCGCCTCTCCTACCTCTGCCCTTACCAACTACCAACAATATGCCACAAAAGAGCACCATGCTCTGTAGAGTGGCGGCATTGTTGCGAAAATTAGCCATGTCTCGCAAAATTACAGAGATGGCCAGATCTTGTCGTATGAGCACGGCCCTCTAACTTGCAGTTATTGGCTCTCTTTTCTACAATGCGTATTGCTGCGTACATCCGTAATGTGCGCTGTGCACTGCGGCGCTAAACTACTGTTTAGTGAGCAAGCGCTAAAGGAGGGCTGAACCCCCTAAAGAGGCTACCGCCTCCACGGTTCAGCAGGCCTAGCCGTTACCATGCGGAGAGCGACCTACTGTTAAGAGGCTGTCGCGGGGCCAAAGTTTGTCTTCACAGTTTTTCCTTAGCCTGTAGGGTCAGTAAGAGCCAATGCTTTTCATGCCTTGCGGTCGAAGGCTAAGGGTGGGACTGTGCTTGATCCGTCCTAGTCTTTGGACTGGGGTGTTTCAAGTTGCTGCATTAGGATCACATAAACATGCCTGCAAGAAAGCGTAGAACAAAGATTGTCACTACTCTCGGCCCAGCTACCGATCGCCCTGGTGTCATTGAAGAGTTAATCCGCGCCGGTGCCAATGTCGTGCGCTTGAATTTCTCGCACGGCACCTTTGAGGATCACCAAAAGCGCGTCAACATGGTACGCGAGGCCTCGGCAAAGTTAGACCTGCCAGTAGCCATTATGGGTGACTTACAAGGCCCAAAGATCCGCATTGGCAAGTTTAAGGACGGCCCAATCCTCTTAAAGCACGGTGACATCTTTATCCTCGATGCAGAGCTGCCTTTAGATGAGGGTAACCAAGAGGCCGTAGGTTTAACCTATACTGACCTGCCTCATGATGTGCGTCCTGGTGACATCCTGCTCTTAGACGACGGCCGCATCCAATTAGCCGTGACCAAGGTCGAGAACGCTAAGATCTACACCACGGTCATCGTTGCTGGCCCTCTGTCCAATAACAAGGGCATCAATAAGCAGGGTGGTGGTTTATCTGCTCCTGCCTTAACTGCTAAGGATAAGCAGGATATCGTGCACGCTTCTAACTTAGGTGTGGACTACCTAGCTGTATCCTTCCCACGCTCGGGTAAGGACTTACAAGAGGCCCGTCGCTTATTGCGCGATGCTGGCTCTAACGCCGCTATTGTCGCAAAGGTTGAGCGTGCTGAGGCCGTGGCCTCTGAAGAGGCGATGCGTGACATCGTCATGGCTTCTGATGCCGTAATGGTGGCGCGTGGTGACTTAGGTGTGGAGATTGGCGACTCCAACTTAATGGCCGTGCAAAAGCGCCTCATTAACTTTGCGCGTGGCTTAGATCGTGTGGTGATCACTGCAACGCAGATGATGGAGAGCATGATCAAGAACCCAATGCCAACTCGTGCTGAGGTGATGGACGTCTCCAATGCCGTGCTCGATGGTACTGATGCGGTGATGCTGTCGGCTGAAACGGCTGCTGGTGATTACCCAGTAGAGACCGTGCGTGCGATGTCGCAGGTGTGCTACGGTGCTGAGAGCGAGGTAAAGAGATCGAGCTATCGTGCCGATCGCACCTTTGCCACCGCTGAGGAGACCATTGCGGTTTCTTCCATGTTTGCAGCTAACCACTTAGAGGGCATCCACGGTCTGGTAGCCTTTACTGATAGTGGTCACTTACCACTGCTCATGTCCCGTTATCGCTCTGGTCTGCCAATCTTTGGCTTCTCCCGTAGTGAGCAGGCCGTGCGCTGGATGGCCATGTACCGTGGTGTGTTCCCATACTACTTTGACAACTTGGCTTACTCAAACCGTGACGAGCTCTTACGCACGGTGGTGCGCTTCTTACAAGAGCGTGGTCAGGTTAAGACTGGTGATAAGTTAGTGGTGGCTTTTGGCGTGGCTATGGGCCAGTCTGGTCACACTGATTCGATGCGTGTGGTTACGGTTTAAGTGACTACACGACAGAGGCGCTCTGCTCTATGCGAGCGCAGCAAAGGGCGGTCATGGTGCAAGCTGTGATCGCCTTTTTTGCTTGGGAGCAACTGATAGCCTTTTCCCCTTGTTTCTTCAAAGTAATTTCCCCCTATGTCATTGGCTTAAAACCGTCCTTTTAGGTTGGTTTAAGCCCATCGATGCAGAAACCTGATATGGAGCAGCAAGCCTTGCTACCGCGATGTATCTCTAAGGAAGGTTAATGGCAAGTAGCGTGGCTTACACACAGGGAAAACGCCTTTGCACTAAAGGGAAGTCAGAGTGGCTTCCCTTTTTGTTTTTCTTCCCCATCAAGAGCGCATGTGTGATTGCAACGTAATTACCCCGCGCCGAGGCGTCTCCTCTTCACCAAAGTTCGCACCATTCCTATGAGGTACAGCGCTGTTCTCAGTGCTCTCATGTGGATCTGCATCATATGCGTCCTTTTCTCATGTCCCCCAGCACCAAGCGCGTATACTGCTTGCTTTGAGATTATTCTCAGCCTGTATCGCCGCTATGCCTCTCTGCGCCGCTCTGGCTCCAGACCCATTTCCCTTGCCAAAAAGGATCTCTGGTGAGTAGTTCGCCCTCATCACAATTCTCCCCAAACTCACTGCATTTCTTTGGGCCCACTGGCAGTACCAGTGCCGCTGACACCAATACCACCAGTGCCACTGGTGCAGCTAATACCACCAGTAGTGCCACTGGTGCAGCTAATGCCACCAATGCCATCAGTGCCACCGGTGTCATCAGTGAGCCGCGTCATGACAGCACACTGCTGCGCAGTCCAGACTATCTTTTCTATCCAAACTTCAATAGAGCAGCGCTGCACTCACCCGCAGACTCCTTAGCGTGGTTCCAACCTTTTCTTCTGCTGTGGTATCAGCGAGTACAAGCCTATTTAGGTATCCTGCCTTTAGACCAGACCACCGATGACTACCTCATAGGCATGCAGATCAGAGCACCCCACGTCAAGCTGGTACATGCCTTAAAAGACCTGCAAGCCTACGTTAAAAACCAGCAAGGTACTGCTTGTGATCTTCCTGAGCTCACACGGCAGGCAGTGGTCTACCTGTTGTTACGGCCCTTACTGCGTGAGTTCTTTACGGATACGCAGCTGAGTCTTGCGCACAGTGAGCTCCGGCAGAAGTGGGAGAATATCCTCGCGACCTTACCTTTAGTGACCGCACTGCAAGATGAAATTGCCGCCGTCTTAACCACAAAAGACTTTGCCTTTGACTTGCAAGGCCTTGAGCTTGAGCAGCAGGCTTTACGGGACTTGGATATTGGGGGGCCCTTAAGCACTGGCAGGACGCATCTCACAGCGCCCGCCCCTGTACTTGTGTCTAATACAGCGCCCGCCCCTGCCTCGGCTCCTGCCGGTGCGCAGGCGCTTGCCTCGCAGCCCGCTACTGTCACCACGCCTTTAACTGCTGCTGCCACTGCGGCTAAGCCTGCCGCTGTTCTTCAGATCATCACTACCACTACCACTAACACTACCGCATCCTATGCAGCAGCTGGAGCTGCAGCGGCTATTGCTACTGCCAGTGGCGAGCAGCAGCCCTCTGCTCCACTCTTACAGCCACCACCACCACTACCACAAACTACCTCACCACAAGCCCCAGACGTACCTCAAGGTCAGAGTCATCTCAAAGCAGCTTCACAGATCACACCACCAGTGTCAGTTCTGCCGCTCTTTACCCCTGACGACATGATGGTCTTGCATCTGTTCTATGAGCACTTCTTCACCAAGTGGCAGCATCATGCAGAGATCACTACTCTATCGGCGGAGCTGTGCTCTCTGAGCGTGCGTTTACTGGCGATGCTGCGTGGGCAGACAGATCCCCGTGATACCGTTACAGCCACTACCACTAAAGCACAGCATAGTGCCGCTGCTGCCACGGACACTCCCACTGCTGCTGATGATGATGATGCTACTACCACCACTACCACCGTAGACACTCCCACTGCTGTTGCTATTGCCTTTGCTACCGGTGCTCCTGTGCCAAGTCAGCAGTCCCAAGTGGTGCCACGTCGTAAGCGCGGGCGGCTACGCGGCTCTGGGGCGGGCGCTGCTCAAGTAAAAGCTGCTACACAAAAGAGCGAGCACTGGGATCACTTCGTCTCTTTTGCGGAGTACTCAGACCACTTTTACCGCCAAGAAAAGGCGCTCCATGATTTTATGCAGGCAAAGGTGCGTAAAGCGTCAGTGCCATCTGCAGCAGAGCTGCCTTTATGGCAAGGGCTCAAACCTCAAACCCGCAGCCAACAGCAAAAAGCCAGTGACGCTGCTGCTCAGGCAAAAGCTTTAGAGCCAGCTCTGAGCGCTACCCACCGTGAGGCTTTTGCGGATGTGGCTCTCGACTTTCTCTTACAGTCGCTGCATGACTTCTTAGAGCAGCAGTGGGGCGTAGCCCTGTGTTCGCCACAGGTACAGCTGCTCGATCCCTGTGCCGACGGCGGCCACGTTTTTCTCCGCCTCTTACGCCATAACTGGTTTACCCCAGAGCAAAAGCTCCATAAGCTCTGCTATGGCTTAAAGAGCATTGCCTTATCCCCTTTGCTCGCCTACATAACTGAGCTTAGCTATGTGGCTCACTTAGGTTCAATGCTGTCAGCTTACAAAAGCGAGCAACAGCACCATGCGCTGCCAGCGACTTTGGTGCAATTAGGTACCGGCCGTACCTTAGGTGAGCTCGTCAGCGTCGCCACTGCGGCCGAGCAGTTTGCCACTGCACAGAGCATAGACTCTCTGTCCCCGTCATTACCGTCGTCACAGCAGCCACCGCCACAGTCACAACAGCTTAAGCCACGTGTCTCCGTGGTCTTTGTGCATCAGCCACTGGATGCCCCGCCTGAATTTGATTACAGCGTGCACTTAAAAGCTGCCGCGCAGCTCATTCGTGCTAGCGGTGGTGGCATCTTAGCACTGCTCTTACCTGCAGCATGGCTCACGGCTGCTGAGGGCTATAGCCTGAGAGACTTCTTGTACCACACCGCGCAGCAGGCTTATCTGCTACCTTGTGGTCAGCACCATGAGTTGTGTCTAGGCTTGCTTACCTTTAATGGCCCCGCTGTAAAGAGATTGCTTACGCAGTGTGATCTACATCGTTCCCGCTCTCGTGAGCATTACCAAGAGGGCGATAAGTATCCGGCCTTTGATTACGCGCTGGCCGCTACCATGGCACAGAGCTCTGCAGCGTACTCTGCTAAGACAAGCACGCAGGCGGCCTTTGCCTGGATGGGCGATCTCCTTCTTGCTCCTAAAGTTCCTTACCACATTAGTAGTGTAGGGAGTGGCGTCAGTAGTGTAGGGAGTAGCGTTTGTGGCGTCAGTAGCGGCGGTGGCCTTAGTAACGTCGCGGGGCTCAGTGGTGATGGTGGTGTTATGCCCGCCGGTGCTATATTCGCAGCGCAGGAGACTGAGAGCAGTGCTTACGCACAGGCGCTGGCCACAGCGCAGACTTTATCTGGCCTCGCAGCTGGAGCGGGCGCACATACCCTTACCTCTTTAGAGGAGCCCGAGGTAGCGCAGCTGCTCACACCTTATGTGGCCTCTCCTGACACTGGTACCCACAAGAGCTCTGTCGCGTCGCACGCCGCAACGCATGCTTCAGCTTCGAGCTCGGCCTTGGGCTCTGCTCAAAGCGTAGTGGGTAAAGAGCAGCTTCTGCACTGGCAATCCCTCTTTAATCCTGAGATCACGATGATCGCCATGGAGCCTAATACTCATGGCCAGTGGCAACGCCGTGAAGTGTGGCCTTATCGTGATTTATGGCTCTTAGGCGGTAGGAGAGGGCGCCGCTATAACTCGTCCTTTGCTTTCTTTAGAGAGTACTCTATAGGCGCCATTGCTCATCGTGAGCGCTGGGCTCTGCATTACTCCTTACCCCTGTTAAAAGAGCGTATTACCCGTAGTGTGGCGCACTTTAATGCCGAGGTCGAGCGTAAGCGGCAGTGTGCAGAAGCAGAGCAGAGCTTTGTCTTTGATGACCTGCACGATACCGTAAAGCCTACACGCTTTTTAGAGCAGCTCTTAGAGACGTGTACCCCTTGTGCGCCGGTAGCAGAAGATAGGTTCTTTGTTGCCTTAGCTCATCCTTTCTGTAAAAAGTTCTTCTACGCCCATCCCCAGTGGTTAAAGGGCCTGTTCAATGTGCAGCACCACTTCCCTTACCCTGCAGCCTCTAACCTCACCATTATCGTCAGTCAGCGGGCAGCGGAGTTTAGCTGCCTCATGACTGATTGCTTTTGCTCAGGTCATACGCTGGATAGCTTTTCCCAGCTCTTTAGCCGCTATCTTTACTACCCACGCGCAGTAGAGTCAGAGGCAGAGGCCGCTACAAGGCCAGCGTCTCCTCCAGCGCTCACATGGGAGGTAGAGCCAGAGCCAGAGTTGTCGCTGGCACAGGACGCGGCGCTCTTAGAGAGCACCCCTGCTCTTACCCCCGCAGAGCGGGCTTTTCTTATGGCGCAGCTTGATGATGCTGTATTAAAGCGCTCAGGCTGTAAGCAGCTCTTAACTCACCTCAGCAGTGCGATCTTGCTGCAAGAGGACAAGCAGCAAGCGTACTTACAGCGGATGGGAGTCGATACCACTGACTACAGTAGAGAGTACCAGCGCGTAGATGGCATTAGCCCCCATATGATTGCTTTAGTGCGGCGGGCATATACGCAGTACGCAGCATTGATTGATGCTGATGCCGTGTTCTTTTACGTCTACGGCATGCTGCACTCTTCTCATTGGCGGCAGTTGTATGCACGCCGTTTACGGTGGGAGCCAATACGCATTCCGCTGGTAGCGTCCTTTGCGGATTTCTGGCATTTTATGCGTGCGGGACAAAACTTAGCGTGGCTACATGTGCGTTATGAGGAGATTGAGCCTTACGTCGGTTGTGAGATTGACGGCGTGAGGCATAAGCCGTCTTATCGCCTTACTAAGGCTCGATATGGCACCTTTGCGCAGCAGAACCGTGAGCGTGACCGGAGCGTGATCTTTTACAATGAGCACTTTCTCATTCGTAAGGTGCCACCCAAGGCGCGTTGGTACCGCGTTAATGGGCGTCCGGCTTTGGATGATATGATCTCAAGGTTGCGCTCTTATCCCAGCCTTGATGGGCAGGACTATAACGACATTAACCTCTGGGCACAGACCATGGGCGATGAGCAGTATTTCTTAAAGCTGATCTTGCGTATGATCACGGTCTGCGTCAAGACAGAGGAGATTGTGTCGTCCTTACCGGTATTACGGCTGGGTGATTTCTCCCAGCGGGCTACGCTGAATCCGGAGATGCCTCTGCCGCAAGCGCAACAGGCAGCGCCGGTAGCGCAGAGGGGACTGCAGATGCCACAAACGAAGCATCAAGGTCGTCGCTCTAAGTCACACCTTGCGGAGATTGCCTGTGAGCATAACGCCAGCATGCCACTGTTGCAGGGATTGGTGTTTGCGGATGAGGAGTAAGAGCAAAGGTAGTGGTTCCAGAGTAGGGGGCCTTTTATCTCAAGGGCGAATGGTTGCGCTCTGTGCGGTTGCTCTTTGGTAAGGCTATGGCTCCAGAGTAGGGGCTTTTTATCTCGAATGTTGGTTTGCGCCGTATGATAGCCGCCTACCTGCCCCATCATAGGTCACAGCCTCAGATCGCTAAAGTTTTTCCCGCAGCTGCCGTTAGGGCAACTCCTACTCTTACTCAGGGCACAGCTTGTGCACTAAGTTTGGGCCTCAAAAAGCAGCATTGGTTCTCTCCTGACGTCGAGGAGTTGAGGCTGATTTTTCTCAAACCTCTAAGATACGGCTTTTACCTGAGAGTGGATCTACTGACGACTAATACTCAAGCAAGGGTAAGGCGATAGCCTTAAAGCTGGGGATGCTCCATCTCCAGCTTCAATGTGGTGGCTATCATTTAGAGCGTACAGCAGAAACAGCTTATTTATCAGGAAAAATAAATGCGAGCCAACTGTCCGATGTCAGCTCTCCACTCTCGCTGATATTTCCACTGTAAGTAGTGCCACGTCGTTTTTTCTTTACGCTGTTTGGCGCAGCTGTAAGTAAGACAGCGGCAGTATGTGGTGTGCAGTGGCAGCAAGTGACAGTAAGAGGCAACGCACTGACAGCAGCAGTCAGGGGAGAGAGCAAGTGGCAATGAGTTAAGAGCAATTGTGTTCTTCAAGACGCGGGAGCTTTGTCCCCGCAGGTGCAGGTAAGTGGTAAAGCAAGCTTGCTCTACACTTCCTGCTGTGGTGGGCGCAGCCCACAAAATAAGAGGTTAGACCATGACGCTGGAACTTGTGGCTGACAACCCCTATCGCGTGTTCGGTGTAGGCACCCAAGCCAAAAACGCCATCCTCACTGCCAACTACAAGTCCATGATGACCGCTCTTCTCAAAGGAGAGGAGATTAACTTAGGCCAAGATATGACGGCTTTTATCAAGCCGCCATTGCGCACGCCCCGCCGCCTCGATCTTGCCAAAAGCCGCCTCATGTCGGCACGTGGCCGGTGCTTTTACGCGCTCTTTTGGTTTGTCGACTCCAATCGCTTAGACCACGCTGCAATCTACTACCTGTCGCAGAACGAGCGCGAAAAAGCCATTAAGATTCTGCAAAGCCAGCAGACCTTTTCCTCCTACATCAACCTAGCCGTCTTAGCCTTGCTCGAAGACCGCTATGATGATGCCGCTACGCTCTATACCCGCTGCCTGCAAGACGAGCAATTAACGCAGGACTTTGTGCAGTGCATCATTGGCGACCAGTTCAAGATCAAGGGCGCCTTTGTGCTCTCCAAGGTCTTAGAGGTGCTGCAACGGGCCAAAGAGCGCAAAGAGCGTGACGAGATTGCCGACGAGCGCAGCTACGCCGGTGGCGGTGCCGGTGTCCTCAACAAAGAGGCGCAAAAGGAGCGAGAGCAGTCGCGACTCCTGCCTGAGTTTAACCAGCCAACGATCATCGAGAACCTGCACCTGCGCAAGCAGGCTAACAGCTTTGATCGCCACCTCAATGATGCCCTCAACAACCTCATTGAGCGCATCACTCTCATTAACCGTGAGCACGGTATGGACGGTGACTTCCTTGAAGTGGAGCTCAACCCCAATCCCGCCGCGCAAATGGTGCTCGATGAGATCACCCGCTTCTTAGCGATCAACAACTCCCTCATGGAGGCCTTTCGCCAGCGCTGCTTTCAAGCCCGTGAGCGGAGCATGTTCCTCGACTACATCTACAATCTGGTGTCGATCACTCACTACGTATTCCACCTCTACGCCATTGAGTTGGGACGGCAGTACTCCCCTGCGGTGGTGCAGCAGATGCGCAGCATTATTGCCAAGCTGGAGCGCCTCTACTTCCGCTTAAAGTCGAGTGACATCGACTACCTCATTGCCTCGCTGCGCCGCGTTGAGGACTCGCTGCCTTTCTACTATGCGGTGTCCAACTGCTTTGAGAAGTACTACCTCTTAAGCGACGACCAGCACCTCATTTCCAACTTCTATGAGTTCAACAAGGCCAGCACCAAGGTCATTGATAACTTCAATCGTACCTTTGGTGTCAAGAGCGCCTATGTTGACTGCGTGATGCACCTGCAAGACATGGTGGTACGCTACAACGTCAGCTTTATGCTGGTGATTGTGAATCTGGCGCTGCGTCACAGCCACAACAGCAAGCCACGCTACCTGTTAAGTGAGCAGGAGCTGCGCGTAGACGAGAGCAAGATGCGCTCGTTTGCGGTGGCTAATCCTGATCAGGGCCGTAACCCTGATGCCATTGGTTACACCAAAAACCGTGTGGTGGGGCCGCTTAATCCCGCCACGGTAGCAGGACGCATGGCTCCAGCGCCAGCTGCCAATGGCGGCAATGGTGGCAATGGCACCATGGCGCCAGTAAATGGCCGTGACCGTCAGGGGCAGGGGCCTGATGTGGCTATGGACAAGAACATGGCTAAGGCCATGCGCAAGCAGCAGGCGCGTGAGGCAAAGACGCTGGCGGAGCAAGAGAAGCGTCGCAGTCGCTTCTTTAAGCGGAAGCTGGCGCACGAGCGCAACAAGTTTAAGGTGATGCTTGATCGCTTTGGCAACTACGCGATTTCGCCGAATACAGCGACGCTGATTGAGGTGACGCGCCATCAGGTGGAGAGACTGCCGCCTCCGGTGAGTGTGCGGACGATTGTGGTGGTAGCACTGCTGATTGGTGCGGCGCTGGGGGCTATCTACCTCAATAGCTGGCTGCATCAGATTGGCTGGGCAGGAGCGCTGTAAGCGCTGTAGAGGTGCGCGCCCAGCTGCATTGTCGGGGGCGGGCGCTGCCTCTGACAATCCACGCTTAGGGCTACGCCCTAAGCCCATACCCGCGAACCTAAAGAATGAGTGATCGCAACGTCACCCACCTCAAGATGCATGTGCAGGTGAGTCTAATCCTATCTTAAGACGGTGCACCATGATTACCCTAAAGTCCGTCATCTATTAAGTTAGTCATTCCTAAGAGCTGACAGCTCAACTCAGGCAGCAACAACGCATCTAAGATGCGCGCCAAACCAGCTTGTAAATGCTATAGCTGCCAAGCACAGCACTAATCCTCAAAGGGCATGGACGCACAGCAAGAGCAACCTCAAGCCATGGTGGTTTTAAGTTCGTGGTGATGCCCTAAGCCCCTTTACACTTACACCTTACGGGCAAAGCGCGTCACCATGTCATTGAGCATGCTCGCCAGCGATTGCAGCTCTTGCACCTGCTTGAGGTTGTCTTGGGTGCTCGTCAGCGTGTTCTTACTCATCACGTCGATCTTGTGCACCTTCTTCGTGATATCGTGCGCCGTTGACTCATGCGTGCGCACCGCCTTACTCACGTTAGAAATCAGCGTGTTAATGTTGTTAACACTCTGCAGCACCTCTTCGAGCTTATCATGCGACGCATGCATGTGCTCGACGCCATCTTGCGCTTGCTCCTGATTGCGCTTGGCAATGTTTACCGTCTGCTTGGCGGTCTTCTTAAAACCCAGAATCAGACTCTGAATCTGCAGTGTCGCCTGTTCCGTGCGCGTCGATAGTGAACGGATGTCATCTGCCACCACCGCAAAGCCCTTTCCCGCCTCACCCGAGCGCGCCGCCTCAATCGCCGCATTTAAGGCTAAGAGATTGGTCTGATTGGCCACGCCCTTAATAAGACGCGATGCCTGCTCAATGGCATCCACATTCGCCGCCAGCTCTTGAATATCCGTGGTGATTTGCGTAATCGAGTGGTAGAGACCATCGATAATCGCCAGTGCCTGATCGGAGTTGTTCTGCCCCTGCGCAATCAGCTGCGAGGTTTGGGTGGAGGTCTCCACCGTTTGCTGCGAGTTATCGTGCACCATGGCAATCATCTTCGCAAGGTCATCGGCAATGGAGTTCATCTCGGTGAGGATGGTCTTCATCGCCTCAGTGCGGGAGCGCACATGATTGATATTCTGCTCATGCTGCAGGAGGCCCTCAGTGGCCAGATCGTCAATCTGCTCCGAGGTCTCCTTAATGCGCGTCATGATCGAATCCACTTCTTTGATGTTGTAGATGATGTTGTAGATGACGTCGCTTTCCACACCCGTGCGATCGCTGTAGATCAGCGAGTTGACGGTATCGACCGAGGTGTCGAACTTACGCGATAGTAAGTCGAGCATGTGGTTCTTGCGGTAGATGTTGTAGCCGATGATGCCTATGGTTACAAGTAAGCATGGCACACTGCTAAACATATGGGCATCGAGTACCATGTAGCCAGCGGTGGCTAAGAACAGAGCGTAGCTGCCCGCGTTGAGCAGGTACCAGCGCTTAGAGATCTTTTTCCCAGCATTGATGCGGGCGTAAATTTTTTCGGCACAGGCAATTTGGTTGCGTGTGGCGGCGGTACGCACCGACTCATAGCCGGTGATCCGGCCGTTCTCGACGATAGGGATGATAAAGGCGTTAACCCAGTAGAAGCCGCCGTCCTTAGAGCGGTTCTTGACGATGCCCATAAAGGACTTGCCCTGTTGGATGGTATCCCACATGAGCTTAAAGACGGCTGCGGGCATGTCGGGGTGGCGCACGATGTTATGCGGCTTACCGAGGAGCTCCTCTCGGGAGTAGCCACACATTTGCACAAAGGTATCGTTCACGTAGGTGATGATGCCCTTGGTGTCAGTCACCGAAATGATTTTCGCGGATGGGTCCGGCGGAAAAGTGTGCTCGACGTTAGTGACAGGCAGATTCAGACGCATGACGTTGACAGGGCGCGCCAAGGGCGTTCCCAGCTCCTATCGGGATACATGCAGCCAGATACAGCCACTAACTAAGGAGAGTGGCAAGCTTTAGGGCTGGCAGAAGCAGGAGGACGATTTTCACCTTTTTGGGAGGAGGACAAGGTGGGTGTAACGGGGAGTCATTGCAATATTGTAGCCCGAAGAAACAAGCTACGGTGAGACGTGGGCTGCAATATCTAAAAGGGTCGAGGGCCTCAGATCCTCGTCAAGGGGCAAGGGACTGAAAGTCCCCGTAGGTGTAGGACAGAGCCCTACTGGGTGCAGGGCAAAGCCCTGCTGGTGTGTGTGGTGATAGCCACTCACCTTACGCAAAAGAAAAACGCCAGGCAAAGCTAACCTTGTCTGGCGTTTCTTCTCTTGCAGGTAAGTGGCGTCTTTTAGACGTGATCCTTATTGGAGAAGCGGCTAATCATGGAGTTAAGCTCCGTGGAAATGGTGCTCACTTCTTCCATCTGCTTGAGGTTGTTGTTGCTCGAGGCCACGTTCTCGTCACTCATCGAGGAGATATGCTGCACCTTAATGTTGACGTTATCAGCGGTGCTTGCTTGCGATTGCACCGTCTCATTGACGTTGTTAATGAGCGCGTGGATGTTGTCGATACTCGCTAACACCTCATCGAGCTTCTGGTTAGTGGCGTGAATCTGTGCCACACCCTCTTGGGCGTGCTCTTGGTTCTCGCCTGCTAGCGCCACCGTCTCCTGCGCTGTCTTCTTAAAGCGCTCAATCAGATTGTGAATCTGCACCGTGGTCTCTTCTGTGCGCAGCGACAGCGAGCGCACCTCATCTGCCACCACCGCAAAGCCACGACCGGCCTCACCAGCGCGTGCCGCCTCAATCGAAGCGTTTAAGGCTAAGAGGTTGGTTTGGCTGGCAATGTCCTTAATGAGCACCGAAGCCTTTTCGATGTCGTCCACACGGGAGGCTAAATCGGCAATGGCAGAAGCGATCTTGTTAATAGAGTCGCTTAAGTTGTCAATCACCTTCATGGTCTGATTGGCAACGTCCTTACCTTCGCTAACGAGCTTCGCCGCCGAGTCCGAGTTGCGCACCGTCTCTTTGGCGCTGTTGCTGATGTCATTGATCATGTTGGAGATGTTGTCGGCAATCTCCTGCATTTCGCTTAAAAGCTCTTTAGCCTGCTGGTTACGCGCAGTGGTCTCGGTTGCGGAGCCCTCTTGCAGACTCAGGCCCTCTTGGGCAATAGCGGTTAAGCGGTCAGAAGTCTCTTTGACGCGGGTTAAGATGGTGTCCACCTCTTTGAGGTTGTACATGATGTCGTACAACACCGCACCCTCTTGGCCCGCCTTACGGGTGTAAATCAAGCTGTTAATGAGGCTTGGGTGCGCATCAAAGCAGCGGGTGATGAGTTTTTGGAGGTGGTTTTTGCGGTAGATGATGTAGGTGATAATGCCCAGCGTGATGATAATGCAAGGCACATTGCTCCACACGCTAGGGTGGATCGTCGCATGCGCAAAGGAAATAAGGAACAGGCCGTAGCAGACAAAGGCCATGATATCCATGCGCTTGCGTGGCTGCTTGCCCTCGCGCATTTTCTTGTAGATACGCGTGGCACGGGCAATTTGCTCGTCTGTGGCCGCAGTACGTACTGACTCATAGCCCACAATCTGCCCATTTTGGATGATAGGCATGATAAAGGCGTTGACCCAGTAGTAGCTACCGTCCTTGCAGCGGTTTTTGATGATGCCCATAAAGGACTCACCGGCTTTGAGGGCTTTCCACATGGCAGCAAAGATCTGCGGCGGCATGTCGGGATGGCGCACGATGTTCTGTGGCTGTCCAATCAGCTCCTCACGAGAGAAACCACTCATAGCAACAAAGGTGTCATTAACGTCAGTAATGTTACCTTGGAGGTCGGTGACGGAGATGATTTTCGCGGACGGGTCGTTCGGGAATTTATGCTCCACATCGATAACAGGGGTGTTAACTCGCATGTTTGCATTTCCACATTGGGGGCCAAAAACAGCTACAGCTGTGAGTCGGACGAGGTCTGCTGGCTATCAGAGAGCAAGGAACAGCATGGCACTCGGAGGAGAGTTGAGTTTATGCCGATTTATTTCTTAACCGGCAGCGCTTACCAAAGCAACGCTCTATCTTAGAGCAAATTTGCTCTTAGGGGTAGTCGGTCGCGACACTCTTGGCCTCCAAGCACAAACAAAGGCGCTTTACTTTCAGCTTTATTAAGCAGCAAGGGTTCAGGTGGTGGTGTTATTTGCACCCTTTTTAGGCAGAGACAGGCAGACAAGCGTCAGGCAAAAACGACAAAAAGGGCATGAGCTAGCTTTGCCGTGGGGGGATGTAATGAGGCGCAGCGAGCACCCTGTACGCGCGCACTTTTCTCAAGGGCCAGAGTGCCAATGCTCTCCTGTCCTGTGCATGGGGAGAGAAAAGTGCCACAAGGGAGGGACGTGGGCAGTAACGACATGGGCAGTGACAAAGAGTGGACACTAAGGCATCACTAAAGCAGAGCAGCAGGGCTGTTTGCAGCTTGCTGGGCTGCTAGAGTTTTGTGTACGCAAGCAAAGTAGCGACCGCATCTGGTGCGAAGAAGTGGCAGCGCGCACACTTTTACTACAAGGTCGCACCAAGACCTATGGGGGTACAAAAATAGGCAAACATTGTACAGAAATGAGCATGGCCTTACGGTGGCCGTCCCTCTAAGATAGGAGCCATTCAAGCTACTTTGAGTAAGTTAGCAGTAAATGAGAAATGGTGCCCGCAGCTACTGTGATCAAGGTGTGCATACAGCATCAACTTACAGCAGTAAGGGGCGCAGACTTAGTCAGTTTTCGCGGCAAAGAAAGGCATGGGCTACCACTTTCTCCTTGAATCTATCCTGAGGAGTGAACTATGAGAGCAAAGCTGTTTGCCGTAGCCGCTGCCACGACCTCTGTGCTGATGGCGTCCCATGTCAGTGCTGCTCCTGCTGAGGAGAATGCGATGAAAGTTAGCAGCAAAGAAGAGCTCACCACTTTTGCCATTGGCAATCCTAACGACGCTTATGCGCAGTACTTTATCGGCCAGAGCTACTTAAATCCATACCAGACTGACAAAAGCTGCGGTGTGTCCAATGTGACCTTTGAGCCAAGCTGCCGCAACAACTGGCACATTCACCACAAGGCCCCACAAATCCTTGTGGTGGTTGCTGGTGAGGGTATCTACCAAGAGTGGGGTAAGGATCCCGTGCTCTTAAAGCCAGGTATGGTGGTGAACATTCCACCTGAGGTAAAGCACTGGCACGGTGCTACTGCTGACAGCTGGATGCAGCACCTGTCGATTGCCCCAGCAATTGAGGGCGCCTCTAACGAGTGGCTGGAGCAAGTGGACGATGCCGCCTTTGCGCAGGCTAACACTGACGCCAAGTAGTCTTTAGCAGCACTCCTTTTTCTTTCTCTCAATCCAGAAGCTACTTTAGAGCCCTACGTGCTAATGCTAAGCGGCACGTGGGGCTTTTGCGTTTTTAGGGCAGGCAACAGCAGCTGGTAAGTACCAGCAAGCTAAATGCAGCTGGAGATGGGGCACTCTCAGCTTTAAGGCTCGCTCCTTACCCTTGAGTGTTAGGCGTAAGCAGAGCTCCGCTAAGGTAAAAGCCGTACCTTAGAGGTGGGGGAAAAATCAGGCGCTAACCTACCTCAAGGTACGTCGCGGTAGCGACGCTCGACGTTCCATATCAGATTTCTGTATCAATGGTCTTAACCACACCTCAAAGGCCGATTTTAAGCCATTAACATAGGGGCCAATACTTTGAAGGAACAAGGAGGAAAACGCTCTCGATTAGACTTACCTGCACCATGCATCTTAAGGTGCGAGGTGTGACCTTGCCATCACGCTCTTGGTGTATGTCGCAGCCCCAAGATAAAAGCAACTTTTCTCTGGCGGCGCGTCAGTTCGGTATAATCCGCATAAAGTGCAGCAGAAACAGAAAAATGGAGGATGATTGTGGCTTCCAACTACCAACAACGCGCTAAGGGCGAAGTGCCAGAGAACATCCTTGCCGCCTACAAAAAAGTGGACAAGATCTTTACCGTGCTCATGGGCTTCATGGCTGTGATTATGTTTGTCTTGGCGTTTAAGTGCAAGGAGATGAGCACCGGTGATGTCTGGGCCTTTGGCATCGCTTTGATCATTTCTTCTCTGGCGGTGGTCTATGCCATGACTAGACTGAGCAAGCTGCTCAACATCATTAGCCAGTACGAGGATGATTCTGAGGACTGAGCAGTGGTAGGTAGGTAGCCTTGGCGCAGGCCGATCCAGAGATCTTACTGCGCTAGAGCTAAGAAATGCTGGTGCTGCACCACAGCGCTCCCAAGTACAGCGCCATGTTTCTGCTTTAGTTTTATGGCCGGCATTACCAGCTGACCGTGCAGCAACTCCGGCCGTCCGTACTCTTCACCTTGCCGCTTGATACGGGTACGGGGCTCGTGGCACATAATGATGAGCACCCTCCTCTATGGTGCTGAGAACAGACAGCCCTCCGCTTCGCTCTTGCGTTACTGCCGCTAGTTCCCGCTGCAAGCTTTCCTGACGCCACCGGCCCTTACCCCATGTCTCTTTGCATTACCTCGCCTCATGCTGATCCCTACCACTGCCTTTGCTGTAGAGCCAGACACCTCACCCACAGCATTACCTGCCCTTTGTTATAATGAGCGCCGAACAGTTCGCCTCAGTAATATAGAGCGGAGCTGAGCAGATTAAGGTTGGTTCATACGTGGCATTGGTGGCCGAGTGAGGAGGAAGCGGGTATGGCTCAGAGTAAAACTGCGCAACAACAGCAACACCCAAGCACGACTACGCCCGAGGCAAATACCAGCCGCGATACGACTACGCTTACTGACTCTGAGAGTGATGCGGCCTTAGCAGAGCTGGAGGCGGCTTTAGCCTCTGTAGATGACAGCTCCATTGCTGACTCTGACGCTAAGGAAGACGAGAGCAAACCAGCGGTGCCTACCCACGGTACCCGCCGTAAGATCACCGCTATCGATGATGCCCGCGCTGTATTAGGCGGCCTCGATGAGTGGGATCCCACGTTAAAAGACGACATGGCTCATGCCGTCGAAGAAGCCATGGCTGCCGCTGCTCATGGTGGCCATAGCGAAGATGAGGAAGTTGCTGCAGATCTCGAGGATGACGATGAGGAGGCGGATCTGCCGCCAATGACCTCACTTCTACCCGAGGACTTTGACGAGTATCTGGATAAAGACAGCGCGGCTGCTGCAGCTGCCATGCATGCTGGTATCTCTACGCGCACAGAGCAAAGCACAGCAGCCTCTAAAGATGACGCGAGCGCTGCGGGCAAAACTGACAGTGCTGAGAGTAAAGAGGCTCAGGACGCCTCAGATAATAATGGTAGTGCTGATGCTAAAAAGCACAGCAGTAGCAGTACCAAGCGTCAGTCCAAAGCCAAGGCCAAGCAGCCGTCCCCCCCTGATGATAGTGGTGAGACCACGGCCTATCCCTACTCCATGCAGCAGGTTGACCTGTTTGGTAACGTCGACCCTTTTAACGGTGAGCTCTTAACAGAGTCTGCTTCTCACCCTGTAGCGCCAGCGAAGGCTACAGGTAATCAAGCGGCGCCTCAAGAACCAACCTCACCCAACTCCAATTCCAATCCCACTATCAATCCCAGCGTTACCGCCACGCCCTCGCCAGCGGCGCCTCAAGCGCCGCAAGGAAACAGCGGTTATATCAACCCGCAATCATTAGGGCCAGTCAAGCGCTTAGAAGCTGACACTAAATACTGGCTAACCCCACCTGCCCCCCTGCCAGAAAAGACTAAGGTCTCGGCCATTGTGCCGCCCTATGTGCAGGGCTATGCCTTATTTCGTCTGCCCATGGCGCACCCTGAGCCAGATGCCGCCAGCGTCGCGCATGCGCTTGAGGTCTCGTTGGCTATTGCCTATGCCCGTGACTATCACGATGCGCAGGCTGTAGCGCAATTGCAGCAAGAGCAGTACACGGTCTCGCCTGAAATCGCTCAAGAACTCGGCTTATTAGATCATGCTGACGTCACTGACGCCACTCGCTCTGCTCCAGCAGAGCCTAGTATCCCCGCCGCACCTGTAGTGTCAGATGCGGTGCACCTTGAGCGGCTGCCTCTTCCTCCTGACCAGCAGCATATACAGGCGTATGACGTTACCGCGACACGGATGTATGCTCAGGTCAAAACTAAGGATGAGCTGCGCCTTGAGCAAGCAGTAGAGGGCTTGATTTACCTAGGCTTTACTACCATGGACTGTTTCGTACAGATCCGTGATCTCCCTATATACGCCACGCGAGAATCACCTAAGCAGTACTACCCCCTGTGGGAGCAGATACAAGCGCAGCAGGTAGGCAGTAGGCTCAGTGCAGCCCTGCCAGCGGTGCAGATCAAACGCGCTTCCACGTCGACTCTAACGGCAGCTACCACGTCGAGCACGTCGAGCACGTCGAGCACGCCAAGCTCACCTGCATCTCTGCTCTCATTACAGGGCCCGCTTGCCCATTACGGTTCTCTCGCCGCTGTGGCTAGCGCCATTGCTGTGTCTAGTGGCCTCACGCCGCTGGTGCCATGCTCCTATGACTGGCAAGTAGAGTTTACGCCTTACCCGCAACTTGAGCAAAAACGCCTCACTGACGCGCGGGGCATCACGCTGCTCTACAATTACACTCTTGTTACCGAGAAATTCTTGCTGTCTCAGCTTAGAGAAGAGCTGCAGGCGTGCAGACAGATTGTCACCACCATTGGTCTTTTTCGCGCCACCCAAGATAGCTTTAACTCTTTTGACGCGTGGTTTAACCCCTTATGGATGAAGTGCCGCTATAGTGGGGAAATAATCGATCTGCTCAATGATTTCACCTACGATGTCAATTACTATGTACCCATTGCCTGTGAGGTAGAAAACCCTCTGATCTTGCGCCTCCACTATGATTTGCCGGATGTGGCCGAGATCTTAGTCATGCTGCAAGAGCAGCAGGTCAACCTGTTTTTGCTCCTAGCGTATTGCCTCTCTGATAATGCGCGGCGCTTTGTCAAAAGCGGCAGGCGGCCTCACAAGTGGCGTGGTGGCAGTGATGAGTTCTCGATCCTGCTCAATTTGGACGATGAGACCAAAGCACAAGCAGCGCGGGTATGTGCGCAGGGGCTAGAACAGCGAGAATTCTGGCCTGGCATGTCTTTACCACAGCTGCCTCCTGCTTATAAAGAAGCAGCGGATAGCCTGCTTTTTAGGTTCTTAAGCGATCCGCTCTATTATGATATGTGGTGCGGTTGGGTGCGGATTAATGAGCTGCGTTTTACCCCACGTGGCAAAGAGCTGCTGCAGCCTTTTGCTAATGCTCCTATAACTGACATTTATTCCCCTGAGTGGTTTGTGGCGCTCAACCAACTAGTGGGCTTTCCTGACGGGGGCTTAAATGAAGCCTTGCAAAAGCAAGAGCAAATGCAAGAGGAGCGGGAGGCCAAGATACCGTATCACCATCCACTGCCTGGCCGGTCAAATAACCCACGGCTGAGACCAACAGCGGAAGCTGAGATCCAGATTGATGATGAGCGGCATCGAAAGGCGGGATTAACGCGCATTCCCTTGCTTGAACCGGCGCATACGGTGTTAGCGCAATCTGTGGTCAAGCAAGTACTGCCAGCTCCGGTAAGACTCAAGCCACAGTTACCACCACCAACAGGAAGCAGCTCTTAAGAGCTGTAGCGCTTGCAGCAGCTGCTGCTATCTTCTGAAGATAGTGGTGGTAGCTTTTTGTATTTAAGGGCTGGAGCTGGAGGTGCTGAAGCTGATGGTGCTGAGCGCAGCTGTGCTGTTTTGGGCTTAGAGCCTCAACTTGGGGCGGGCGCTGTTATCTGGGGCTCACAGTGGTGCCTTCTTTGCGGAGCGGCGGTAGAGTTATACGCGGCGCGCAGCGGCTATACTTGCTGTGGTGGCTGTCGCTGTATCTCTCTTTATCTCTGCGCTCGCCTCGGGGACGGGCGCTGCCAGCGCTGTGGCCTTATCTCGATGAACAGAGATTGGCGACTTTTTGGGGCTGCTACGGCGGTGGCAGTGGCTGTGAGTCCTATGTCGAGTAGTTGTGGCTGATTTTGCTAAAATCGCTAAGATACGGCTTTTACCTCAGAGGGGATCTCCTTTTAGAGGTGATCTCCTTACTACCATTATCACGAACTTAACATCACTATGAGGTATGCGTTGTTGCAGCTCTGAGTTTAGCTGTTAGCTCTGAGGTTCTCTGGTATGCCTACTACACCTCTCAATGGTAAGGCGCTAGCCTTAAAGCTGAGCGTGCCCCCATCTCAAGCTGCAGTGTGGTGGCTATCGTTTAGAGGGGTAGTGAGTCGCAAGTGCCCTTGTTTTTCTCTTACCGCAGCGATAGCTGTCAGCTGCTAAACTACAGTAGTTATGGTGCAGAGTTGGTGGCGAATGTTGCGGCCACGCTTTGCAGTGAGCTTTTAATACCTGTGCGCCTTAGGAACGATTGACTTTAGAGATGATGGACTTTATGGTGGTTATGGTGCACCGTTTCAAGATAGGATTAGGCTCACCTGCACCATTCATCTTAAGATGCGTATTTGCCCTTACGGATCCCATCTTCCGTCACTTATGAGATCACTCATTCCTTACTGGACTGAGCTGCGTACCAGCATCCTCTGTTAGATTTCTTTCTCCCTCACTTTCTTTTGGCTCTGCTCCGAGCCTCAACGAGCTCTGCTATGACTGCTTCTCCTGATTCAGACTTATCTCCACGTACCCCACGTGTCTCTCAATACGAAAAGATGCAGCAAGAGCTGACTAAGCGTGACCGCGCCGCCGCTATCGCCTTAGCCCAATTAGACAACTTTATTGCCTCCGACAATATTGAACCTATTGAGCGCAACATCACCGCGGCCCAGCGTCAAGAAGTTGCCCGCATTAGTAAGCTGCCTCGGGAGCGCTTATGGCACGACCAGTATGAGGCCGCACAATCACAGTCGCCAGATACCGCGCTGCCAACGCATCATGCGTGGCACACTCTACCGCCAGTATTTGTTCCCTACGGTAAGTACGGTGAGTTTATTCATCCGCAACTGGTGTTTTTCCTTGCCGACCTCTCCTCAGATGACGGGACACAATTAGCCCTGCGCGCTAACTTTGATCAGGATGCGCACTTTGGTGGCGCTATCGCCGAGGACGAGCGTGAGTACTTTGATCCATGGTTGTACGATCCACTGCTGTATCCGGCAAAGTCTCCTTACGTCTACACTGAGGAGCACAGCGCGCAGATCGAGGCGCGCCTCAAAGACAAAAACATCGATCTCTACTACTATCCGCAGGTACTCTTTGACCGCGAGCCCGAGAGCCTCCGTGCCCGTCGTGTCGTCTATGAAGAGGAGCAAAGCGCCCTTTTTAAGCAGCACTATGGCATCGACCTGCCTTACACCTTAAGGCTCTGGTTCTGCTACCACGTGCGCCCATCCTGCTTCTTCCGCCCTGAGATCATTGCCGCTTTAGGTCTCTCTGAGCGTTTATTTGACCGTCTCTGGCTGTATTTGAGTCTGCACACCGGCTTTTCTTTACTGCCACAGTGGACGCAACAGCTGCGCTATTACGTTTTGCACGGTGCGTGGCCAACTGACCCGATGCCCCCAGAGTTTAATGTCGACTGCTCTATCCCGCTGCAGCAGTTCTTCTTAAACCACTTGGGTAACATCGGTAGAGCTGTAGAGGATCTCTTTGCCCGCTGGGAAACACTAGGTCCTGCGGTGCCTTACCACCACTTTGGTACCCACATTCCCTATTTCAGTACCAAGATCATCTCCGGTATCTTTTTGCGCATGCGCTATGACCTTGCCTTACAGCGTCAGGTCATGTGGCCAGAGGCTGATGCCCGTACTGCGCAATTTGATCCGCGCTATCAGCTCACCAATACCGGACGTAAGATCACCAAGGAGATGTTTTATCCGGTAGCCAGCTACCCATCCTCTCCGGTGCCAGTGTGGGAGGTCTTCCGTCACTTAAACCGCTTTAGCTCCTTTGCCTATGCGCCTAAGGATGCCTTTTTACCGCTGCCTCATGAGAGCGGCTCCATGCGCAATGCGGTGTTAGGCATCTACGAGCGTGAAGCGCGGATTCGTCTCTTACAAGAGTACTATCTGCTGCGAGAGTGTCAGTTTTTCCGTCTGATCTTTAATGACATCTTGAAGACCTTACAGACGCCATTTCGCCTCTGGGAAAAGCAGCTGCGCCAAAATAGCATGAACTTTAAGGGTACTTTGCCACATAACATGTGGAGTCGTACCCACGATGAGATCTTTGCGTGCGTCACGTGGCCAGCCCCAAGTATGCTGCCACTGACGGGGTGGAGTGCGGATAACGACTTACTGTTACCTGATGATGGCACCAAACTCTTAAAGGAGACGTGGCGTTTTTATCCACACAGTCTCCACATCCAAGATTTGGCGACGCTGATTTTTAGAAACAGCACCAATGCCCAAAACTGGCAATGGATCTTTAATCGTAACGAAGATCTCAATGTGGAGCTCTTTGCGGTGCAGTGGCAGCAGCAATCGCTGTCAACGGCGCTTATGAGCATGATCAGAGGCATGGCGGGGCCTTCGTTTGATCCTGATGCGGTGCCGGAGCAGACCTATGAGCAGATCAGAGCAAAAGACCGCGCCATGGCGGCGCTGGCCATTGCCCAGCATAAGGACGGTAACTTTGATCGCTATTTAGATCAGGTGCGCCGTGAGGGGCACATTAACCCTGAAGTCACTTACGACAAAGTGATCATTGATGCGCAAAATGGGCGTGCGTACATGTTAAGTAGGGAGTTTATCCAGATTTCTGATATCTTCCATAGCGCGCGTATGTTCATCGTTTGTGGTGATGTGGGCTCAGGTAAAACGGTGTTGTGCCACTGTATTGCGAACCAACTGCTCAAGCAGTTACGTGATGATCAGCGCATGCGTAGCACCATGCCCAAAAATGGTGGCCAAGTCGTGGCGCTGACGACGTTAGATGAGCTCTATCGCATGCGGGTGTTTATCTACGGTGAGCCGTATGAGGAGCGCATGGCCCGTGATAAGAAGTTTAATCGCTACATGAAGGCGGGACTGTTAATGATTGACGGCCTCTGCGATCAGATGCAGGCGCTAGATTTACCACAGCAAAAGCTCTTTAATGAGATCATGCGCTATCGGGCGCAGGAGCACTTGCCGGTGGTGATCACCACTCCGATTGCGATTGGGGCGCTGCATAAGTCCATTGGTGATACCTGCTTTGAGGCGATAAAGAGCTTTATGGTCATGGCGACAGCGCTGTTAGGTGCAAGCCGCAGAGAGTTCCTCTACGTAGATGGCGCTATGATCTCGTAGGTCTTAACCTCAGGGGGGTGACAGCTGAGGTGTTGCCTTTTGGTGGTGATGACGCAGGAGCTGTGAGATGTGAGAATAGAGTCTGACCTCAGAGCAAGCACTGCTGATGCGGCGGTGCTGTCTATCTCTAAGGAGTGCTCTCAGGGACGCTCTAGAGATGCTCTCAGGGGATTGTGGAGAGCTGCGCTAATCTCTGGTGGCCACCCTTAGTGGTAAGGAGCTGTGCAGTAGTGCTGCTCTGCTGTGTGCTTGTAGAGCGTAGCGCAGGGGTAAATTAGAAAGCAGCACGGCGCTCAGCTCAGTGATCGCGCCTTAAAGGTATTCCCTCTGCAAGGTGGTTACCTCTGCAAGGTGGTTACCTCTGCAAGGTGATCACTTCTGTGTAGGTGGCAAGGCACAGTGGGTAGAGTACAGTAGGTCAAGTAGAGTAGGGGAGAGAAAGTAACGATGACAGCAGGGCGTGTGCTCGCTTTTGATTTTGGTGTGAACCACATTGGGGTCGCAGTTGGTAACGAGGCTGTGGGCTCGGTGCAGGCTCTTACTACGCTCAAAGCTCGTGACGGTATTCCCCGTCCTGAGGACTTGCAGGATCTCTTTACTAAGTGGCAGCCCGAGTTTGTCGTGGTCGGCTATCCTCTCAATATGGATGGCAGCGATGAGCTCATGGGGAAGCGGGCCCGTAAGTTTGGCCGCCGCCTCATGAGTACTTTTGGCGTGCGGGTGTACTTTAAGGACGAGCGCTTAAGCTCTGCCGCCGCTAAAGAAGAGATTTTTACCTACCAAGGTGGCTATCGCGCCCTCATGGATAAGGATCGCATTGATGCCAGCGCTGCGAAGATCATCTTAGAGGGATTTTTTGCGGTGGGGGGCCGTCAGAGCGTGACTGACTTTTGTGACCCCGCCGCGTTTCAGGGCAAAAAGGCCAAAAAGGGGCCCGCTACGTCGCAAGAGCAGTAGCCTTAGCCCCAGCATGTGGGCTTCATCTGCGTTTTCGCAGTAGACAGGTAGATTGGTTGGTGGGTAGGAAGCAATGAGCAAACAGCACGATCGTGAGGCCATTAGCGCTAAGTTACAAGAGCTCGAGGACGAGCTTAAGGCTTTGACGCTCTGGGGCGGTGAGAAGCAGCGCCCACATGAGAAGCTCGCAAAGCCTCTGGGGCCTTTTGGCGTGGGGGAGATCGAGTTTCATCAGTGGCTTGAGTATGTGCTGCTGCCAAACTTTAGGCAACTTATCGCTGAGGAGCAAGCGCTGCCAGAGTTTATGGCAGTGCACCCTTACGCTATAGAGTATTACCGCAATCACTGGAGCCAGTACCGTAAGCTGATTAGCATTTTAAAGGAGCTCGATCAGCTCATCTCCATCAAAGAAGAGCTTGCCTCTGCTCTTAGATCCGCGTACTCCGCAGAGAGTGCTGCTAAGCAGTACGCCGCACAAACCAAAGAGCAAGGTGGCCATAACCATCACCACCATCATCACCACCACCAAAATGGCCAAAAGCACGGCCATAAGGGCAAGCACTAAAGATTAAGCCCGCTCCTGCTGTGGTAGTGCGCCCCACCTGATCCTTAGCCCGCAGCATGATGGGGGCAGGGCTAAAGCGCTTAGCTGCTCTGCTCTGCCCAGCAAAGCACAGCAAAACAGAGCAGCGCAGAGCAAAACAGAGCAAAGCTGCTTCACCACACAGGGCTTTTTCTCAATAGGCGCGGAGCGCCGGTAAGACTGTCAATACCTTGTCTGTGCCGTCACTTTCCTCACAGCTTCCCTATTAAGCGCGTATCTTTGCAGCCTCAGCGCTTTCCTCTGTCTTTTGGTAAGCCAGAGCACTTATCGCCACCGCCCCCATTCAGTGCGCAAGATGGGCTAGCAAATGCACTATGATGCGTAATTGTGCGCAAGGCCCCTTAAGTGGTGGGACAAGTCGCAGGAAAAAATATGCGCCTGTCCTTGCCCCGTCTTTGCCCGCAAAACGCCTTTTTATCCCGCAAAAACGTGATGTTCGTGGCAAATGTCTTGCATCCTTTGCCCCCGCATAAGCGTTTTTTGTTTCTTCTGTGTGGGTTTTTGCTTTGAGCTTCTTATCCAATCTCGGTTCCAAGCTAGCTGTGCCCTTTGAGCGGGCGCAAGCCAACCCTCGGGTGGCTCGCGGTTTAGCTGTAAGCGGAAGTGCCCTCCAAAAACTCCGCATCATTAAGCTGGGTACACCACTTCTGGTGCTCGCCTGCTTGGCAATGATCACATTGCCAATTCCGCCTTTCCTGCTGGACATCCTCTTCTCGTTTAATATCTCCCTGTCGATGGTGGTCTTACTCGTCGCCATCTACACTAAGCGTCCTCTCGATTTCGGCTCCTTCCCAACCGTCTTACTGCTGACCACCTTACTGCGTTTGGCGTTAAACGTCGCCTCTACCCGTGTGATCTTACTGCACGGCCAAGAGGGTACCGCAGCCGCCGGTAAAGTGATTGAGGCCTTCGGTTACGTGGTGATGGGCGGTTCCTATACCGTCGGTCTCATCGTCTTTGCCATCTTGGTGATTATCAACTTCGTGGTGGTGACCAAAGGTGCTGGTCGTATTTCCGAAGTGACCGCCCGCTTTACCTTGGACGCTATGCCAGGTAAGCAAATGGCCATCGACGCTGACTTAAACGCTGGTCTGATTAATCAAGAACAGGCCCGTGAGCGTCGTGAAGAAATTGCCCGTGAAGCTGACTTCTATGGTGCTATGGACGGTGCCTCGAAGTTTGTGAAGGGCGATGCCATCGCCGGTATCCTCATTCTTTTCATTAACGTGATCGGCGGTATCATCATTGGTACCGTATTCCACGACCTCTCCTTAGGCGACTCGGCTCAGATTTATACCTTACTGTCCATCGGTGACGGTCTGGTAGCCCAGATTCCATCGTTACTCTTATCGGTGGCTGCTGCTATCATCGTGACGCGCCAGACGAAGTCCAAAAAGGAGATGGGCCAGCAAGTGGTCTACGAGCTCTTTAATGATGCTCGTACCATGTTCATTGTCGGCGCTGTGCTCTTTGTTATGGGCATTGTGCCAGGCATGCCACATGTGGCTTTCTTAACCTTAGCCGCCATTGCTGTCATCATTGGTCTTATTATTCGTCACCGTAAGGCTGTGGCTGCGGCCGCTGCCGCTGCAGCGCCTCCACCTGCTCCTGCTGAGCCATCGCCAGATCAGCGTGAGCTGTCTTGGGAGGACGTCTCTGAGGTGGACGTGATTGGCCTTGAGGTAGGCTATCGCTTGATTCCAATGGTGGATAAGGCCCAAGGCGGTGAGCTCTTAAACCGTGTTAAGGGTGTGCGTAAGAAGCTGTCGCAGGATTTAGGTTTCTTAATCCCGCCGGTGCACATTCGTGATAACCTCGATTTAGGCCCAAACAGCTACCGTATTACCTTAATGGGTGTGACCTTTGGTGAGGCTGACATCCAGCCGGATCGTGACATGGCCATTAACCCAGGTCAGGTGTTCGGTCGTGTGCCTGGTATTGCCACTAAGGATCCTGCCTTCGGTCTGGAGGCGGTGTGGATTTCGAAGCAGGATAACGATCGAGCCTTAGGCTTAGGCTATACGGTGGTGGACTGCTCGACGGTGGTGGCGACGCACTTATCGCAGATTCTGGCCAACAACTGCGCCTCGCTCATTGGTCAGGAAGAAGTGCAAAACATTCTGGACATTGTGGCCAAGACGCAGCCAAAGCTGGTCAATGGTCTGGTGCCAGCTATCGTCAACTTAGGCTTACTTACCAAGCTCTTACAGAACCTCTTAAACGAGGGTGTGCCAGTACGCGATATGCGCACTATTTTGGAGACCTTGGTGGAGTATGGCCCAAAGAGTCAGGATCCGGAAGTGCTGACGGCTGCTTGCCGTATTGGTCTGCGTCGTCTCATTATTCAGGATATCGTGGGTGGCGATTTGGTTATTCCTGTGATTACGCTCTCGCCAGACCTCGAAAAGGTTTTACACAAGTCCTTAGAGACTGGTGGTGCCGAGGGTGTGGGCATCGAGCCTGGTCTTGCTGACCGCATGCAAAAGAGTCTGTACGAGGCTACGGCCAATCAGGAAATGGCAGGCGAGCCAGCTATTCTGCTCACCTCTGGTATTCTGCGCTCGACCTTATCGCGCTTTGTGAAGAACACCATTCCTGGCTTACGCGTGCTGTCTTATCAGGAGATTCCTGATGACAAGCAGATTAAGATCGTGTCCGTGGTGGGTAACACCGCTGCGCAAGCGCAGTTGCGCTAACTTAGCTCTCTAAAAGACAAGAGCGCCCATTAGCTAAAAGCCTCATCATGCGATGGGGCTTTTGCATTTCTGTGCGCGGCAAAACACAATGCCACCACACAAATGCTGTCGATAATTTGCAGCTGATTTTTCCCAAAGAGCTAAGATACGGCTTTTACCTCAAAGTTGATCTTCTTAAGAATATCACTTAAGGGTAAGGCGCTAGCCTTAAAGCTGAGCCATGGGGGAGCAAAGCTAATTGCCATTAAGCAACCTCTGAGGTACGCCGCAGTAGCGACGCTGAGGAGGCTCCCCTTGGCGTTTGTGGCGTGACACCATACCCGCAAATCTAAGAGTGGAGAGTGCAACTCAGAGCGTCAGCACCGCCATCCCCGAGGTGCTGAAGATGCGCCAAAGTAGCTTGTAAGCTCTTGAGCTTAACTTGCAGCACTAAGTTCCATGGTGCAGAGCCGCACACCCATGACCGCGAACCTAAGAGTGCAGCTTAACTCATAGCGTCATAACTGCATCCCTCAGGGTGATTAAGATGCGCCAAAGTAGCTTGTAAGCTCTTGATCTTAACTTGCAGCACTAAGTTCCATGGTGCAGGGCCGCACACCCATGACCGCGAACCTAAGAGTGCAGCTTAACTCATAGCGTCATAACTGCATCCCTCAGGGTGATTAAGATGCGCCAAAGTAGCTTGTAAGCTCTTGA
>JAHLFE010000148.1 GCA_018884035.1 Candidatus Anaerobiospirillum pullicola
TGTCCACAAAGCCCCCATCAAGTAGGGACGAAATATCCTTTCTTGAGTTCTTGGGAACATTATAACAGATGCTGATATTGGCCGCTTACATCCCTACGCTTACGCATAGGGAATTACGCGGCTTCGTTAAACGCGCTTTTTGAACTCGTTGGTGCGGGTGTCAATTTCGATCTTGTCGCCCGTCTTCACAAACTCTGGCACGTTCAGCTCAAAACCAGTACCGGCTAAACGAGCTGGCTTGGTCACCTTACCCGAGGTGTCACCACGCACGGCTGGCTCGGTGTACTCCACCTCACGCACGATGCTGATTGGTAACTCCACAGAAATGGCCTTGCCATTGTAGAAAGTCACTTGGCAAACGTCTTCCATGCCGTCCACTAAGTAGTTCAGCACGTCGCCTAAGTTGTCCTTCTCCACATCGTACTGATTGAACTCTTCGTCCATGAATACGTACAGTGGATCGTTGAAATAAGAGTAGGTGCAGGCCTTGCGCTCTAAGATCACGTCCTCAAGACGATCATCGGCACGGAAAACGGTCTCAGTACCAGCATCAGACAGCAGGTTCTTGAGCTTCATCTTCACAACAGCGGCATTACGACCGGACTTGTTGTACTCGGTCTTTTGAACCACCATTGGGTTGCCGTTAAGCATGATCACGTTACCGGCACGGATTTCTTGCGCTAACTTCATCGTTCACCAAAAGGATTGAGGTCACCACCTAACTGTCCTCCCATGTGGGACAGACTCTTATGAAGCTCTCTAACTAAAGAGCAGAGCGTTAAGTAGCGAGGCTATGCAAAGTGGCAAGTTGGGCTCAAGTACAGTCCACTTGCCGCAAGCAGCTACGCGCTTTATCTCGTGGCGCCACGCCGCTTTTTTCAGACAAATCTGCTGTCACCTGACTGTAGTCAGAGACAATGCAGCCCATTATTATACGCCGAAAATGGCTCTAAGCGACACTCTGTACTGCACTGTGTTGCTGTCTCTAGGGGGCCGCTCAAACAGCACTGCCCTTAACTTTATGAGGATGCGGCTTGCAAGCACGGCCTTACAGCGCCCCCTGCTGACGAATAAATTCGTCTAGGCGCTCCGCTAGCGTCGGTTGCAGACATAAATACGCTGCAAGGTTCCAGTAAAGTGGTGCTGTACGCGCCACAAACGCCGCACAGTTAAAGTCTTGAGGCCACTCTTGTGCTTCGTTATACGCCAGCATCACTGCTTCAATTTCAGCCATGCCTGCTTTTACCTCATCTTGTGTAAGGGGAATATAGCCCTGAGGTGGCTGCTTGCTCTTGCTGTCGCTGTCACCATTTGGCGCCTCAGGCGCTGGCTCAGTCGCTGCTAGCAGCTCTTGGCAGTGCAGGTTGATTTCCCGCATGCGCGTTAAGAACGATTGCAGCTTAATGATGTGGGCGCTTTCTTCTTGTGGGTAGATTTGCCATAAAAATGGATGGCCCGTGTGCATGGCGCGCACGATACTGTCCTCACCTCGCACCAGATTAAAGTCATGTTGCAACAGCAGCTGATCATAGCGGTCTTGATCGACCATGTTCGAGACCGTAAAGGTCACCTGCCCCTCGTGGTGCGTGTTTCCCTCCTTGAGCTGTAAGTGCAGGAGCTCATTGAGGTTATCAAGCGCTAAGCCAGTAAACACCGTAATCTGCGTGGGCATAGAGTCACGCTGTAGGCTCTTCAGCAAAGGTAGGAGCGCGGGATTGTGGTAGCCAAAGAGCGTCATGGTTCGCACTGACGCCGTTATCGTCTGTGGCGCCTGCTGCGTTGTCGGCTCTTGAGACTGCTGAAGAGCTAAGGCCGCACGTAAGTGGGAGAGTGTCTCCTGACATTGCGCCTTAAAGCGTGGGTCGACATTTAAGCCGCCCGTCTTGGCAGTAAAACCTGGGAAAAAGAAGTAACGGGTGGTGCTGTCTACCGGTGAGGTCAGAGTGTGGCAGCCCTCGACCCAGTTCTCTGCACTGAGGTACTCCAGATTGATGATGCACACTGGAGCGGCATTTTGCTGGATAACCTCAGTAAGGGCCTTATCTAAAGCACAGCCAAAGGCACAGATAACCACAGGGGCAGGCTGGTAGGTAGCGGCCTCTGCCCATGGGCCCAGCTGTAAGTGCTCATTGCCCCAATCAGCAGGCGTGGCAATAGCCGATAACACCTCCATGTGGTCACAGAAGAGACGCACCTGATACTGAAGCGTCGTCAGCGAGCGCGCTAAGTGCAAGCAGACTCCCGCATCGCCGTAATTGTCGATGACCTTACAGAAGATATCGATCCGTCTTTGTGGGCACTCCCCAACTTGCGGGGCGATGGTAGTTTTTATACTGGAGTTAATATTCATATTGAGCAATCCTGCGGCAGGCCCTGAGAAGCTGCTGTGGGGCGGTTTTAGCGTTTTGGGGTGACCTCTAAGTGCGGCGTCGGTTGTCTCTAAGAAGTGAGGTCTTGGCAGCTGAGCGTGCCCAAGTTCACAAATCGAGTTGGTGCTCTGGCACTGACGTCGGGGAGTTGGATCGTATTTATTTTTCCTGATAAATAAGCCGTTTTTGCTGTAGGCCTCTCAACGATCGTAAGCACCATTACCGCTTTAGATGTGTTTTTGCTCAGCTTTGCAGCTTCATCCTTACCCGTGATCAA
>JAHLFE010000149.1 GCA_018884035.1 Candidatus Anaerobiospirillum pullicola
TGCTAGAGCGAGTCTTAATAAGCAACTCAGCTCAGAGTAGTAGACAACTTGTCGTAAAATTTGCTGAGCAGATATTCAATAAATGCCTCTAAGCAGCATATTTATGGACTTCCTTATGTTGCTGGGTATGATCGCAGGCCCCCCGTCAGATCAAGCCTGTATCGATCTTGTTTATGCCGCACCACAGAGCCAAGCGCTGCAAAAGCGCATCGAAAGCAGACAGTGGCAGGTAGTGTTGAAACATGCAGCGGAGATTGGATTAGGTTCACGTGAATACCAGCTTAGGGTGCTGCCTGCTGACTAACGCCACACCCCAAGTGCTCAGGAACGCCAGACCTAATGATGACTGCATTTATGGCAACCATAAGAGCACCCTCTTAAGGTAGGCTCTGGCTCACCTGCACCCTTTATCTCGAGGTGTTGGACGTTACCAACACTCACCACTGCTTTCGTCGCCACTGTTTGCCACAACTCCACTACCGCCGCACCCTCAGTCTCCTACATCTCCTCTTTTCTCCACATCCCCATAGCGCCGGCGCCTCTGTCCTACCTTGATGAGGGGACAATCGACTATCTACTGGCGCGCTTTTCTGAGGCCGTACTTTTGGCCTTGCTGCTGCTTTCGTAGCACGCGTTTGCTTGCTTGTTTGTTTGTTTGCCTGCTTGCCTGTTCTTTTCATTCTGCCTCAATTTAGCGCATAAACGCCTCAAAAGCTGATAAGAAAGCTGCTTGCTTGGTGCAATCTTGCTCAATAATCGCTAATCCTTGCTCAATTCTCTTTATCCGCCCGCAAAACCTTGTTCTTGCCATCGCAGCCACTTAGGATAAAGCTCATACCAGTCTATAAGTGAGGCTCTCTCTCGTTCTCTTGGCTACAGTCTCACGTGCACACACCTGACGCCGCTGCAACCACACCGCAGCTAACGGCAGTGTCTGCCGAGAGAAAGCTTGATCCTGCGTGCTGACCTTCCCTGTGATCTGCCGTCAAGACCAGAGCTTAGTCTAAGCCTTGAGAGCGCTCCCCACTTAACTGGTAGCAATCCGTAAGAAAAACGAAAATACAAGGTTGCTGCTTGAGCATTGGCTCAATGCCTACCTACTATGGGCTAAGCTCAAGCACTGCCTTTTTCGTACTCAACCCGTGGAGTATTGCTGTTGAAGAAGCTGACTGCCCTTGCTGCTGCCGTGGGTCTTGCCCTGAGCTGTGGCTTTACCGCCCACGCCGCCGACATCAATTTTGACGCCCTGAAAAACCGCACTACTGACACCTCGGCGCCTGTAGTGTACTTCACCTCTGATATTAGCCCAGCTGGTCTGCAGGCGGCTTTTGACGCCTTAGGCCGTGAGCCAACCGGTAAGGTGGCCTTTAAGCTCTCCACCGGTGAAGCAGGCAACAACCACTACCTGCAACCAGCCCTGATCAAGGATCTGGTGCAGAAATACGACGGCACCATTGTCGAGTGCAACACCTCTTATGGTGGCTCGCGTGCCTCTACTGCTGCCCACCGCCAAGTGATTGAGGATCACGGCTTTAATGACATCGCCACCGTCGACATCATGGACGAAGATGGCAGCATGGAAATCCCTGTTACCGCTGGCAAGTTCTTAAAGGGCGATCTCGTCGGTAAGAACATCGCCAACTATGACTCCATGGTGGTGCTGACCCACTTTAAGGGGCACCCTATGGGCGGCTTTGGTGGCGCCTTGAAGAACATCTCCATTGGTGTGGCTTCCTCTGCTGGTAAGAACCGCATTCACACTGCGGGCAACTCCGACGAGCCAAACACCTTTATGAGCTTTGCCGGTGGTGCTTACATGAGCAACACCTCACAGGAGCACATGAACTTCATCGACTCCATGGCCGAAGCTGCTGATGCTGTGTCTGACTACTTCGATCATGGTGAGAAGATGATGTACGTCTCCGTGATTAACAACCTCTCGGTTGATTGTGACTGCGTCTCCAATCCAACTGCTCCTGACATGCACGACATTGGTATCGTCGCTTCACTCGATCCTGTCGCGTTAGATCAGGCTTGTGTTGATTTCATGTACGCAGCTCCAGATGGCAAATCCATGATTGAGCGTATTGAGAGCCGCAGCGGCACCCGTATTCTCGACCATGCTGTGGAAATGGGCTTAGGACAAAAGAGCTACCAGCTGGTGTCATTAGACCAAGAGCAGCAACAGCAGTAGTGGCTCACCGCTTACGTAGGGCTCTTAAGTACTGAATACAGTGACCACTTGAAGTGGTACTTTGTGGCCGTCTCTTTGTAGGCTCTTTTTAGGTGCGACGGCTGCAGATGACAGCGCAAAAAGAGCAGTTACTAACTCAAGACAGAGCCTCGCTCCCATCCACTGCAAGGAGGTGTCGCTACGCCTTATCGCAAGGTAATACCACCACTGCAAACAAGCGCTACACCTACTCTAAGCCAGCCCACAATCCTACCTTTTCCCATTTTTATCGCCTTACCGTTAGCCTAAGCAGCTGGAGCTCTTACCAGCAAAGACTTACTCTTCACCGGAGCATCCCATGCGTCATCAGCATTTGTTAGCTGCAATTTTGGGCACAGCTTTGAGCTTTGGTACCTGTGCTCATGCTGCCGACATCGACTTTGAGTCACTTAAGCACCGCACCACTGACACCTCTGCTCCTGTGGTGTACTACACCTCAGACTTAAGCCCTGAGGGCCTCATGAAAGCCTACACCGCCTTAGGTCGTGAGCTCCAAGGTAAGGTGGCGGTCAAACTGTCCTCAGGTGAGGCTGGCAATAACCACTACCTGCAACCGGCCCTCATCAAGGAGCTGGTACAGAAATACAACGGCACTATTGTCGAGTGCAATACTGCTTATGGTGGTTCCCGTAACTCTACAGCCGCGCACCGTCAGGTCATGATTGACCATGGCTTTGCAGCCATTGCCCCAACAGACATTATGGATGCTGAAGGTGAAATGGAAATCCCAGTCACTGGTGGCTCATATCTCACCAATGACATCGTAGGTGCCAGCCTCAAAAACTATGACTCAATGATGGTGCTGAGCCACTTTAAGGGCCATGCTATGGGTGGCTTTGGAGGTGCCTTAAAGAACATTTCTATTGGTGTGGCTTCGTCCCATGGCAAGGGCCTTATTCACTCAGGTGGTGATATCCGTCCACGCCCAGAGGGTGCTGACCGCCAGCAAGCCTTTATTGAGTGCATGGCCGAAGCTGCTGATGCGGTCTCGGATTACTTTGACCACGGTCAGAGCATGACCTACGTCAATGTCATGAATAACCTCTCGGTTGATTGCGACTGCGATTCACATCCTGCTGCGCCTGACATGCATGATGTGGGTATCTTAGCCTCGCTCGACCCAGTAGCTTTAGACCAAGCGTGCGTCGATATCGTCTATGCTGCGCCTGATGGTCATTCTTTGATTGAGCGCATGGAGAGCCGTCGTGGTGCGCTGATCTTAGATCACGCCGAAAAGATGGGCTTAGGCCATAAGAACTACCAGTTTGTGTCACTGGACGAGAAATAGCTGCGCAGGCACAGAGCAAGTGGCGCCCTCGTGGGGCTCGCGCTCAGGTGTAAACGCCAAGACGCACCAATGGCTGCTGACAGTGCTGCCTACGCTAAGTTAGTGACTTACTCTTAGTAGCGGATATCGCTGAGGGTAGTAAGCGGCGCCCTTGGTGTCTTTGATCTCGAGGGTAGCTGTGCTGCTGGCAGTCACGCTTACTGAGAGTAAGTGGCGCTCCAGCTGCGTAGCTACTCCACTCGTGGTGACCTTACATGGTACCCCCGAGGCACCAGCGGCGCCTTTCCCCAAGGTAGACAGAGGCCTCTGACGAGGCTCGTTACTGTGCCCTCTTGCAGCGCACTTTTGCTCATTTCTCGCTATTGTTTGCCACATTATCGCTCCCTGCCTGCTGTAGCTTGCACTAGCCAGCTACGCGCTCTATGCTTACAACTACCGCCACCGGTGACCTCCTTAAGCGGTACACACCATACGGTGCCCAGTGTTGTCTCTTCCTGACAACCACTTATGGTCACTACCATCTTGCACCACTGCACCACGCACAAGCGGTGCAAGCGCAATGAGTTTTATCAGTGTGAACTAAGCAACCATGGCATTAGCAGAGACTGCTGGGATCTGCGCTGCGCTTAGAGTCTACACTGATCTTTTTCCTCCCACGGTGTCGCAGCATGCTTGACCTCATCGAGCGCGAGCTCATCTATCTGGCGTATTACATGGAGCTGCAATTGCGTCAGCTCTTTTGGTTCTACGTACTCGGTACCCTGCTGGGCTCGTTTATCTCTGTCTTTGCTAAAGACAAGATCCACAAGCTCCTTACCACCCGCACGTGGTCAGCATGGGGCTTCTTAGGGTTCTTTGTCGCTGCCCTCTTGGGTTTTGCCTCCCCGATCTGCATGTATGGCACCTTGCCTATCGTCGCCGCCCTCTACCACCAAGGCATCAAACAAGATGTCCTTGCCTGCTTTATGGTAGCCTCGGTGCTCTTAAATCCACAGCTCATTGCCTATTCTCTGGCCTTAGGCCCCATCGTCTTTACGCTACGTATCGTCACCTGCCTCCTCATGGCTCTGTGCGCGGGAGTGCTCATTAAAGTCTTTTTCCGCAACACTCCGTTTTTTAACTTTAAGAGCTTTGGTGGCGGCCATAACCACGACACCGACCCCAACCTTCTGCTGCGCTACCTGAAAAACGTCGGCCGTAACCTCAAAGCCACCCTGCCTTACTTCATCGGCGGTATGCTCATCGCGGCCTTATTTAGCATCCACTTACCACGTGATGAGTTTGCCGAACTCTTTGGCCGTGATAACGGCTTAGGCGTGCTCTACGCTGCGACCTTAGGCGTACCACTGTACCTGTGCGGTGGTGGTACCGTCCCTATCCTCATTTCGTGGCTGGCAGCTGGCATGTCCAAAGGCGCAGCAGTGGCCTTTATGCTCTCAGGCCCCGCAACGAAGATTAACAATCTGGCCGCCTTAAAGGCAGTTTTAGGCCTGCGTAACTTTGTGCTCTATCTTGTCTTTGTGCTGGTCTTTGCCTTAGTGACGGGACTGATCACTAACGCGCTGGAGTTTTTGCAGGTTCTGCCTACATATAGCCTCTACTGAGGTTAGTGGCTGACCCCAATTTACTCCGAGCCACAAGCTCTGCCCCGTCACAACCACAGTTTGCACACGCCTCCTTATTTTGAGATCGGCCGTGGGCAAACAGAGCAACCTACGCCAAGACAGGTAAGATGCAGGTACGCTGCACTCTACTTAAGGTTAAGCACTCACCAAAGACACAGGATCAAGCTCATGACCGTGCTCCATAACAGCATCAGCGCCTACTGGGATCAGCGTGCCGCCTCCTACAGTCGTGAGATCGCGGCCGAGCTTCACAACGATCAGCGCGGCACCCTAGCTTTTTTGCGCCACCTGCTTCCCACCTTTGCCCCACACCTTACCCTAAAAGATGACTCCGCACAGGTACAGGGACAGGCCTTAGACCTAGGCTGTGGCCCAGGCCTGTTTAGCGTCTTTTTAGCAAGCCACGGCTTTAGCGTCACCGCTCTTGATGGTAGTGAGGGCATGCTGTCACAAGCACGCCTCAACTGTGCGCACTTCTTAAGCGCAGAGCAGCAAGGTCGTGTCACGTTCGTAAGCGGTGATGTCGCTCACCCACCGGTAGCTAAGGGTAGCTGTGACCTTATTGTCGCCCGCGACGTGTGGTGGAATTTACCTCAGCCCCAAGAGGCGTACTCGCATGCCTTAAAAGCGCTTAAAAGTCAGGGGTTGCTCATCATTTTCGACGGCAATTACTATTACTCCTACCAAAACCCCGCATATTATCAGGACTACACTAAGACTCATCAGGACTTAGAAGGAGTTAATGTCGCGGAAATGGCGAGGATTGCTCAGAGGCTACCTCTGTCCTATCAGCTACGCCCAGCGTATGACCTCAAGGTCATACGTGACCTAGCCGGAGACATCGTCAGCGCCCATGCATGGGTTGAGCTTACAGCCCCAGATTACATAGCAGCAGCCCCAACTACCACAGCTACCACCGTCAGTCCTGCTACCAACTGTGCTGATGTGGTCTTAGGCAGCCACCGCTGGCGGCCATTTACTCCCGATAACAGCAACGCACTCCCTGAGATCATCGAGAAGTTTGTGGTGTGCGTGCAAAAGCACTAAGGACAAGCGATCTAATAAATGACGGAAGAGGGGATGCGTGATGTAAAGGTCACCCCCTCGAGATGAATGGTGCAGGTGAGTCTAAGCATACCTTAGGACGGTGCACCATGATTAACCTAAAGTCCGGAATCTAGTAAGTAAGTAAGTAAGTAAGTAAGCCGCACCGCTAACCACCATCAGTACCATTACCAGTAATCCTAGAGGCAAATCCCACAGAAGCTAACTTCCTACAATCAGGGGTTTTACCCTGAGCATAGGTGTTTGCTAAGACTCTACTCTCGAGATAAATCGCTGTCAGGCGCTTTTGCGGTTACCTACACACCAAAAGAACGCAACACCAACCAACAAACAAACAAACACCGCCACGCCCCAGAGCCATAACCTCTGGGTAACACCGCCCCATCGTTAGCTCTGAGCCTTGCGGCCAGCTGCCTGATGAGTTTTTTCTTTGACCCTAATGGAGCGTACCCATGACCAGCTCCTCTGCTCGCACTACGCCCTGCACAGCACCTGCTGCCGTGACCGCTGCGCCGCAGTCTAGCGCCGCATCTGCCACCGGCTGCCGCTGCCAGCATCAGCAGAAACATGCTGCTAGCGCCACCGCTGTGCCGACACGCGCCTGCAACGTGGTCGCGGTGTTGCTGTCTGTACTCTCGCTCCGTGCGCTGCTGCCATTGCTGAGGAATACTCTGGGGGCCTTGCTCTTTTTGCTGGTACTAAGTGCCGCCTCTTTTGTGCTGGTCTCTTTTAGCTCCGGTGATGCCGCCTTAAACAGCTTACAGCCCATGGGTGTAACCTCACAGGAGGTTATCAATCGCTTACGCCAGAGCCTTAATTTGGATTTACCCGTCCTTGAGCAGTACATCATGTGGTTAGAGGGCGTCGTCACGCAAATTGATTTGGGGCAGTCCACGCATTATGGCCGCGCCGTAACTACAGTCTTAGGTGAGGGGCTGACAGTGAGCTTACAGCTCTGTGTGCTCGCCTGTGGCTGGTTACTGCTTATCAGCCTGCCTCTGGGTATTTACTCGGCACTACACCCACGCTCCTTACTTGAGCGGGGATTACATATGCTGAGCATTCTGCTCCTGTCAGTGCCGAGCTTTATTATCTGCCTTGTCTGTCTCTACTTCGCTGGCGTCAAAATGGGACTGATTACCACCCGTAGTGCACAAAGTTATGGTGACTACATTGCGCCTGCCTTGTGCTTAGCGCTGCCTCTTAGTGCCTACTACATTAGGCAAATCAGCACGGCCTTACGCCATGAGCTACAAGCTCCGTATTTACTGGCCTTTACTGCACGTGGCATCCGTACCCGCACCATTCTCCTCACGCACGTCTTGCCACGCGCAATGATTGCACTGTTGCCGCTGCTGGCGATCAGTGTGGGGCACTTGCTGTGCGGCACCGTGATTGTTGAGACTATCTTTTCTTTACAGGGCTTAGGGGCCATGGCCTTACAGGCTATTACCTACCGTGACCTCTACCTCATTCAAGCTTATGTGCTTTACAGCGCAGCGATTTTTATGGCGTTAAATGCGCTGGTGAATGTGCTGACCAGCAAGCTTTCACGACATGCCTTAGCGGAGGTGGCCACATGCTAAAAGAAGCTGCTCTCCCTGTTGCTGCAACTACTGCAGCTAATGCCGCTACCGCTACCGCAACAGCCTCCTCTGGTAACCGCACCCGTCAGGGGGGACAGCATCAGCAGTGGACTCTACGTGTTTTCACCGTCTTGACCCTTTTCTGGCTGGTGCTGCTGCTTACTGGTAGCTATTGGTACCCATTTGATCCTTTAAAAATGGATGTGGCGCAGTCCTTAGCAGTGCCCTCTTACGAGCACCTCTTAGGCTGTGACCGCTTAGGTCGTGACGTCTTAGCCCGCATCTTTGGCGGGGCGTGGCATAGCCTCATGCTGGCCTTTCTTATTATTGCCCAAGCTGCCCTTATAGGCTGCTCTTTAGGCTTACTGGCGGCCTTGCAGCAGGGTGTTATTGCCCGTATGGTCGCCACGCTCATTAATGCCTTACTGGCTCTACCGCAGCAGCTTATGGTGATTCTGGTGGTAGGTGTCTTAGGCGTGGGCTTATGGCATAGCGTGCTGGCGCTAAGCCTCTTTTGGTGGATTCACTTTGCGCGCATTTGCTATTGCCGTGTGGTCAGCATGAAAAAAGAAGCCTATATGGTACAGGCGGTGATCTCCGGTGAGAGCAAGTGGTCACTGCTGCGCTTTTACCTCTGGCCACAGTTAAAGTCCCAGCTCATACTCACGGCCCTCTTGGATGCGGGCGCCGCGATCTTAGCTTTAGCGACGCTGTCCTTTTTAGGCTTAGCAACACAACCGCCGCAGCCTGAGTGGGGCTCTATGCTCTTTGAAAACCGCGCTTACTTACAGCAAGCACCGCATTTGCTGGTGTTTCCCGCGCTGGCGATCTTTATAAGTGTCTTGCTGTGTAACCTCTTAGGGCACGCCTATATGCGCACCCAAAAGCCACAGCAGCACTCACCGGAGTAGTAAGGCATGAGTTATCTAATAAATGACGGAAAAATGGATGCGTGAGAGCAAAGGCACACCTTATCTTGAATCCCAGCACCGATCATGCGCTCAGTGCTGCTCACTGCAGCCGTAAAAACCTGATGTTTATCGGCGTTATCAATAAGAGGAGGCTGTTGCTGCCCAGCGATTCATTACTGATTCGGTGTGCTTGCGTGCTGATTGGGGATGCCAGCTTGCAAGCTCATAGCCCCTGAGATAAATGGTGCAGGTGAGTCTAAGCCTACCTTAGGACGGTGCACCATGATTAACCTAAAGTCCGGCATCTAGTAAGTAAGTAAGTAAGTAAGTAAACAACGCAGCTCCCCCGAGTCAGAGGCAACGACACACATCGCGTCTTATCTCGAAATAAACCTGCGACCACGCAGACTAACCTCCAAGGTAATGACGTTGATAACGATTTTGATCGCAGCAAAACGCAACACTACCTCGGAAGAGACCTACCCACCTGTACGCATTCTTACAGGTGGTGTTAGGTCGCGTACTGGCGTTCCCAGCCTATCCCTGCTCTGCTATGCCCTGTCCACATTGGCCCTAATTGCATGAGGTGATAATGACCGCCGCACTCTCTCCATTGACGCCCAAGTCATTACTGCTCCCCGCCACTGGAGCAAAAACACGCTGGCAACGTCTGCTCTTAAGCTGTGGCGTGGGGGCACTGACGCTGCTACTTACCGCCTGCTCACCAGAGGACAGCTCTACGGCCGCCAATAGCATAACTGCGCAGCATACAGCTGCAGCTGCTACGACGAAACAGAGCTCTGATGATACGGATATGGTCGATGCTCTGGGCACAGCTGCTGATACCGTAAACGTCGCCCTGTATTTCTTAAACTACTCCCTCGACCCCAAAGATTACTTTAATGGCTGGATCCTCGTGCGCATTGGTGCCGGTGAAACCCTGTTGCGCTTAGATGATCAGGGGCAGGTGCAGCCGCTGCTGGCACGTGACTTTACGGTACTAAACCCTACCACCTATCAGCTGCGCTTAGATCCTGAGGTGCGCTTTGCTGATGGCTCTCCACTTACTGCTACGGACGTAAAGCACTCCTTAGAGCGCTCATGGACGCTCAGTCCCCGTGGGCAGCAGTATTTTGCGTTAGAGAGCATTGAGTGCCCTGACGCGCACACGGTGGTGATTCACACGCAAAAGCCGGTACCAGAGCTGTTTTACAACCTCTGTGAGCCTCTTTTCACTATTGTGAAGCTACCCCCTGAGGCCTTACCACAAGAGGTTGACACCTCAGGAGCTCCTGATGCCGCTGCAGCCACCACTGCAGCTACAGATGCTGTTACCGCAGCCCCTGCTGCTAACCAATTCCACTGGCCACAGCAAACACTAAGCATGCCTCTTACTACTGGCCCTTATAAGGTCACAGCTTTTGTGCCCAATAACAGCATTGAGGTGCAACCTAATCCTTACTACCAGCGTCAGGGGGGCGCTGTAGCCAGCGCTGCAGAGGCAGGTGCTACTACTGACAATACTGACACTGCTGCCACTACAGCAAGTGCAGCTACTGCCGCTAAGCAACCAGCCCGCATTCGCTACTTTTACATGGCCGATGCACAGAGCCGTGTAATGGCGCTGCAAGCAGGTGAGGTCGACCTCATTCCTACCGTTGACTACGCCGCGCTCTCCTTGTTTACCTCCGACCCTAACTATCAGGTACTGCGCCGCATTAGCCCTCGTACTAACGTCGTTTACCTCAACCACGACAATGAGCTCTTAGCGCTACCAGCGGTACGCCAAGCTATTGATATGGCGATCAATCGCGAGCAAATCACGCAATTGATTGGTGGCAGTGCTGCCAGTAGCCTCATTGCCCCTGAGTTTGTTCACGGCTTTAAGCTGCCAATAACCTACGATCCCAAGATGGCAGCTGCCATCTTAGATGAGGCCGGTATTGTCGATAGCAACGGTAATGGCACCCGTGATATTGACGGCAAAGAGCTGAGCTTCCGCTACTGCTTAAAGGCCGACCACGGCTCAGCTGACAGCACACTGATTGCGCAAAGTCTGCAGCAAGACCTCGAGCCGCTGGGAATTGAGCTCAAGCTCTTACCAAGCGAAAACCTCGCGGCGGTGGTCAGTGCCGGTGATTTTGATTTCTACAGCGCCAATGACAGCACCGTACCTACGGGTGATCCATACTACTTTATCTACAGTCGCTTCCATACACAGGGCGATGCCAATTACGTCCACTACGAGAATGCGCAGGTCGATGCGCTCTTAGATGAGCTCAGCAATACCTTTGAGACAAAGCGGCGTCAGGAACTGACTACGAGCTTACTGCGCATCTTAAGTGAGAGCCATGCGGCACTCTTTATTAACCACATTGAGATTAACGAGGTGGCCCGCTCTCGCTTAGCAAACCTGCATTTGTACGCCTTTGATTACTACTTTGTCGATGACAAGCTGCGAGTCAAAGCGAAGTAATGAGTGATCTCATAACTGCCGGATGCAGAGGGAATGCTGGCAACAGCCTACACCCCGAGATCAATGGTGCCATTGAGCCAGAGCCTACCTTAGAGCCTGAGCCTACTTTTAAGATAACGCCGTGAGACGTGAGGTGCGCAGACGCTGAAGCGCTAACGCGTTTTATCTCGAGATGGGACAGCTGTAGTAGCTGCTGATGCTGTTACTGCAGCCAACCTTGCTGGTCACTATTGGTGATAGCTCTGGCAGCAGGGCGTGGTACCCTGAGGCACATGTGCCGCAGTGCACAAAACGCACAGTGCTTACTTTGCTCTCACCCCAACGCCACTCACAATAGAGAGCAGACCACAGGCTTTTACACTCCTCAATCTGCATCTTTAGTGACAGTTCTTATGGTTGCCACAACGCTTGATGCCCTCAAGGCCTCTGCCGCGCCGCTCCTCCAGCTGCGCCACGTGACGATTAAACTCAATGACATGGTGCTCTTACGTGATATCAATCTGCATGTCGCCGAAAAAGAGACGGTGGCCCTCATGGGCGTCTCGGGTTGCGGTAAGAGCACGCTCTTAAAAGCCATTATGCAACTGCTGCCTACAGCAAAGAGCCAAACGTTGCTTTCCACAGATACTGCTGCCCTGCCGCAATACCACATTGCTGGCAGCATGCGCTTTTATGGCCAAGAGCTCACGGCTTTAAGTGATCACGCGTGGCAAGAGATACGGGGCAAGCAAATCGGCATGGTGATCCAAAATGCTCCTGATAACTTTGATGAGCGCAAGATGATCATGCAGCACTTTTATGAAGCCGTGGCTGCCCATAAAAAGAAACTCTTTCACCACCTCAGCAAGTACGAAAAGCAGGAGGTCGCTGACGAGGCTTACCGCATCCTCTATAGCTTACGCATGCCTTATCCCGAGCGCATCCGCCACATGTACAGCTATGAGTTTTCGGTGGGTACCTTACAGCGTATCGCTTTAGCCCTGTGCCTCATTTTGCAGCCGCAGCTGATTTTAGCTGATGAGTTCACCTCAGCTTTAGACCTGTACACCCGTCTTGAGGTACTGCAACAGCTCAAGCAGTTGCAAGAAGAGATGGGCTTTGGCCTGCTCTTTATCACCCACTACCCAGACGAGGCCGCTTTCATGGCCGAGCGTACTTACACCATTGACCAAGGCACCATATCCTAATGCCCCTGCTGCAAGTTTGCGATCTGTCTGTTTCCTTTGCGCCGACGCAGGCTCATCATGCCCCTTTGCATGCGCTGCGACATTGCTCCTTGCAAGTGGAGTCGGGGCAGATGGTGGGTGTAATCGGTGAGAGTGGCTGTGGTAAGACCACCTTAAACCACGTACTGGAGGGCATGCTCCCTTACAGCCACGGGCAGGTCTTGCTTAACAGCAAAGAGCTGCGCTCTTTACTGCCTCACGCGGGTCAAGGCAGCGCTACAGCCACGACGTCCAAAGCAGCGCCACTGCAGCGCAAGCTCCGTTCCCTTTTACCCCAGTGGCTGCGACCACAGCCACCACAAGAGCCCCCACAGCACAGTGCACCCAGTGAGAATACAGCGCTCTTGCAGGCAAGGCCGTATTACGCGCTGGTGCAGAGCATTCCTCAGGATCCACGTGCTGCCAGTGCCGGTTGCTCGCTAGAGCGCTTAGCCCTTGCCCCGCTCTTAAACTTTCAGCACTACAGCACTACGCATGCACGCAAGGTCATTAAAGCAGAACTGGCGGCCATGGATTTGCCAGAGGACATGCTCTCCCGAGCGCCAACGGAAGTGAGTAATGGCCAATTGCAACGGCTCTTTATCTTAAAGAGCCTTGCGATTAAGCCTCAATTGCTGCTGTGCGATGAGATCACCTCGGCGCTTGATCCGCACTCGGCTCAGCTGTGCTTAGAGCGCTTACGCCATGAGGTGACCAGCTCCGGACTGAGTGTGCTCTACATTACGCACGACTTAGGACTGGCCTTACAGTATTGCGATGTCATCTACGTAATGTTTAAGGGCACGGTGATCGAGCGTTTTGTGCCGCAGGCGCGCTTGCGGCAAAAGCCGCCGCAACACAGCACGGCGGGTACAGCGCACGTTACAGCGCCCGTCCCTGTAGTGCACCATCCCTACACCCAGCAATTGCGCCAAGCGCAGCTAACAATGGCAGGAGCGCTCAGTCTCGATCAGTGGCAAGCACCACAGGCTCTGTCCTGCCCGCGCAGTAGTGATGAGCTCTGTCCTTTTGTCTTACGCTGTTCTCTGGGTACGGAGGTGTGCTTACAGCAAAAGCCACCGTGTCAAAAACTCAGTGCGGAGCAGATGGTGTTTTGCCATTTACCTCCCGCGCAATTGGCCTTAGCGGCAGCGGCGCTGGAGCAAAGCAAGGCACAAGCTGAGGCTGCAGCTGATGGTAAGACCGTTACGTGACAGCAACAGCTATAGGCGTGCTCTTACCAGCTTACTGCTCTCAGGTGGCTGCATCCTACTGAGGTTACAAGGGGATTTTCTCCACGGGTGAGCAAAGCGACTTGCCCTTAACCTACCTTAGAGGTACGTCGCGGTATTGGTAGCGGTAGCGACGCTTGATGCTCCCTATCAGGTTATGCCTCAAGGAGCTTAAACCAACCTCAAAGACCGCGTTTAAGCCCATAACCTCGAGGAAAAACGCTCGCGATGCTACTGCTTACAGGCTGCTCTTACCCCCTGTGTAGTGGCACTAATGGCAGCTCGTGGCGCAGTCTGGTTGCATCAGTCTCTGTTTATATGGTCGGCACCTCCAGCCCACACTCTCTCTACCCATAACCCCACACTACAGGTTAATCTTTGAGGTAAGCCATGGATGTCGAGTCCCTCTTACAAGGCGTAAAAGACGGAACCGTTTCCGTAGCTGACGCCAAAGCCCAATTACAAGCAGCTCCCTACTTAGACTTAGGCTATGCCAAGTTAGACACCCACCGCCGTCTGCGTACCGGCATGGCCGAAGTGGTCTTTTGCCAAGGCAAAGCAGACCAGCACCTGCTATCAATCTTTACGACACTGCTGCAAGCTGAAGGTGAGGTCTTAGGCACACGCTGCTCAAAAGAGCAAGCTAAGCTCTTACAAGAGCACTTGCAGGTACCGCTGTACTACGATCCTCTCAGCCGTACTATTGCCACCAAGTATCTGCCTCGCGTCAAGCTCAAGTACACGACAAGTGAGAGTGACGCGACGGCTGCAGCTGCAGCCGCGCCAGAGCCAGAGCCAGAACCAGAGTTTCATGGTATCGGCTCTATTTGTGTGGTCACAGCAGGTACTGCTGATTTACCCGTAGCAGAGGAAGCTGCGCTTACTTGCGAGTACTTTGGTGGGCATGTAGAGCGGGTCTATGATGCAGGTGTCGCTGGTATCCACCGCTTACTGTCAAACCTGCAACCAATTCAAGCAGCCAACTGCGTTATTGCCGTTGCCGGTATGGAGGGCGCCTTAGGCTCCGTCATTGGTGGCTTAGTGAGCAATCCCGTGATTGCGGTGCCTACCTCGGTAGGCTATGGTGCCAACTTCCATGGTCTGTCGGCACTTTTGACCATGCTCAATTCCTGCTCTAATGGTGTCAGCACCGTTAATATCGATAATGGCTTTGGTGCGGGCTTTATTGCCACGCAGATTAACCGCCTAGCCTGCCATCACGGCGCTTAAATAAAAGCGCCCACCCCTGCTGCATAACAGCAGCGGGCTTAAGAAAGATTCAATCAGAGATAGCCGTGCCTTGCAATCTCCTGCAAGAGTCCACGGAGTTTGGTAGTGGAGTGTCCATGTCCGTTTTACACTTAGATCTCCAACGGGGAGCCAGTGGTGACATGCTAGTTGCTGCCCTCTTAGATGTGGGAGCCAACCTCGACTTAGTCACAGCAACTTTACAGAGCTTAGGCTTAAGTGGCTTTAACATTGAGGTCAAGCGCGTTACCAAAGCCGCTCTTGATATGTGCGACTTTGACGTTAAGCTGGATGTAGACAATCACGACCATGACATGGCCTATCTCTACCCGCATATGATGCAGCCACCAGCAGAGCAAGCTACTGGTGGCATACGCATTAGAGGACCAGTCTCGGCGCAAGCACAGGCGGCTTATCAGGCTACAGGGCATGTGCCTTCCCATGAGCATGACCATGTGCATCCCCATGAGCATGACCATGACCACGCCCATGGCCACCACCATCATGTGCAATTGCAGGATGTGGTCGACATCATTAACAAGAGCTCGGCCTCTGCTGAGGCTAAAGCCTTAGCGATCAAGGTCTTTACCATCATTGCCCATGCAGAGGCTAAAGCCCACGGCACTAGCGTAAATGAGGTGCACTTCCACGAAGTCGGTGGCCTCGACTCTATTGCTGATATCTTAGCCTTTGCGGTCTGTGTGACCTCTTTAGGTATCACTAAGACCTACGCTACACCTTTAGGTGAGGGTTATGGTGAGGTGGTCTGCCAACACGGTCTCTTACCGATTCCGGTACCAGCGGTAGAAAACATTAGCCGTGAGCACCACCTGCCCCTGCAAACAGGTCGCTGCTATGGAGAGCTGGTTACCCCAACCGGTGCCGCTTGCATTGCTGCCTTAGAGCCAGATTTTGGGCCTGTGCCAACACATACATTGCGCAGTAGCGGCTATGGTGCGGGTAAGCGCGCTTACGAAAAGCCAAGCTTTGTGCGGGCGCGACTCATTGAGATCGTGGATCCAGCAGCTATCTCTACTACGAGCAGCACTATAGGTGTGACCTGCGCTAATGGTGTGACGCCAGATGCTGCTGTCTGCTACCGTGATGACATTTGTGAGCTTAAGACCAACATCGACGACTTAAGCGGTGAGCTCTTAGGGCACCTCATGGATAAGCTTCTCTTGGCAGGGGCTGCAGATGTGGCTTACCACCCTATCATGATGAAAAAGAACCGCCCAGCGGTGGAACTGTGCGTCATGTGCCACGAGGAACAAATCAGCAAGCTTGCTGCGGTGATCTTTACCGAGAGCACAGCGATTGGTCTGCGTATTTGTCGGCAGGAGCGCTTACTCTTAGGACGTCAAGCGGAGGAGTTTCAGAGCTCCTTAGGTGTGGTCAAAGTAAAGCACTGTCAGCTTGATCCTGAGCTGCAAGCGGCAGGTGATGCGGCAGGTGATATCGCCGTAGCCTACCCTGAGTACGAGAGCCTCAAGGATCTCGCTGCGGCAAAGCAGCTGCCACTTAAGGTGGTGGAAGCTATTGTGCGGGGGGAACTCTACCAACAAGCACTGACTAAGCGTGAGGGTAAGGTCTAATGACTCCTGATTTGCAAGCGGCTCTGACCCGCTTACAAGAGCAGTTACAGCCTCTACGTGGGCACAAGGTAGCACTGGCCTTTTCGGCAGGCTCAGACAGCACGCTCTTACTTACGCAGCTGGCCGCACTGTATGGGACAGCCGCTGCTGGCAATGACCACGTTGCTGGCAATGACCACGCTCACACTGAGGGTGGGGTATACGCCTTTTTGGTAAGCTCCCAGCTACATCCGTATGCTGATGTCGCCGAGGCCCAAGCGCTGTGCCAGCAATTTAAGGTACCGCTTGAAGTGCTGACCTTAAATGAACTCCCAGCTATTGCCAACAATCCACCGGAGCGCTGCTACCTGTGCAAAAAGGAGCTGATGAGCCTTTTGTGGCGTCAGGCCAAAGAAAAGCAGTGCACGCACCTTATTGATGGCACCAATGCCTCGGACTTATTGGTGTACAGACCAGGCTTGAGAGCCATTAAGGAGCTACAGGTCTTTAGTCCCTTAGCCGAGGCCAATATCACCAAAGCGCAGGTGCGTGGACTCTTAGAAGAGCTCAAACTAGCAGCGGCCCAAAAGCCGTCGGCTCCGTGCTTAGCAACACGCTTTGCGTACAACAGTACGCTCAATGTCGAGACCATGCGCCAGATTGAAGAGGTGGAAACCAAGCTGCACGCGCTGGGCCTCTACAACGTCCGCGTGCGCGTCTATCCCCAAGAGCACATCGTGCGCTTAGAGGTCGATCCTGAGGCTATAGCGCAGGTGGTCGCACAGCGTGAGGAGATTGTGGCTCTGCTGCGCTCCATTACAGGATACCTCTATTTCTGCCTTGATTTGGAGGGCTTTACCTCAGGGAGCATGGATAAGGCGCTCAAGCTTGAGGGGCGGGAATTTAAGTGCCCATAGAGAGGCATGATGGCTGTTACTGGGAAACGACTGACTTAAGATATGACTGAATTTATGGCAATCATGCAGCCGCCGTCACTTATGAGAGCGAGCGCGTTTCCACTCTGGTTCCTGCAGAAGATTTCCTCCCTTGTTATTGGCTGAAAAGCGGCATGTGAGGAGGGTGTACTGACGTCGAGGAGTTACGGCTGAGTTGTCTCAAAGCTCTAAGATACAGCTTTTACCTTAGAGTGGCTCAACTGACGCCCAACACTCAAGAGTAAGGCGATAGCCTTAAAGCTGGGGATGCCCCCATCTCAAGCTTCAGTGTGGTGGCTATCGTTTAGAGGGGTAAAGCAGAAACAGCTTTACACCGTCATTTGCTTGGTGATGGCGGCAGCACAACAGACATGGCGGGCAACATGCTAACATTGCACTACAGAGCATCACTTGTGAGCTTGGATGCAAACCATGCTGTTTGCTCCTGCAGGTGATGGTTAATCTCGCATGCTGACAGGAGTTTAGGCTATGGAACCTAGTGAGTTATTACAGTATCCGCTACGCAAATTTCCGCTGGGAGTTCCTAGTTGGGACTCCATTCGCCGGCGCAATCTCTTCTTTGTGGACAAGACTGCTAAGCTCGATTCGCTGGTAACTGACTTTTCCCGTGTCTTTATTTCGCGCCCGCGTCGCATGGGCAAAACCTCCTTATGTCTTACCCTTGCGGAGTTGTTCGCCAACGGTGATTCGGAAAAATTTGCGGGCACAGCTATTCATGGCAACTGGCCAGAGACCGAGTGCTATCCCGTCATCAACTTGTCTTTCTTTGGTATGGGCCAGTATATGAGCAATCCTGATACTGATGTCCGCATGTTTGAGGCGACACTGTGCTCCATGATGGTCGCGGCCTATGACAGTGCAGGCTTTCATGAGGCGAGCAATTACAAAGATGTCAAATCTTTCGTAGATTTGGCATGGCAGCTAGATAAGTTAGCTGTGGGCAAATCGCTCGTAATCTTGATCGATGAGTGGGACTTTCCTCTGTCATCCAATCTGGACAAGCCACAAGTGTTGGGCGCTCTACTGCAGGTGCTAAACAACTTCTATAGATGGCTGCGTTTTCAGGTTAATGCGCGCTTTATCTTGATCACTGGCATCATGCGCTGGCATCAGACCTCGTTATTTACTGGGTATGACTTTAACGATCTGAGCATGGAGCCTTGGTATGCCACAATAATGGGCTATACCCAAGAGGAGCTTGAGGGAGAGCTCTTTGCGCCTTACATGACGCGTGCTGCTAACAGGCTGGGGATAACCAAAGAGGAGCTGTTAGAGCAGCTGAAGCGGCACTATGACGGCTTTTGCTTTGATGAGGATGCCGCAGTCAAGGTATATTGCCCGTACTCCATCAACCAGTTCTTTTTCCCGCTGGCCGCGAAAAAGTTTCTTGCTGATCCTAGCTGGGTACCTGAGTTCAAGCCGTTTTGGATGAATAGCGCTAATGCCAGCGCGTCTTTGAAGTCCTACTTGCGTAGTCATACGATGTCGAAGCAAGAGCTAATCGAGCTCAGTAGGCAAGAGTTCGAGTTATCCCACGATGAGCTGCAGGAAGTAAGCTACTTACAGAAAGTTACGCGGCAGCAGCTCTTAGTGCAGGGTGGCTATTTCTCCATTAAAGCCATCACGGCAAACACCAAAGGTAAACCAACAGACGATCGCCGCTACATCTGTGGTGTTACCAACTACGAAATTAGTAAGAAGTTTGTCGAAGCACTGACCGGATGCTTAGTGAGCTTCCCTTCAGACAAATCGCTGGCAACGGCTCTGGATCAGGTCAAAGACGCTCTATTAGCAGGCGATATCGACAAACTGTGCGCTACCTTCAATAAGGTCTTAACTCATGGCCGTTATGACGTTTACAGCGCGATGGAGGCGCTGGCAGCAAAGGGCGCGCAAAACAAGCAACCAGATGCAGATGAAGACGCTCCTCAAGGCCAAGAGCAGGCACCGACACAGCAGCAAGAGCAGAATCTGGTTATCGTTCCTGAGCCGGAGGTCTTTTATCGCACCCTGCTGATGTTGTCTCTGTGCTCATTTAGCATTGATGTTAAAGACGAGGTGGCTAATAACCATGGCCGCTGCGATCTGGTAGCTTTCACCAATAATCACACCTACGTCTTTGAGCTCAAGCGTCTGGACAAAAATAGCAACTCCTTGCAGGACAAGATCGACCGTATCAAAGACGGCATGCTTCAGATGTTGGATAAACGTTATGGCAACAACCTCAAAGAGGAGGGTAAGCCCATGACGATGGTGGTCTTAGTCATTTGCGACAAAAGCCGTCAGATCTGTGCATGGTGCTCCTTTAAGATTCAGGATCCTTTGGTTAAGCCGATCGCAGTGGACATTCGAGGTGAGGTAATCGACTTCGAGTCCCAGAAAACCTATGATCTTCACCAAGGCATAATCGAGTCGCTGGAATCAGAGTCTCAAGAGCCAACGCCACAAGCGACCAAGAGCAAGCGTAGCAAAGCTCCAAAGGCCAGCGCCGCTCTAGCTCAAAAGCAAACGTCACAGGCGACCAAGAGCAAGCGCAGCAAAGCTCCAAAGGCCAGCGCTGCTCAAGCTCAAGAGCCAACGCCACAGGCGACCAAGAGCAAGCGTAGCAAAGCTCCAAAGGCCAGCGCCGCTCTAGCTCAAAAGCAAACGTCACAGGCGACCAAGAGCAAGCGTAGCAAAGATCCAAAGGCTAGCGCTGCTCAAGCTCAAGAGCCAACGCCACAGGCCTCTAAGAGCAAGCGTAGTAAAGCCGCAAAATCTTCTGGCACAGGGAAAAACTCATAGGAGTGATCCGTAGTGCTGCTTTTTGCGGTGAACCGTACCGTGGCCAGAGCGCTCTATTTCAGTGTGGAGCGTTGTCAACACTACACCTGTGCACTATCCTGCTCGACAGCCCCCTGAGCAGCAGCCTCATTAGCAATTGGCGCCCAGAGCTTATTGCTGTTCGTGAGCACTAAATTACGCGCAGCATTACGATCAGCTTTGTGCGCAGCAGTCAGTGGTAAACGCTCTGTCTCCAGCACCAAGTGCGGCCGCCACGGCTCTGGTATCTTCTGCAAGAGCTCGCGTACCATCTCTTCTTTCTGCTCACTATCAAAGATGCTACCCAGCACATCCCAGCTGTAGAGCAAGACGACATCATCAGTGCTCATGGCACTGATCTCACCGGCATCAATCGGCACCAGCTGCGCCGTTAATCCTAGCGGCAGTAGCGGCTTCACCTGTGCTTCCAGCTCATCAAGCTTAAAGTCCTGACCATGGAGCAGCACAAAGTCCTCAAGCGCCGCGACGTACTTAAACTGCCCTTGTGGATTGACCTTAAGCTGCGCCTCCACTGGAGCCTGCCCAGCAAAAAGCAGCGGATACGACAACAGCATGCGCTGGTGCTGAGCCTTACAAGTCACGCCTTTAACTGGCGTAAACCACTCCTCGCTCTCTGGCAGACAGCGTCTGTAGGCTACCGGCATGTGGCTCTCGGGAATGCGCAAGCCCTGCACGTAAGTGATGCCAATATCCGTTGGCAGCACGTCCGCAATCAGCTGATTGACATCATCATGCAGGCCCTTTTGCGTGGTCAGGAGTAGCACCGTCTCTGGACGAGCCTTATAGAGCCACTCCTTAAGAGCTACAGGCAAGCGGCCATTATCACGCCACAGACCTAAGCGGCCCGTGTCAAAACTGGCAATCTTTACCCCCTGCTTAAGCAGCTCTTGCACGAGGGACTGCTGCGCCATCTGAAAGATCATGCCCGAGAACTCGTAGCGGATCTTGCGCGAAAAGCGCACATCACGCTCTAAAAAGCGCATGGCCACCATGTCCCCATTGCGATCCCCCTTAAAGGGATTAGCACTCAGCATGTGGTCAAAAAATTTGTCCGCATGCTGCACAATGCGGCGATGGTGGCGGAGCACAAAGTTCGTCACCTCGGCCTCATTGTGGTAGAGGTCACGTGGGATGTACATCGAGCGCGAGCTTAAGCAAAAAGCTACGCGATGGCCCACAAAGTTCAGCGCCTGCTTAAAGCGTTGCTCGGTGGCCGTCTCCGTAAAAGTGTACTGGCGAAACTTAGAGGAGACGTCCACACCGATTAAGTGGATACCACCTAAGAGCGCCATCACCAGCGTCAGCTCAATGCCCAGCGAGCCCATAAGTAAGCGGTCACCACATTTTAAGTTGAACTGCTTTAACATGTATCCCGCCTGAATCATGAGCAAGTGCTTGCTCACCGGTGGGTGCCCATCGTTAAAGAAGATGACGTCACAGTCGTCGTACCATTGCTGTAAAAACAGCGCCAGCCGCACCATAAAGGAGAACTCGCCATAGCGGCGCTTGTAGAGCTCACTTAAGATACTGTCCCCACGCATCAAGAGCGAGTTGTGGTGATAGTAGCTCTGGTAGACATGCAGCTGCTCTTTGGTCACGATGCGGCAGTCAGATGCGGAAAAGATCTCGCCATTAATGCAGATCACCTGCTGCTTGCGATCCCACAAAAGCTGCGCGCAAAAGTCCTCACCTAAGTAGGCATAGGCCTCTTGCATCTGCTCTTTAGTTGGCAGCGCTACCGTTTGCCCATCGTAATAGTGCTGCTCATTGAGCTTCTCTTTGTCCTTATCGATAGGCATAAAGAGCGTAATGTCTTCAGGGGCCGGTACCTTATTGGCAATATTAGCAAAGAGCGAGTTGCGCAGATTCTGGGTGTAGTTAGAGAGCCACGACTTAACGTTTGGGGAGAGATGTTCCGCCTCAGCAAGCTTAGCAACGTTGTCCTTTTTATTACCAAAGAAGCGTTGCTGTTGCTTCTTGCGTCTGTTGTTACGCCCATAGCCTCTCTCGGCGCCACTCTCGGCGCCACGACGAGCCCATCCGGAGCGAGTATTAGCATCGCGATTAGCAGTGCCTGTCCCTACAGCTGCATTAGCAGCGCTTTTGTGCCCAGCATCATGCGCCTCACTGCCAGAACTATCTACGACGCTCCCTGCATCACGCTCAGCATGGCGCTCACGGTACTTACTAAAATGCTGGCCAGAGATCTCTTTACCCGTGGCTTCCATCTCTGGAGCCTTGGCTTCTACTACCAGCACCCGCCCCGTGTACACGGTCTCTGGTGCCGCCGCATCCACCGTCACTGTACTCTCTGCACTAGGGCTGCTCTCTGCGCATGAGCTTCTCTCTACACTCTGCTTGCTGTTCTGCGAAGAAAAAGTGGCCTCAGAGGTTGCGCTCTGCTCCGGCGTACTCTGTTGCTCCCCTGTGCCCTCTGTATTGGTAAAGGTTTCCCCTAGAGTAGCAGTCGTTTCTACAGCCTCGGCGGTGCTGTCATCGCTTGCACTCTGCTCCTGTTTGGCTGCTGCCTGCTGCTCCTCACGGCTGTGCTTAAGCACCTTGTTAAGAGGAATACTCTCTACCAGCTTAAGTTCGCTGTTTTCACCACCCAATGCTTGGCTGGCCATGATCAGCATTTCTGCCGCATTACTATCAAGCAGGTTGTCTTCACCTGCTGGCTTAGGATGCAACACATCCACAATGGCACCACAGCCAGTTGCCACTAACAAGGCCCCAGCGGGCTCAGCAGCCACTAATGACTCTATACACGTGGCCGCAGCATAGCCATGAGTAATAGTCTCTTGATAGAGCTGCTCTTTACGCAAAAACACCTGCAGTTGCTGCGCAGCTCGTGCTTGGCGCTGGGCATAGAGCTCCTCTAAGGAGCTAACCTCACGTATGGAGCTGACGATAAAGGACGTCTCGACGAGAACATAGCGGGTGTAAGCTCCTACAACGCGATCAAAGAAAGCAGAGACTAAGGAGCGATCAAGATGGGAGAGCTCGTCAGTGCAAGAGGAGAAGTCGTATGACGTCAGCTGTTGCCATACGTTCTCTCGTAGCTCTTTACTAAGATGCTCTTGCGCAGACTTTAAGATCCACATTGAAGCTAGCTCCTGAGGTTACAAAACGTGGTGATCACTTACGGGAGGAGTATCTGAGCGACAGCGACAAGAAATGGTGATGTTGACAACGTGCGTCAAACAAATGGCATCAGCTCTGCCCTGCTAATAAAGGCTTGCTAATAGGAAGTCTTAGAAAGAGCCATAGCTCCCGCTAGAAAGGCCATACAATAGCGCTTTTGGATCGTGCTCTCTGGGCACGAGATTTAGACTCAAGGATGTCCGTCGTAACAAGTGACGTGCTAGTGATGCGTCGATTGCGCCAAGTTGGTGATTGATCAAGGGGGAAATGCATACATCATCACAATTTTGGACAAAGGTATGCGTCCACCAATCTGATCAGCATGCTTACGTTAAGTTCTCCCCTCTCTTGCTACAGGCTCTGGCTGCTTCATGGCGCCAAAGAGTACCACTCACAGGGGGTATAGCAGTAACCGTAATAATGCGCTGCAAGGCGATGCTAAGCATTGCTGGGCAGAACAGCTTAGCCCCACAACTAAGATAGGAGATAGCACGGTGCACGGTGCACTTGAGCAGCTTTGCGCGTATGGAGGCAGAACTGCTCTAAGCTCGGTGTAGTGATCCTTCCTAAGGTTTGACACCCATTTGTTAGTTCTTAGAGAGGAAATCAGGGAATGCGTTGGTTGGGGCTATCCTTCTTTCCCTTTTTGCGCACAGTAACACCCTAACGTTAACTTCAGGTTAGGCGCTACAGAGTAGAGCAAGAGAGCCAACTGGGCGCGCTCTGAGCAGACGTCAAGAAGTTGCGGCTGATTTTCCCCAACCGCTAAGATAAGGCTTTTACCCCCGAGAGGAGCTGCTTACGACTACCACTAACGGGTAAGGCGATAGGCCTAAGGCTGAGCGTGCCCCCATTGCAAGCTGCCGGGTGCTGGATATCGTTGCAAGGAGTACAGCTGAAACAGCTTATTTATCAGGAAAAATAAACACGAGCCAACTACCTGCTGTCAGCTGTTGTTGGTGGTAGTGGTGTTGGAGATGGTGCGCACTAACGCACAGCACCTTAAGTTAGCCCCGCTGCAGTCATAAAAATCCCATAAGGTTGGCAGCCAAACGCAAAGCGCCTTCACCTCATCCCCAAGGGTGGTCTTAAGGGCACGGGCATGCTTGGCAATGAGAGTGTTTTCCCCGCTTGCGTCTGCAGATAGGGCACCAAGCGTCGCTACCGCAACGTATCTCTAAGATAGGCTAATGGCCTGTTAGCTTTGCTCACACTTGGGGAAAATGTCCTCTTTGCCATGGAGCTGTTATTTGTCTGGCTGGCCCTGAAGACAGGCTCTGTTGGCTGCTCCCGAGCACGGTCTCACGGTAATACCCCTACACATAGCCATGCGCACTTAAGAGCTGCAAAGCCGCAAAGTCTGCTGCGGCTGTGGTGAGCACCTCTAAGAGCATGGGCTTTTTGCTATCACGAGCTGGCCGCTCCGTATTGCACAAGCGCCTCAGGGCACGCTTCAGCTCATCACTGTCTTGTGCCTGCAAGTACTGAAAGCCCTGAGCTGTGGCCCAATTATGGGCGCGATTATAGTGGGTACCAGCAAGGGACTGTAAACGCTGCCGTATGTCTGTATGCTCACAACCACCGCACAGGGTCTCTCCTGTCGGCTCAGCAGCAATAAGAGCAGCGGCTCTGGCCGCATCATGCTCTGCCAATTCACCTCCATGGTTATTGAGCAGCAGGATACGCACATTTGCCCCTACCTGCTGCCACAGGGCATTCATATCCGCAAAGAAGCTCACATCACTCACAATGATAAAGTTAAGGCGCCGTGACAGTGAGGCAAAGCCTAAGGCACAGCTCAGCGCCCCTGCCATATTGTCCTGTACCGGAAGCGCTTGATACCGCACTTGCGATCTACGGGGCAGCATTTGGCTATAACGCAATAAGCTATGCGAGGCGAAATGGACTACGGACTTATCTGGCACCATCTCAAGGCACCAGCCCAGCGCTTGCATCTGGGAGTAAGGCCATTTCGCTACAGGGAAGCTCTCCCGCTCTCGTTCAAGGCGCAGCACCGCTCGCTGCAAAGACAGAGAAAATTGCACCGCATCCACCTGCTCTGGAGTCGCTAAGGTCTCTATTGGCGGCACCGGTTGCATGCTCAGATCCCCCTCACTCTCAAGGGGCAGAGCAAAGCCCTGTGCTTGCAGCAGTGCATAGCCCTCATCTGGCTCAGTACTAATCTCAGTCGCTACCAAAGGCACAAAGCGCTGTGGTAAGACGCGGGCTATGAGGGATAAAAAGTCAATTCCCTCCATGGCAATCACGGTGCTGAGCGTCCCAAAGAAATCAGCTACCTCACCTGTAGGCGAGACATGGTAGTGGGTAATACGCTGCGTCTTTATAAAGTGGGTAAGACGTGGGGAGAGGCTGTTACCGCCAATAGTCACCACGACATCAGGCCGGGCTAAGCCCTCAGGACGTGGCACGCGCATGGTCGTAGCCACCTCCGACTGCTGACGCTGCCGCTGCCGCCGCGTCTCTGTACCTGTCATACCAGCCACGTGCGCCGCGCCATAAGTACCTGCGGTGTTACTCTGACTGAGCTTACTGTGCTGCAGTGCGGAGCGATTCTCGGTGAGAAAAGAGCGCCACACGTACATCGCCCGTGCATTATCCTCAGCCGTAATTTGCGCCTCGGTCTTGGGCGCTGTTTGTGCCACACCAGCATCGCTCCTCGAAAAGGCGGGCTCGGCATTCCGCTGTGGAGCTTTAGTCGCACTCTCATCCTGCAGGGCTGGGGACTCGCGCTCTGTGCTTTCGCTAGCGCTATCACTAGCGCTAACAGCATCATCAGGTGACTCTGCCGGTACTGGTGCTTTATCCTTGGCTTTGGTCTTAGCCGTGGTCTTAGGCTTTGGCAACCACTGCTCCTCTAACAGCCCCGCATAAAAGACATCGATAGGCTGCTTTCGCTCCCGCTGCACATTAGCAATTTGCAAGGCAATGTAGTAATCATCAGCCGTGCGCTGTACGCGCTGCCAGTGACTTAACTCTAAAGATGGCGTGGTCTTACTTACCGTCAAATGCAACGGCAGTGGCGTATGCTTTAAGAGGTCACGCACCTCTGAGGACTTAGCGTCTAAAGCAGGAGGAAACTCCAGCGCTTGCAGCCCTTGCTGCTGTAAGAGCGCTTCAACCTGCGTTACGGTATGGAGCTTACAGCACAGGGGCCATTCTTTAGCACCTAAGACCCCACTACTGACATTGGAGATATTGTCAGCAACAACCACAGCATGCTGTAGCAGTAACTGCCATGTCTGCACTGGCAATTGCTGCCACTGCGCCTGCTGATCCTGTCCTAAGATCAGGAGCACGCGACTTTGGTTATGGAACAACTCCCATAAGGCGGTAGCGGTGTTGGTTGTCTTTAGCACCAATTCTCCCTGCACAGGAGCTACGTTTTGACTCTTTATGGTGGTGGCAGGCGCCGCTGTATCCTTAGTCTCTTGCTTTTCCTCCGCTGCCCCCTTATTAGCCGTCGCAGTAGCATTGTCCGCATTGTCAGCAGTAGCAGTAGCAGTAGCAGTATCTGCAGTGACCACTGCGGCTGCCTCTGGAGCTGCCTCTAAAGCGGATGCGGCCCACACCATAGTGCACGACTCTAAGCCCTGCGTCCGCCACAGCGTCGGTGGCTGCAAGCGCTTAATCACTCGCACCTCAGGTAAGGTAACCTCGGCGCCCAGCGTCAGCGACGCACTCTGCATCACACTAATATGCACCGGCCCACACTCTGGCTGCATCAGCGCCAGCAAGGCGCTATTAAGGCGCAGATTGTCTTCACGACCTTCCGCTGAGAGCAAGTCAGCCCCCGCCCCAGCTGGTGCTGCCGATGCGGCCGATGCGGCCGATGCTGCTGAAGCTGCTGAAGCTGCTGTGGACGCATTGGCCGCAGTGACCGCATTAACAGCTGGCTCCATTTCTGGCTCTGCGGCCATGAGGGCCGCTACAGCCGAGCAGCTCTGCCCGAAACGCTGACGCGGCGCTGGTGCTACCGGCGGCAGCACCTGCGATGGCTCCATAGCCGCAGACAAGACACATAAGGCCACCTGCTCTTTTACCAGAGATCCAAAGACATTTGCCGTTAGTCCCATGCTGTCAGTAAGACTGCTCACCTTACTTAAGTGCTCACTTACCGTTACGGAGAGCACCACTAAAGGCAGATGCTGCTCATGGGCTGCAAGTACCGCTGGCTGTAATTGCCACAGCTCCTGTGCCGTAGAAACGATAACTGCCACCGGTTGACGCCTAAAGGAGGATAGACCGACGGCATAAAAGCCCGCACTGCGGGGGTCAGTGACGCGATTGATATGAAAGCTACGCTCGGCACTAAAGGCCTGCAGCCATGGCATGAGCGCAGGTGATGGGCAGAGGACAATTTCACGAACAGCGTGAGCCTTAAAAAGAGCTACGGTTTGGAGAAGTTGTAGTTGCTGAGAAAACACTCACACCTCGGAAACGGTGGGGAAAACAGTGCTCTGACGTAGGGAGGACACGACTTACTTCATAGATGGCGGCATTTAAGGCAAGGATACGTGCCCAACCTTAAGATAGGCGCAGCGCGCCTGCACCTTTCATCTCGAGAAGGGGGCGTTAGCAGTACTTAACCTTGAAGCTATCACTTATGAGCTCACTCATCCATAAGAGCGGTACACCTTACTTTTCACAAACCGCTAAAATACGGCCTTTAACACAGATTTGCTGACCTTACTGAGAGCCCTTAAGAGTAAGGTGGTCACCGCAAAACTTAACGCCCCACCTCTACAGAGGAGCTGCTGCTGATGCTAAGCCAGCGCTCATATCGAGGTGTAAAGCAAAAACGGCTTATTTATCAGGAAAAGAACATACAAACCACTATCCCCACTATGAGGATGTTTTTCCATGGGTGAGCAAAGCTACTTGCCATTAACCTATCTTAGAGGTATGTCGCGGTAGCGACGCTTGATGCTCCATATTAGGTTCTGCATCACGGGTCTTACTACCACCTAAAAGACCGATTTTAAGCCAATAACCTAGGGGAAAACACTCTCCCCACTATCCGTGCTGAGCGTGACCGCCCCCTAAAAACAGCAACGGCCCCAAAGGGGCCGTGTGCTAAAGGAGCTAATGAAACTGCCGCCAGCTGCGCCTTTATCCTTTATTGGCCAGCAAAAGCTGCAAAGCTGCTGTGAGGGGTGGACTCCTCTGGCTCTGGCGACTTGAAAAGGAAGCGCGACATGCACTCCATCTTGTTGCAAGTCTCCTCAAACTCGTCCATCGCATCCGACTCCGGCATAATGCCACCACCGGCGTATAAGGACACCTGCATGGCCTTTGAATACAGCGAGCTGCCCACCAGCGACTCATGCGATGGCAATAACTGCATGCAGCGCAGGTTGGCGTAAATGTGCGAAGTACGCGTTGGCTGCCATGGGCCTAACAGCCCAGAGTAGTAGCTGCGATCGTCGTACTCCGTGGTGGTAATAAACTCACGGGCCTCACGACGTGGCAAACCGCACACCGCTGGGTTTGGATGTAAGGCATCACAGAGCACGCCTAAGCTTGTACCCACTGGTAAGGAGAAGAGGAAATCGGTCTTTAAGTGCACCAGCTCTCCAGCCTGAGAGGTAAACGGTGCACTGCAAGTGAACTTAGCGTTAAGACGAGCCAGCGTAGCCGTGATGTAGTCCGTGACAATTTGCTGCTCTTCTTTGTTTTTATCCGACCAGTAGAAAGTGGACAGATCCTGCACCACATCGCCTTTAACGATGCTGGCTGGCAGATCGAGGATTGACATGGTACCAGCCATGGACATGGTGTTGTAGCGGCCTGGCTCACCACGTACTAAAAGCTCTGGAGTGGCGCCTAACCACAGGCCCGAGATTGGGGTGTACACCATGGACACCAGCATGTTTGGGTAGGCTTCGCAGGCACGGGCAAAGATCTGTACAGGGTGAACTTCATAGGCCCGCACGTTATAGAGGCGGGATAAGACCAGTTTACGGAAGTCGCCGTTCTTCACACGATAGTGGAAGTTGCTAAAGCAGTAGCGATAACGCTTTAAGGCACTCTGCTTGTCTGCAAAATCGCTCGACAAGAATACTGGCAGGTCCTTATGATCTTGGATGTGCTGGAGAGGAACAGCATCTAACTGATCGATCCATGGGCGATCGGCACGCACTCCCTTAAAGGCAGTACGAGCGATAGAGTAGGTGTCAGAGTACACCTCCTCTGGGGCGATCAAGAGGGCTGGGTGGTCATCAGTGATGGCGAAAGGAGCGAAGAGGAAGCCGTTTTGTGGAGAAACGTCGAGGGAGATGAGAGAGGAGTAAGTTTGCACCTGCGAACGTTGGATGACCAGAAAAGGCTCGTTCTGTAAAGGCAGACGATACAGGGCAAACGAAACCTCATCTCGCTGGAGGTTACGTAGGTAGATGTTTAAGTAATCGATGAGCCTAACTTCGATTTCATTCCACGTATCAATAGGCTTTGTCCAAGGCGACAGTTCATCTACGCTCATGCAAGGCTCCTCTCAGCAAATATTGGTACAGCAACCGTCTGTCATGAGGCTGCACTGCACAATAACGGGCTATACCGCAATGTGACATCTCAAGCCCAACGGCACTTGCAGGTGCATTTTATCGTACCGTTAGCGCTGTAGATGATGGTGTAACACCAGCATGGTGTGGTGTCCTATATCAGCTTTTGCGGCAAGATCACCATCCAATGACGATGAAAAATCCCCATAGAGACCAGGTTCACCACAATAACAGCGACAGCTCAGCAAAAGTTAGGCTAGAGTGGCTCAGAGCACCAACGGGAGCCTCATAATTGACAGGTCTAAAGTTGTTGCTGTTTTCGCTCTGCGACGCTTTAAGAGCAGTTCGTAAGAGCAGCACGCTCCGCGCTATGAGCTTTATTAGCTCATACAAGGCTATTCTAGCGAAAAAGGCTAGGTATCGCGCTGCATTACTGTGATGTTGCGCCGCAATTTCACAAGAAAAACAGCTTACTTGCCCTTGTTAGAGCGGCGAGCACAGAGAAAAAGAGCCCCATACGCCTGCCGGGCCTACCGCATAAAAGGGCAGTCCCTCAACCCTGTATCACTGGGTATCTCTGCGACCGCAAAAACGTACTCTGCAAGCACAAGAAAACGAGCCTTGTGGCGTCATCATGCTAGGTGTACCAGTGCACACCTATGTATTCTTAACATTGTGACACATTTCAGGGGAGCTGTAATAGCACGGGCTTAGGTTTTTATGTGGCCTTAGGTGCTTAAACGGTAGTAACAGCCACAATATGTTGTAGCATGCATTTTCCTCAAAGCACTTTCTATGTGGCGCATACAACTATGGGGAACTTTTAGAGAGGCGGAAGCCTCTTGTGTACGTGCACGCATGCGCTTAGATACCACACGCTAACTCAGCAAAAAATGGGGAACAATTAAGTAACAGGCAACTACCTCTATGAGTTGTCATATGAGTTGACATTCTCCCCGCTCTGCCGAGCTGGGCCTCCTTCCTCATCATAGCCCGTAAAAACAGGCTATACCACGTGTGCAGAGCACGCCCGAGAAAGGATGGCGACAGCAAAAGCACAAGCTATCACTGCGGCGGATTCTGCTCAGAAGAGAACTTACAGTGAGTGCTGCTCATTGCTGAAATTAGCTGGAGCTCTGGCAGGAAGAGTAAGAGCGGAGCGGCAATAGCAGCAAAAGAACCTGACCAGTGCGGTAGACTACCACTTAAAGTAGATTAGAGTAGAGGTAGTTGGATGCTCATCACCACCACAGTCATCGTTGGCCGTGATAAGAGCTGAAGTGGTTGTGGTATTGGTAGTGGAGGTAGTGGTGGTAGTGGTTGTGATGGTATTTGCCGAGGAATCGCTTGCGTTAGCCATACCTAAGAACCTAAAAGTAAAACCAAGAAAGAATAGCCCATCATACGCCGAGAACCATAGGCGTTAAGTTCAGCAAAAACGCTTAAATATCAGCATCAGCGCCACTTAAAGTGGCTTTTGGACCGGTCGATTGGCATTTTAGCCTTAAAACCGGCTCAAAGAGACACAATTGGCACCTATGATGAATCCCTTATATAAGGGATTATTGGATGAACCGTCGAGTCTAGGTGTTTCCAGTCTGGAAACATCTTCCTGCGCGATTAAGTGGCTTGTAAACGCCACTTTCTCACACCCAAGCGAACCACTAACTTAACGCCCATGGCCGAGAACAGGCTCTGCGAGCGCGGTAGGTAAAGCGGAGCGGGCTGTAAGCGCTCACCTACTGGTAAGTGGCTGGCCCCTACTCTCTACCATTCCGACCACGTGCTCCCTCTTATCTAATGATAGCGACCAGCGACCACAGTGGTGTAGCTTAGCGCTTACAGCGCCCGCCCCACCTTTGTGGAGGCTACCTTTCATCTTTGAGCGGTACAACGCAGCAGACAGATCTTTTAGATGGCAATCAAAACCAGAGGAAAAGCAAATCTCAAAGGAGGCAACAGCCTACAATCAGGTGTTTTACCCTGAGAGTAGTTGTTTGCCAAGGCGCAAACCTAAAGATAAGGCGCCGTCAGATGCTGTTTACCTACCTACAGCTCCGCTGTAGCCTGCGCTGCTAAGAGCTTTGCTTGTGCCCGATCAGGCTTATTCGTCCCTGTACGTGGTAAGGCCTCTACAAGCAGAAAACGCTTTGGTTGCTCGTAACGTGGCAGGCGGTGTAAGGCGTCTTTAATGAGGGCGCGCACGGCGTCAAGCTGATCTTCTGCCAACTCTCCCTCAGTGATATCAATATGCAGCGAAGCTCTGGTCACTAAGAGCACTACGATCTGACCAAACTTAGGGTGGGGCTTGGAGCTAATCTGAAAGTCCCACTTAAGCTGCAGTGCCTTGATCTTGGCTTCGAGCTCCTCAATTTGCAGCTTAACGCCACCGGAGTTAATGACATTGTCCTTACGGCCCTTAATGCGAAACTGACCCTTTTCATTAAAGACCACAATGTCATTGGTAACCAAACGCTCCGCTGCGACCAAAGGGGCGTCAATGACTAAGGTGTCATCTGCTGACAGCTCTAAGTGCACATGGGCAAAAGGCTGGTAGTACTCTGAGGCCTCAGGGCCATTAACGCGGCGCAAGGCAATGTGCGAGAGAGTCTCGGTCATACCGTAGGTGCTCCACACGTAATGAGGAAAAGTACTCAGCTCCTGCTCTAAGGCCTCATCAATGGCACCACCGCCAATAATGAGCTGCTCAATGTCACGCAGCGCTTGTCGCTGCTTCTCATCTTGCAATGAGTTGTAAACCTGCAAAGGAATCATGGCCGCAAACTTTAGAGGCTGCGGTAAATTAGGGTACTCCTGCCCCTGCCCCTGCACTGGCGCTAAAGGCTGGCCACAAGGGGCCACTGGGTAGAGATCAAGACCGCCTACTAAGGCACGCACGACCACCATCTTACCGGCGATATACTCAAGCGGCATGCACAGCAGAGCGCTATCGCCCCGCTTTAAGTGCAGAAACTCTAAAGTGAGCTGAGCACTGTGCATCATGTGCTCTTTGCTTACCTGCATGCGCTTGGGAACACCGGTAGAGCCAGAGGTCTTAACCTCTAAAGTAGGGCTGGGCGCAAACCAGTCACGTAAGAACGCTGTAAGCTCCAACTTAAAGCTAAGCTGCTTCGACGCTGCGCTTTCAGGCGTGGCTGCCGCTAACTGTTGCTCCAGCTCACTTTGCAGCTGCGGTAGCTCTGCATGATGATAAACCCGCCCCTCAAGGCAAATCGTCTGCGCCTGCCGCTCTAAGATAAAGTCCACCATGCCTACCTACCTACCTACCTCTTTCCCTACCTACCTTCTACAAACCAACCTACTGTCCCCTACCCCAAGGGCTAACCCTACGTCATTGCAGCATACAAACTTCATGAGAGGAACTAACACTTTGGGGGCAGGACTGCCTCCGCTAAATGTCCCAACTGCCAACCAGTGTCGCCTCACTTGCGAGAAACTTACGGACATAGTCGTCGTAAGCGCCCACCGCTGCTAAATCGCAGTGCAGCTTTGCATGCTGAATAGAGAGTGGACTTAAGACATTATTGGTATAAAGCAGCCCCGTGCCTAAGCCCTGCGGCATGGTCACGTTTTGCAGCGCACACCACTGAGCAATAGCATTAAGGCCAATATTGGACTCTAAGGCCGAGGTTACCCAGTAGCCAATACCACGCTCTTTTGCCAGATTAATCCACTCCTCACAGCCGCTTAAGCCACCATGCAAGCTTGGCTTTAAGATGAGGTACTGAGGTTTAATGGTGTCAAGGAGATCGATCTTTTGTTGCTGCTCGTTTACCCCAATGAGCTCCTCATCGAGGCCAATAGCAATAGGACTCTCGGCACAAAGCTTAGCCATGAGCTCCCACTGCCCCGCCTTTACTGGCTGCTCAATGGAGTGCAGCTGAAAAGCACTGAGAGCTTTAAGTTTGTCTCCTACGGTGGCGGCACTAAAAGCACCATTAGCATCCACGCGCAGCTCCAATTGCTCAGGGCTAAAGCGCGAGCGTAATTGCTCTAAGAGCTGCAGCTCTTGGGCAAAATCGATAGCGCCAATCTTCAGCTTAATGCAGCGATAGCCCTCAGCAAGCTTAGAGACGATACGCTGCGCCATAACCTCAAAGCTGCCCATCCAGATGAGGCCATTGATAGGCAAGTCGAGGCTACCATGAGTAAAGGCGCTAGGGAAAAGCACTGCGGCGCCCGCATCTTGAGATGCTGCTACTGACGCCTGCTGCTGTGTATAAGACTGCAGGAGGCACTCAAAACCAAAGCGCAGCGCAGAGTAAGGACGCCATGAATCCACCGCTGGGCTCTGTCCCTGCCGCAGCGCAGCACACAGCGCTTGCAGGTGCTCACACAATAGCGCCTCATAGCCACGCAGGCGGCTGTCTTCAGTAGCTCCTTGGCTTAAGAAATCAGCACTCAAGTCAGGCAAAGGGGCACACTCACCTAAAGCGAGCTTACCCTCCCAGTGCAGCACCGGATACCACACCGTATGAGTGAGGTAGGTGCCACGTGAAGTCATAGCTGGTTCTTTAAATTTGAGCTCAAAGCGATAGAGCTCCCCTCGCAGCGCACTCACTACTTAAACACCTCTACAACGCAGCACAAAGCCGCACAGCACACCACAGCACACAATGCCCTGCACGCACGTCAAGCCACGCCACGGCAAAGCGAAGCGAAGCGAAGCATGGCAAGCTCCACCACCTCATGCCTAAGAAGGACGCACTTGACGCTTGGTGGCAATGGCACCACCGAGGCCCCAAAGCGCAGACGCCATACGCCGCTGCCGTGCCACAACACCACGCAGCTACGATGCAACGTCGCCATGTAACTGCCACGGTAACAGCCCTGCACACGGGTGCAAGCCGCCTCCATGATTCAAGTGGCAGGGAGGCCACACCACCACCACTTTAGAAGCATCACGCATGGTGCGCTTGAAAAACTCTCTGGGAGCTCGGGAACGCGCAGGGGACAGACGACGCCTGCGCATCTGTCTGTCCCCATACTACCGCTGGGTCTAAGGGAACTTTGGATAGCGCGACCAATCTGGCTTACGCTTCTCAAGGAAAGCCTTTCCACCCTCTTGGGCTTCTTCGGTCATGTAGTAGAGCATGGTGGCATCACCGGCCAGCTCTTGAATACCGGCCTGACCATCGAGCTCGGCATTAAGACCGGCCTTAATCATACGCAGCGCTAATGGGCTGTGCTGCATCATGGTCTTAGCCCAATCCACCACCTCATCCTCAAGCTGGTCAAAAGGTACCACCTTATTGACGAGGCCCATCTCTAAAGCTTCTTGAGCGCTGTACTGACGGCAGAGGAACCAGATCTCACGAGCCTTCTTTTGTCCCACGATACGCGCAAGGTACGACGAACCAAAGCCCGCATCAAAGCTGCCCACGCGTGGCCCCGTCTGGCCAAAGATGGCATTTTCTGAGGCAAGGGATAAGTCGCAGACGACGTGCAACACATGACCACCACCAATGGCATAGCCATTAACCATGGCAATGACTGGCTTTGGCAGCGAGCGAATTTGCTTTTGCACATCCAAAACGTTTAAGCGAGGCACACCGTCGGTACCGACATAACCGCCATGCCCCTTAACGTGCATGTCACCGCCGGAGCAAAAAGCCTTATCACCGGCACCGGTTAAGACCACTACGTTAATGTCTTGGCACTCACGGCAGTAGTAGAGCGCGTCGGAGATCTCAGAGACAGTGGTTGGGGTAAAGGCATTACGATAGCGTGGACGGTTGATCGTAATCTTGGCGATGCCCTCGTAAAAGTCAAACAGGATATCCTGATATTCCTTAATGGTACGCCACTCACGAGGCTGCCCCATATATCCTCCTCAGTTCAAAGGTACGGAAACGAATTGTGAATCGTAGTGTGCGCGGCACTTAATAAGGTGCAGCCATGGCCATGTCCTTTCGCAAGAGCGCAGCAGAGCAGCATCAGCAGTAGCAGTAAAAGCTACACGCAGTAAGACGCGGCGTCTTGCCTTAACTCAAGTAAGACCCAGCCACCAAAACACCAACTCACTCTGCTGTTGTTGTTGTTGCTGGTGTTAGTGGTGCTGGCAGTTAAGGTTGCGGCAGACAGTATCACCATTAGCAGCTACTGCTAAGGCTGTTAGTCGTGCGTGACATAATCACGCACTCGTGCACATAAGTCCTTAATGGCCGCAGTAAAGACCTGACTTTCCTCAGGGGCGCAGTGATACTCCACTAAGGTCAGCGCACTGTCCTCCGTGCAAGGGCTCAGCAGCTCACTCATGGCCGCAGCACTGGCCTCCTGCTTTGCAGACACAGAAGTTTGCGCTTCCCCCCTTGCCTCGGCAATGGTGCCCACTTCCAGATACTTAATTCCCAGCGCCGCAAAGCGCTCACGCATGGTACTTAAGGCAGGGCTCTGATGCACGCCACGCACTAAGCGGTCGGCCTCTTCATCAAGCTTAAGCCCAGGTAACAAGCGGAAGATCTCACCGCCACTGTTATTGAGCACCACAATACGCAAGTTAGGTGGCAATTGGCTATGCCAGAGGCCATTAAAGTCGTAATAGAAGCTCAGATCCCCAACAATGAGATAGTGCAGCGGATACTCCTTAGCGTGCATCTCCCGCGCATTTTGATAGGCACGATAAGCTGCGCCCACTGCTGCTGAAACAGAGCCCTCAATGCCGTTAATACCACGGTTACAGTGCACAGCAATCTCACTTTTGTATCTAACACGAGCAAACTCTGCAAAGCGCAGCGCACTAGAGTTACCCAAATGCAAGGTGCTGCCTTTACGCATACACGCTAAAAGCTGAGCGATAAAGTTGACGCAGCCCACGCCTTCGGTATCCACTAGCGGTTGCGCAAATACACTCTGATATAACGCCGCAAATCGGTTGACATAGGCCTTACGGGCGTCCGCGCCTTCAGGAGAACTTAACTCCTGAAAGAGGCATCTTAAGGCATCTGGCCATGGAGCTTCCACCACATGGGTCAGATGCATGTAAAGATCGCTCACCTCACCACGTGGGTTGATCAGCAGATGGTACTTTGGTGGGTGCTTACGCAAGAATTGCTTGAGCTTTTTGGAGACGATATGGCCGCCCAATGAGATGACGACTTGCGGTGTCCACGCGTTAAGCTCCTCAGGGCTACAGCTTTGCTCTAAGGCCGTTAAGATCCAATCCAACTGCTGCCCGCAATAAGCACAAGGGGTAGCTCCTTGTCTGTCACCTAACGCATTAGCCTGACCAATGTATGCAAAGTTGCTCGGAAGCTCAGAGAACACTTGCATGGTTTGCTGCAACAGCAAGATGTTCTTGCTGTTTAGAGTAAACGGTAACCAGCGCTTAACATTGTTTTGCCCCACGACGAGGAGCACTTGCGTCATATCGTCAAGGTGGCGTTGCAGCCAATTGCTAAAGTCACAGCCGTTCACGCGCTTAATCACGCGCACTGCTGGTAGCTCCACCTCCGTGAAATCAAAGAAGGGATCGGAGATCGGCACATTGATGTGCACAGGCCCTGTTACGCCGTGGTCTAACTCCAGCAAGGCCTCATTGATGAGGCGGTTGCAATACCACAATGACTCCTCATCATGCACTTGCGGTAGCGACACCGCTTTGCGCACCAGCGCTTGAAAGAGATTAGGCTGCGGCATGGTCTGCCCATCCATTTGCCCAATCCACGCCTCAGGGCGATCAGCAGAAATCACCACGAGCGGCACCTGCTGATAGAAGGCCTCGCATACAGCAGGGTGCAAGTTTGCAAGGGCGGAGCCGGAGGTGACCACCACTGCTACCTTTAATCCTTGTTCTTGGGCAATACCCAGAGCAAAGAAGCCCGCACTACGCTCATCAGTGAGGCTGTAGCAGCGAAAGTAAGGGACATGGCTAATGGTCTGCGTCAGGGGGATATCGCGACTTCCTGGGCAGAGCACTACGTTTCTGATGCCATGAGCATACAGCAAAGCCACCAATTGCAGCACATTCTGTTTATTGGAGAGCATGGTCTCACTCCTCCCTCTTTACGTGGCTGAAGCCACCATTGACACCATGAGTTACTCCAGAGCTACCAACACCGTCGTGCATACATACATACATACATACACCTGAAGTTGTATCAGCGCCACCTTAAACGCACCTTCCTCAAATATGAGCTGAGCCCTGATATGGGCGGATCTGATATGAGCTGGGCCTGCGTCTAAGCTTCAAGAGCAGCAGCGGATGTATCCTTTCCTGAAAGTTGGTCAGTTAGTGGGTACGAGACAGTAACTGCAACTGCTGTGGTGATGCTTTTAGTTGCTTTTAGTTAAGGCATCCACAGCTTTGGTACAAGGTTACTGAGCACACTGCGATTCTTTGCGCAGATTTCGGCGTACTCACTGTCAAGCTCAGACTCGACCAGTAAGCCGCCACCAACATATGAGCGGAAGCGCCATGGGCCCCAACAATCCTCAAGCGCCAAAAACTCAATAGTACGCAAGTGCACAAAGAGATTAGAGCGCACGCCACGGTCAGAGGCACAATTGATTTCGCCTAAGAATCCAGAGTAATAGGAGCGCTCGCCACTCTCGTGACTTTGGATAAAACTCTGCGCATCGGCTTTTGGTAAGCCACAGACAGCAGGCGTGGGGTGCAAGGCCGAGATAAGCTGACCTAAGCCCTTTTGGGCTGGCACCTCACAGGTAAGGTCAGTGCGCAAATGCACCACCTGACCTGCCTTTATCGGATACGGCCCCTGCGTAGCAAAAGAGTCATACTGACCTAAAAGCTCCGTGAGGTACGAGGTGACATAAGCTTGCTCATGACGGTCTTTGGCTGACCACGCCTCCAAAAGCAGGTTGTCCTCGTTATAAGGCATGGTGCCCGCTAAGGACATGGTGTGTACCTGCAAAGGCTGCTGCACCTCAGAACGAGGACTGGTACGTAACAGCACCTCTGGGGTGGCCACAAACCATGTCCCCACTTGCGGCGCTTGCACTAAGGCCACCATCAACTGGGGTTTGACGGCACAGGCACGCTGGAAGTTATCCCAGACATAGCAGCGTGGTGAGTGATGCGCAAAGCGCGCGGATAAGACCAGCTTCTGATAGCGCTGCGCACGCAGTGGCGTCATGAACGCGGCAAAGTCACGCGAGTATTGCTCTTTAGGGGCGTGTTCAATGGTGACATCACCCTCGGTGAGCTTACCCTCAGCGGTGCTTATAGGCAGTGCGGATGCGGCTTTGTCTACCCCTTCCTGATACAGGGCGTTAGTCTTTGTAAGCTGCATGAGGCTATGCGTGATCTCGTCATAACCACAGGCGTGCACACAATGCTCTTGTGGCCAAAGTACCAGCGGATAGCGCTCAGTTAAGGCAAAAGGCGCCAGCACAAAGCCCGAGGCCGCATCAAGCTGCTCCCATGAGGTCAGGCTCTGACAGGTACCGGAGGTAAGCACCAGCAAATGCGGCCGCCCCTCTGGTAAGCGATAAAGGACAAAGGGCAGCTTAATTAGCACCAGAGCTTGCAGCAGGATGCGCAGCTTGGAGGACAGCTCGGCAGTGACAATCACATCACTCATAACAAACAGACAGACAAACAGACAAAACTCATTGCTGCGACCTCAACAAGGACGCTGCTAACCACGCTCTGTGTACAACAGGACAACGCCGAGGCTGCATGTAGTAAACGGTGGGATAGGCTGAGCTGCGCTAAGCTGACAGCGCGGCGCTAAGGCGAATCGTTAGCGCTGGCTCTGCGCCTGTGACTCTTTTGGTCGTGGCTGCCGAGGCTCTATTAGGGCATTAGTTACCCGCACGCTGCTTACTAAGGAGCCATTGCTACTGTGGAGCAGGTCGATATTCCAGACATGCAGGGTGTGGCCTTGCTGGATGGCAGTAGCTTTGATGCGAAGGCGCTCGTGGTAAAGGGCCATGCTAATGTGATTAGCAGTCACGCTCACTCCCACTGGAGTGAGGTTGTTATAACCTAAGACGTGGCAGAGCAGCCTTGAACCAAAACCGGCGATATTCTCGGCTATAGCCAACGAGGCGCCGCCATGAAGGATATAGCCTAGAGGAGAGCAGCGGCAGTGCTGCGCTTGTAAAGTGACCTCGGCCTCGATGGTACCGACGCCAAGGTTGGTGTACTCAAGGGCGAGTAAATCAGAGAGCAGCGGCCCGTCGACCTGTGCTCTTTTGACGGTTGAGGGCAGCTTATTTGACAAGGCGGCTTCAAAGTCAAAATTCTGCAAACGCTCATCGATAACAGTGGACATGCCTAGCTCCATGCAGCAAGAAAACCGGAAGATTATAGCACTGGGGCGGCGCGCACAGGGGCTAATGAGAGCTATACGCAGAAAGCACGGCAAGGAGGATAAAGAAACGCCCCACATGCTAGCTAAAGCGGCGAGAAGCAGATCTCCTTGTGCTTTGCAGTGGAGGCAACAGATCTGAGCAGATCTGAGCACCGACCGTGAGGAGGTCTAGGCTAATTTTATAAAGCCCATAAATAAGGCGTTTCTTGGTCACCTACTTAAAGGTAATATGGGCCAAAGCAAGGGGACTTATGCCACAAAACTAAGGTAAAGTGCATTACTTTGTGCTCAAGAAGTTTACCCCCTCTTTGCGCGCTCCAGTGTCACAGTACTTCACCCGAGATAACAGTGACGCTGCAGCAGCCCTCATAGCGTGGCGCAAGCGCTATATTATCAATGATAGTAGGGGCTAATAGACCTACTTAAGAGAGGGTTAGAACTTTTGGTAATAATCATCACACCAGAGAGGGTTACAACTTTTGGCAATAATCACCAAGCCAGAGAGGGTTACAACTTTTAGTAAAAATCACCACAACTAAGAGGGTCAGAACTTTTGGTAAAAATCACCACAACTAAGAGGGTTAAAACTTTTGGTAAGAATTACCACACCACTCCCTACTGATGCAGCAGCAGCACTACGCTCTACCCTACAGCCCAAACGCCACCATCTCTACTCCACACTCCATTTCCCACGCCAGCAGCCACACCACCCGCAAAGCATCCACTAACCAAAGAGATGCGGCCAACCGCAGTTAGCACCCACCTTATCCCTAAGTGGTCTCAAGTCGCTCTGCCCTGCTGCGCGCTACATGCGCAGGCAGCCCCCTGAGCACTTTGCCTATTTACTTTTAGAATCACGGTTATGCCCGCACAGCCCTATTGCAGCAGCAAGCCGCCCCACTCTAAGGAGCTCATCACCTTATCCGCAAAACTTTGTTTCACGTGAAATCAAGAGCACAAAAACAAAAAAACCGCACAAACGGCGGTCAAAAAACATGGTGCTGATACCGAGAATCGAACTCGGGACCTCACCCTTACCAAGGGTGCGCTCTACCAACTGAGCCATATCAGCACTACTGCATCATAAAGATTGGCGGAACGGACGGGGATCGAACCCGCGACCTCCTGCGTGACAGGCAGGCATTCTAACCAGCTGAACTACCGCTCCGCACTTGCTTAGCTTGGCGATGACCTACTCTCGCACAATCGTTCGTTGCACTACCATCGGCGTGACTGCATTTCACTTCTGTGTTCGGAATGGATACAGGTGGGACTACAGCACTATGGTCGCCAAGCAAACTCGGTATTTAAAAACATGCAAAGCTCATGCAACTTCTTTGGGGTTGACCAGCCTTAAAACCTCTCGGGGTTGTATGGTCAAGCTTTCGGGTCATTAGTACTGGCTAGCTTCATCTCTCACAAGACTTCCACATCCAGCCTATCAACGTCGTCGTCTACAACGGCCCTTATGTTTAAAACTCGGATAACTCATCTTGGGGCCTGCTTCCCGCTTAGATGCTTTCAGCGGTTATCAGTTCCGAACTTGGCTGCCGGGCCGTGCCATGGGCATGACAACCCGTAAACCAGCGGTTCGTTCATTCCGGTCCTCTCGTACTAGGAACAATCCCCCTCAATTATCCCACGCCCGCGGTAGATAGGGACCAAACTGCCTCACGACGTTTTGAACCCAGCTCGCGTACCACTTTAAATGGCGAACAGCCATACCCTTGGGACCAACTTCAGCCCCAGGATGTGATGAGCCGACATCGAGGTGCCAAACCTCCCCGTCGATATGGACTCTTGGGAGAGATAAGCCTGTTATCCCCAGGGTAGCTTTTATCCGTTGAGCGATGGCATTCCCACTTAATACCACCGGATCACTAAGCCCTACTTTCGTACCTGCTCCACCCGTCGGTGTCGCAGTCAAGCTCCCTTCTGCCTTTGCACTCTTCGAATGGTTTCCGACCATTCTGAGGGAACCTTTGGGCGCCTCCGATACCCTTTCGGAGGCGACCGCCCCAGTCAAACTCCCCGCCTGGCATTGTCCCCCGGCCGGTTCACGGCCGCAGGTTAGAAACCCAATACCGCAAGGGTGGTATCCCAACAATGGCTCCATGGCGACTGGCGTCACCATTTCTCAGCCTCCCACCTATCCTGTACATGCAATACCGGATCCCAGTACCAAACTGGAGTAAAGCTCCATGGGGTCTTTCCGTCCTGGCGCGGGTAGCCAGCATCTTCACTGGCACTTCAATTTCACCGGATGCATTGTCGAGACAGCGCTCAAATCATTACGCCTTTCGTGCGGGTCGGAAC